>PMQB01000601.1 GCA_003169195.1 Bryobacterales bacterium
GCCCACATCGGATATAGCGGCGGACGGGATCAATGCGGTTGGGAGCGGCGGAGGGTGTCTTCCAGGCAGCGGCCAATGGACCACCGCCGTTTTGCACATCGAGCCATGATGAGAAGTCAGTCATCCAGTCAGATCCGCCGCGCGCCACGGGAAGCAGTGTTTGGAAGCGTTGCACGAGTTCGGCCGCGCCAAATTCAAGAGTCTGGTAAAGGAACTGTGAGATATAGGGACCCTGGATGTCACCGGCCGTGAATCCGCGGAAGAGAGTTGCGGGCGTAACGGGCTCAACGACTCCATTCAGTTGACGACTGAATTGGGGAATAGTCGACAATTCCGCACAGGCGGCTTCGGCCAGCTCGTTGGAGGGGTACTGCGAAAAATGAACGTCGCGCATGAGCGCCATCCAATAGAGCTCGACAGACTCGGCGGCCTTGGCCTCGCTCGCCACGGGCGGCGGCGGCGGGAGAGTCAGCTGATGGGAGTCAACTCCTTCCAGATCGTAGGCGAGTCCGGCTTGCGGATCAACGAGAGGTACGGTGCCGCCGAGCGGAATTTTTTCGAAATCCTCGATTGCGCCGGACGCCAGCGCGGTCAGCATGCGTTGGTAAGCAGCCAGATCCACTTCACCGCGATTGTTGTGCGGAAGACCTTTGGAATAGTTGCCTAGCTTAGTCTTATACTTGCTTTCATCGCCATTATCGGGATGAGGGGGAATGACGACATTTCGTTCATTCTGCGCCGCAGCAATGCGGACTTGTTCCGACAAATCGGCACGCTGAGTCTGCGTGGTGGTCGGAGTGAAGAGTTTGACGGAGAAGCCAGCCATGGGATTCCATTGTACGTAGTTTCAGCGAGGTTGAAAACGACAATCTGAGGAGATCCAGCAGATTTACGTGAACGAATTTAGTAAAAAGGAAGTATGAAAACTATTGCATTGTCTGTAGTTCTACTTTTGGGCGCAGCGGGAGTGACGCCCGTTTTGGCGCAAGTGAAGGATGATTTGAAAACGGCGGGCGAAAAAACCGGCGATGCCGTAAAAACGGGCGCAAAGGATACCGCCAAAGGTGCGGAAAAAGGAGCCAAGGCCACGGGTAAGGGAGCCAAGAAGCTGGGCAAGGCCACGGAAAAGGGCCTTAAGAAAGGGACTCACAAAGTAGCGAAGGCTACTTCGAAGGGTGCCGACAAAGTAGCCGACAAAACCACTACGCCGAAGCAGTAAAAGTAAGGCCGGGGAGAGTTGGCTGGGAGGCAGGGACTCGAACCCCGATACGCAGATCCAGAGTCTGCAGTCTTACCATTAGACGACCTCCCAAGGGCTCAATCGCAGTATAACAAGCGGTTGAGCTCTTGTTCTTTATGTGGAGAGGTTCGCACATTCGGTACATTAGTTTGGTATGGCCAAGACAGCCGAAAAGACACCTGTTACTTTTGCAATTGACGTAGGCGGAACTGGGATCAAAGGCATCCTGCTGGATGATCGCGGGAAGCCGATGAGCGACCGCATTCGCTTGGAAACGCCGCAACCCGCGACGCCTGAAAAGGTTCTGGCGGTGCTGGATACGATTGCTGAAAAGCTGAATGGATTCGATCGCGTGTCAGTGGGTTTTCCGGGCGTGGTGAAGCATGGAGCGACACTGACAGCCCACAATTTGAATCCGCAATGGGTGGGGTTTGAGTTGGAGAAAGTGATTGCGCGGCGCTGGCGGAAACCAACGCGTGTTTGCAACGATGCGGCGGTGCAGGGCTATGGCGCAATTCGTGGCAAAGGCTTGGAGTTGGTGATTACGCTCGGGACCGGATTTGGATCGTCGTTGTTTATCAATGGCACGCTCGTACCTGGCTTGGAACTGGCCCATCACCCGTGGCGCAAGGGTAAGACGTATGAGGAGTTCTTAGGCAAAGACGGCTTGGCCAAGCATGGGAAGAAAGGCTGGAACAAGCTGCTGGCAAAGGCGATACCGCAGTTGGAATCGCTGTTCAATTACGACCACCTTTACATCGGCGGGGGAAATGCGGAGAAGATTAATTTCTCGCTGCCGGCGAGGGCGACGCGAGTGCCGAATGAGGATGGGTTGCTCGGTGGCGTGGCACTTTGGAAGTATTGAGCGGCGTTTAGCGGACGAAGAGTTCGTTTAGAGTTTTGGCGTCGAAGAGGCGGAGGGATAGATCTTCTAGCTCAGACGTGGACAGGTTGGTGAGACGGTCGTCGACCCAAGCGGGGAGTTCGCCGAAACGCTTGCCGAGTTGGTTGCGCAAGATCTTGATTTCGCCTTCTTGTCTTCCTTTACGTATCAGTGGACCAAGAAAATCATGATCCATAATGTCGTTTAAAATGGGCATCTGGTTCACCTCCGCATGTATCGTATCTCCCAGCTTTCGCAAACCCGCCAGGATCATTAACTTTTTCAGCGCATCATCGCGCCTTCCACTTTCTAGTGTAGCGATTCGCTGAAGAATTCGCTGGATGGTTTTCCGGCGATCTCGGTGCTCCGTCAGGACGGCAATGACACTGTCGTTCGCGAACGGACTCGCCAGGAGTGCCTCTTCGTCCAGCGTGCGAATGTCGAGAAGAGTGTACCGGCAAACGAAATTCGGGCCGACGAGTTCGTGAGGCATGCGCATTTTCTCATCGCCTACATAAAGCATGTACTGTTCGGGAAACATTTCGTGCAAACGGAACGTGCGCAAGGCATACTCGGCCATGCGAAGCGGAAGTTTCATGTCGTTTGTGCTTTGCAGCTCTATGCCGAGCGAGCGCTGCCGATTGACGTCAGACCCAACATGTCCACACGCGTTTGCTGCAACTCCGGAAACTCGACGTTGAGCCACTGATCGATTCGCGCGCCGGTGATTGTTTCCAAAATCGAGTTCTGCGGACTCTGCAACAAGGCCATTAGAACGGTGTCGTACTCGTGCATCCGTTATTTAATCAGGAACGGCCACGTCGGAATCCAGCGAAAATGGAAGTGGTAAACCAAAAGGGCAATAATGCCCACAGCGATCAGCAGAAGGCCCAAAGCAACCAAGCCAACAATGTGCCATGGGAATTTCTTGCCTTCGCGGCGCAAGACGAGCAGGTAGCTGGCGAACAGACCCAGGAAGTACAACGCGATCATGGGAATGGTAAACAGCGTCATGTTGAATGCGTCGGGCGTAGGCGTGACAATGGCGGCGATGATGGTGATGGCCAGAATGGCGTAGCGCGAATGCTTGAGCAAGAAGCGCGGCGAGGCGACGCGCAACAGGGTCAGGAAGAAGATGATGACAGGCATCTCAAAAACCAGACCAACGCCCAGCGTGACGTTGACGAAGAGGTCAAAGTAGGTGTCAATAGAGACGAAGGGTGAGACGTTGACGTCGAGTCCTATTCCAAGGAGGAAGACTAAGCCATAACGGAACGCCACGAAATACGCGAACAACCCGCCTGTAATGAAAAGCCCTGCGGTAGCCAGTATGAACGGTACGGCCCAACGTTTTTCGCGCTTGTAGAGGCCAGGTGAAATGAAAGACCAGATCTGATAGAAGATCCAGGGCGAGCCGAGAAACACCGCCACAAGCAGCGGCAATTTGATGTAAATAACATTGAACCCCTCCATCGGAGAGATTTGGACGAGTCGGGGAGGATTGACGCCGAGCGTGCGAAGGGCGTTGACAGCGGGCGAAGACACGATGTCCCAGAGCTGCTTAGCGAGAAGGAACGCGCCAAAAAAGGCAACGATTACGCCAGCGATGGAACGTAAGATAACGCCGCGCAGTTCTTCCAGATGCTCCATGAAAGACATGCGCAGCATGCCGCGCTCTTCCGGATCGTCGTCTTCGTCGTCGTCCTTCTTCGGTGGTTTGGGAGGCGGAGGTGGGGGGGGAGGCGCAGCCTGCGGAGCAGGAGGCGGAACAGTGGCAACGGCTTGCGGAGGGACGTACTGCGGCTGGTCGGCTCGGTAAACCTGCGGTGGCAGATCAGATCCGAGGTCGGGTTCGTTTTCGGGCGGTGCTTGAGGCGCAGCCGCAGGTTCACTGTGAGGAGCGGTGGGCTCCTGGTTATCGTCAGGCATTTCGACTCACGAACTCAGGCGGAATGGCCCTCTGGCGCGGATGCGGGGACGGAATGCGGCTCGCTGGAGCGAGGCACGGTTCCGGCCACTGGCGAAACGGCGATCAAAGAGGGTGTTTCCCGGTAGGCCTCGGCGTCCTGAGTTGCGGTTGCGCTGGCGGTGGATGATGGTGAAGAGGCGGATTCGGACGCAGCAGTTTCCCCGTAAGGAGTTGGCGAAGAATAGCTGGGTTCGTGTCCGTACTCATCATAACTAGTGGAAGAGATAGTGGTGGGAGAAGAATAAGGAGACGTGGTATTTTTTAGAGCCGCGTCGACATTGGCTTCTCTTTCCAATTCGCGGAGATGGGTTTCAAAGGTTGACTTCAGTTCGCTCTTGGCTCGCCGGTATTCAGTCAACCCCTTGCCCAGCAGTCTGCCGAGTTCGGGTAACTTTTTCGGTCCGAAGAGCACAAGGGCGACGAGGAAAATCAAGATCATCTCCTGTGCGCCAATCGGTCCCATATTGAAAACTCCTAGTTAAATGATAGCCCAGAGTGAAATGGATGTCGGTTTCCGCGTTCAGAGAGAAAAAATGAGCTTGGTTCCGCAGCTCTCCGTCCGCTCCGTCCCTTGTTATGATTTCAACGGGCTATTTGCGGAGAGATGTTTATGAAAAAACTAGTTTTGAGTGCGGTTTTGAGCGCGGCGTTTTTTGTGGCAGGTGTACAGCCGGCGGCAGCGCAAGTGGAATTTAAAAATGTAGATGGCGATCACATCAGCATCACAATCAATGGCGAACCGTTCACCGATTTTCATATTGGCAAGGCGTATCCCAAACCATTCCTGGCCCCGTTGCGCAGTGCGAACGGGTTGATTGTTACGCGGCATTTCCCGCAGGAGATGGTGGACGGCGAATCGCGCGATCATCCCCATCACCGCGGGCTTTGGATCGGCTACGGTGACGTAAACAACGTGAACTTTTGGGAGAATGAGCCCGCTTCCAAGACGAGTGGTGAGAACCCATCCACCAAGGGAATCTTGGCGCTGAAAAGCTTGGGCGAACTGAAGCCAGGGAAGAAATCAGGAACCATTCAAGCAGTGTTCGAGTGGGCTTCGCCGGACAAAGGCCCTATCCTCGAAGAAAACCGCACCATGACGTTCTATGCCGACCGCGACGTGCGCACCTTCGACGTAGACCTGACCTACACTGCCAAAACAGACGTGAAGTTTGCCGACACTAAAGAAGGATTCTTCGCCATTCGCCTGGCCGACAGCATGGCCGGTAAAAACGGCGGTCTAATGACGAACGCCGAGGGCGCGCAGACCGAGAAGAATGTTTGGGGCAAGAAAGCGGAGTGGGTAGATTACGATGGCACGGTGAATGGACAGAAAGTGGGCATCGTGATTTTCAACAATCCCAAGAACGGGCCCGAGCCGCCGCGCTGGCATTCGCGGGATTACGGTTTGTTTGCGGTGAATCCATTTGGTTTAAAGGAATTCGATCCGAAGGCGGAGGGCAAGGGCGGTCTTGACCTGAAGGCGGGCGATACCTTGCGCTTGCGCTATCGCGTGGTGATTCACCCCGGCGATTATCCAAAGCAGAAGATTGAGGATCTGTACAAGGACTACGTCAAGAAAGTGAAATAGGGAAGAGACATGGGGCTGCTTCGGTTGTGGAGCGCGGTTTTGCTATTAGCGGTTGCGGCGTGGGCGGAACCGCCGAAAGCTCCGCCTGTTCCCGAAGCAGCCAAGGCCAACGCGCACTTCGACGCGAAGGTGGCCACCGACGCGTGGCTGGCCACCATGTCGGGAACTCAGAAAGCGAATTCCGACGCTTATTTTGAAGGCGGATATCGGCTCCTTCTGGTGGAGTTTCTTTACACTGCGGCCGTCATGCTGCTGCTTTTGGAGACGAAGTTTTCTGCGCGGATTCGTGATTGGACAGAGCGCGTGGTGCGTGCAACGTTCCTGCAATGGTGGCTTTATTGGCTGGCGTTCAGCGTGGCCGGTTACGTGTTGTCGTTTCCCCTGACCGTGTACGAAGGATACTTTCGCGAGCACAACTATGGCCTGTCGAACTTAAGTTTCGGCGGATGGTTCGGCGAGGAAATGACGGGCCTCGCGGTCGGGATTGTGCTGGGCGGATTTGCATTGACCGCATTTGTCGCGGTGGTTCGGCGCTTGCCGAACACCTGGCATCTTTGGGGATCGCTAGTGGGCATTGCGTTCTTGTGTTTCGGCATCGTGATTGGGCCGGTGTTTATCGCGCCGCTGTTCAACAAATACAAACCCCTGGAAAACCAAACCATCAAAGCTAGTATTTTGAGTTTGGCGCGGGCGAACGGCATTCCGGCCACGGATGTGTACGAAGTAGATGCATCCAAGCAAAGCAAGCGCGTGAGCGCGAATGTAAGCGGGTTCCTTGGTACAGAGCGAATTACATTGAACGATAATCTGCTGGCGCGGTGCTCGCCAGAATGTGTTCTCTCAGTGATGGGACATGAGATGGGGCACTATGTGCTGCACCACATCAACAACACAGTCATCTTTTTCACCGTCGTGATTGTGGTGATGTTCTGGGTATTGCGGCGCGGGCTGGAGAAGGCAGTCTCGCAGTGGGGCGAGCGCTGGGGACTGCGCGGAGTGAGTGATGTAGCAGCGCTGCCGGTGGCGGTCTTGATTTTAGCCACGCTCGGTTTCTTGTTTACGCCGATTGGCAATTCGTTCACACGCACGCAGGAATACGAAGCGGATCTCTACGGGCTGAATGCGGCCCGGCAGCCAGATGGCGAAGCTGAGGCAGATGTGCTACTGGGTGAGTATCGAAAGATGGATCCCGGGCCGCTCGAAGAGATCATTTTCTTCGATCATCCAAGTGGGCGAACACGCATTTACGCAGCTATGCGCTGGAAAGCTGAAAATTTATGCTTGTTTGACGCGAAGCTGCCTTGCACCAATCGGCCTAAAACTACTCCATAAAGAAAGAGACGGAGGGGCCATTTCCTCCGTCCCAAATAACTAAAACTGCAAATCCAAGTAGTTGAGATGCTGCAAAGGATCGGTAATCACCCGGCTCGATTTCAAGCCGGGCAGATGCTCGGCGAGTGCGTGGAATTGCTCCACGGGCCGATACACCATCCACCAATCCATAGCGGCTTCCATGTAGCCGATACTCGAAAGGTTCGGCAAAAAATTAGCAATGAAAATACGCCCACCGGGTTTGATGATGCCGGCCAGTGAATGTAAAAGGCGCCGTCCGATCTCATCATCCAAATAATCGTACAGCCCAGCCGAGTAGATAAAATCGAACTGGCCCGGTCGCACACTCGAATCCATAAGCTCGCTGATCGAAGCGGCAATCCGTTCAATATTAGGATGCCCCCGTTCAATCACTCGCAAGCTTCGCTTATCTTGATCAAGGCCAACCAGCCGCCCGAAGCGGTTTTGCTTCACAGCTTCAGATAAAGCCGCCTCGCGCATGTGTCCGCAGGCCACAGACAGAATGTGCGCATTCGGATTTTCCGCGCACACTTCGTCAATCGATTTGGCAAGTCGCGCAACCCGATCACGTGTAGCCGCAAAAATAGGCGCAGTGGTCGCAAAAGCATAGATACGCTTCCCCAACTCCGACGACTTAGCCACAAGTTCACCATCGCCGGTGCCATACACCATATCCATCAAAACCGCATCGCCCGCATAGCCGCGCGGTTTGCGAAAGGCGCGCCGCGTGAACGCATCCTCATGAAGGTACTTCAAGATGGGATGCTCTTGAAAAGCGCGCGTGTAATCTCGCCAATCTTCCGTTGACCGTGAGTCGCGCAGGGCCGCCAGATCCTCGGTCAGCCGCTGCATAGCAATAGTCGTAGTCGCCGGGTTTAAGAGCAATTGCCCAATCTCACTCAGCAAATCCACCGGAATCACGGGGTATGTTTCGAACTGTGTCAAAGGAACGGTATTCATGGTTTTCATGCGGCCGCCTCTTCTTTCTCGCTCAACTTCGCGATCAGCAAATCAACCGCGCTGCCCACGGTGGTCAAGGCGCCCGCTTCTTCATCATCGATGCGAATGGCGAACTTATCTTCCATCTCAAGGATGATGTCAATCAGACGCGCACTCTGCACGTTGAGATCGTTCACGAAACTGCTGCTTTCGTTAATCTCTTCTGACTTGGTATTTCGGACAAAGGGCTGGATCATTGTCACGAATTCTGCTCTCAATTGATCTCGGTTCATATTTTTCTCCATTCGGATGGTTTAGGGTTTACTGCATTGAGCGAAAGACGACGCAGGCGTTCACATCGCCAAAGCCAAAACTGGTTTTCAAAGCGGCACGCAACGGGGTGTGCACGGTTTCACGCGGAATGCTTCGCTCAATCGGCGCAATCAACGGGTGAACGTCTTCGCTGTTCAACGCGCGATGCACGAAGCCTTCATAAAGTTGAATAACGGTGGCCACACATTCGATCGCACCGGAGGCTCCGAGCGTGTGGCCGATCATTGATTTAGTCGAGTTGATCCACGGGAATTGTTCGTCCGGCAAACCAAGCGTCTCCCGTAAACGGTCAACCTCCTTGTGGTCGGCTCCCGTGGCCGTGAGATGAGCGTTGATGTAATTGATATCTCGCCCGGGCATAAGTCCCGACTCATCAACGGCGGCGCGAATACATCGTCGAATGCCTTCCGGATTCGCAGCCGTCATGGTGCCCCCATTGCGCTGCCCTCCAGAATTCACATGACCACCCACAACTTCCGCGTAGATGCGAGCGCCCCGTGCGTGCGCACTCTCCAGACTTTCCAGCATGAGTGCACCCGCACCCGCGCCAGGAACAAAGCCACTCGCAGTCGCACTCATCGGACGGGACGCTTTCTCCGGTTCGTCGTTGCCTTTGCGAGCGGTGACTCGCATAGCGTCAAAGCCAGAGGCAATGAAGGCCGAATCGCATTCCGCTCCGCCGGCCAACATACGTTCAGCACGGCCCGCCGCAATATGGCGATAACATTCAATCAACGCCTCCGTTCCCGTGGCGCAGGCACTGCTGTTGCTGTAGACGTGATTGCCTAAGCCGAGCAAGCCACCCACGAACGCGCTGACGTTGCTACACATCACCTGTTCCGGAATCGCCGTGCCGAGCCTGCGCGACTGTCCATCGCGCGTCATAGGCACCAACCGTTCAGCAATCGTATCGACACCGGCAATACCGCTGCCGATAATCGCGCCGCTATCCCAGAAGGTTTCGTCTGTCTTTAACGGCAGCCCGGCATCGAGCCAGCACTCCTGCGCAGCCAGCCCGCCGAACGTCATAATGCCGTTCATATCGCGTATTCGTTGCGGCGTGAAGCGCGCTTTCACATAGTCTTCGTCCACGCTGGGATAACCAGCCACCTGACAAGTGAGTTTGAAATCCTGCAACTTTTGATGAAAGCGAACACCCGATTTGCCATCGCGTAAAGCATGGCAGAAGTCGTGTACTCCGATACCATTGCAGGCCACTACCCCGAGTCCTGTAATCACCACGCGTCTCATACTCTAACTCCCATTCCTCCGAGTACACCGGAAACTCCCAAGCGCCCATCACCAGTTCGCAACTCCACTTTTGAGCGGATGCGCATGTTCCGCCAAGTCAACAACTCCCCACTCACAGTCACTGTCTCGCCGGGTAACACGGGGTTGTGCCACTCAGCTTGCGCATCTGTGAACACACTGCGGTATTCGTTGGTCGACCCACCACCCTGGAGGAGCAGATAGATCGCCAGCAGGCCAACTCCAGACTGAGCCATCGCCTCCAGAAGAATGACTCCGGGAGTAACGGGCTGCCCGGGAAAATGACCGCGATAGAAGTCTTCGTCGGGACGAAAAGTATAGCGGCAAACTATGTGTCGATCATCCGCCTCTACCACTTCGTCCACAAAACGAAAGGGCGCCTGTTGCGGCAAGTGCTTCAGTAGTTCTGGCCCGGTCAGCATGGCACCGTGACCTCCTTCGCTGGCGCTGGTTGACGAGCAACCAAACCTCCCACACCATTGCGAGAGCGGTGCGGATAGTCAGGATACTCAATACCTCCGAAGGTGGCCACGCGCGCTTGTCGAACTGTATAGATAGGATCTCCGTCCACAATCAGAGTGCCGTCGCCGATAGCGATCGCAGAGTTCTGATTGCGCAATTGAGCAAAGCGCGTGATGTCGATTTCGTAGCGAACGTGCCGGTTGTGAGGTCGAATCTGGCCCGTGAACTCAATCTCTTTACAGCCCAGAGCTCGCCCACTGCCATCCACCCCGCGAATGGCGAGATACAAACCCATCAACTGCCAGATGGCCTCAATACCAAGACAACCGGGCTGCACCGGATCATGGCGAAAGTGACACCAGAAATACCAGGCATCGATAGGTACGTCTTGCTCTGCAACAATACGGCCGCGGTTTCCGTTATGTTGCACGTCGACGACCCGGTCGACCATAAGAAGGGGAGGACTTGGGAGGCGCCCCATTTCTCGAGGTCCGTCTTCAACGAGTGTGCCGTTGGCACAGGCCATGAGTTCTTCTTTACTGAATGTGCGCCGCTGTGTAAATTCTAAGTGGGTCATAGATGTGTTCTCTCTTGTGAAAGCTCGACTCATCAACCGCAGGGAACGTGCTGTGACTGATGTCTGGCTTCAATACACTAAGCGGCAACAGCGGGCGCAAGGGGACGCAGATCAGGCTTTCGAAAATTGTGTTTAGTCCTAACCCAAATGGGTGAGGACTTCTGGGACGGAGGGGGACGGAGGGGACGGGGACGGAGGGGACGGAGAGCTATGGAACTAAGAGAATAATTCCAGGGGACGGAGAGCTATGGAACTAAGAGAATAATTCCACTCTCCACCAACTTCGTTATCAAATGCCTAGATTTGCTCGTCTGGTAGCAGTGGGAACGCCGCATCACGTGACTCAACGTGGTGTCGACCAACAGAAAGTCTTCTTCACCGACGCTGACCGGAACATCTATCTCGACTGCCTTACAAAGTATTGCGCCCAGGCGCGTGCGCATATTCTTGCTTATTGTCTGATGAGCAATCACATCCATCTTGTTCTGATTCCTGAAGAGCCACAGTCCCTCGCCGTCGCCATGCGACGAACGCACTCTCGCTACGCGCTTTACATCAACGCCCGCAGAAATCGTTCTGGAAACCTTTGGCAAAACCGTTTTTATTCAGGCGCGCTCGACGACGAACATCTATGGGTGGCACTTCGTTACGTGGAAAAAAATCCCGTGCGCGCCAACCTGGTACAGCACGCAGAAGAATACAAGTGGTCCAGTGCCGCCGCCCATATCGGCACCGATCGAAGCGGCAGCGCCTTGCTCGATTGGGATTTCCATGCCAAAGCCGGTGGCGAGAAACGTTGGCTCGATCTCTTGGCGGAACCCGAAGAGATTCTCGCCATCCGCAGACTTCAGCGCGGCACCTTCAGCGGAAGGCCCATCGGCAACCCCGAGTTCATCTCGCGTCTGGAAAAAGAGTGGGGCCGACCACTTACTGCAAGCAGAGGTTCGAAACCGGGCACCGCCACTAAGGCCGCAGGTTCGTAAGAACCCGGACGCTTCCATAGCTCTCCGTCCCCGTCCCCTCCGTCCCTGGCTCGATCTACAGGTTCGGCCAAGCCCGCAACCACAAACTCGCACGAGTTCTAAGGCATGTCGCCAAGCGGCCGTGCAAACTCAACGCCTCAAGCGGCATACTCCAGGGATCCGCCGTCGGCGGTTCAGCGCACCGAAAATGAATCGCGCACCGATCCGCGCGCAACAATCGCAGGGGGGACGGAGGGGACGGAGAGCTATGTCCCACTACACCGAGGGGGACGGAGGGGACGGAGAGCTATGTCCCACTACACCAAATCGTCTAATTCCAGCCACCCGATTTTCCAGTCACAAACTATATTTCCCATAAAATCAACAACTTAACGAAAATCTATTTTTTTCTTGTGCTAGACTAACGTTTACGGGATGAGTTTACCCTCCCGTATCTCAACTTCAAAAAAGCGCCCTGACCGGCTGTGGTCACGGGCGCTTTTTTATTTCCAACCAGGAGAAATCAAAATGTCCACTCAATCCCAAATCAACGCCAACCGCATGAACGCCCAACACTCCACCGGCCCCAAAACCGACGCTGGCAAAGCCACGTCCTATCACAACGCAGTCAAAACCGCGCTCACCGGCCAAACCATCCTGCTCCCCAACGAAGACCTCGAAGCCTACCAAAAACTCGGCGCAGTCCTCATCAAACGCTACCAACCCCTCGGCACCCTCGAAGAACACCTCGTCCAATCCATCATCAACTCCGAATGGCGTCTCCTTCGCATCCCCAATCTCGAAGCAGGCATCTACGCCATCGGCCACACCGAACTCGCCGACCAATTCTCCCCGCTCGAACTCGAACTCCAGACCTATCTCAAGTACGAACGCCAACTCAAAAACCTCAGCCTCCAGGAATCCCGCCTCCGCCGCATGCGCGACAAAGACATCGCCGAACTCCGCGCCCTCCAAACCGCCCGTCAGGAAAAGGAAGAATCCTCCCCCGCGCAACCCGAAAAAACCGTCCCCGCCTCCGCCATCGCCCTCTTCAACGAAGCCAAACAAGCCGCCGCCGCCAACCCAACCATCGACATCTCAGAAATTGGCTTCGAATTTTCGTCCACCGCCGCCGCCTGAAATGACAACCAAACAAATGCCGAAATACATCTCTGCCGTCTTTCGTTGCGTCGCCAACGACTAGAGGTGGCCACTGCCCGCATCGAGGCGGCGGCCTTCCAGCCAATCCTTTCGGTGGTCACGAATGCCGAAGCAAGACACTGAGCAAACAGCAACGGGCGGAGTGTGCCTTCTCNNCAGCCTGCGAACCCATAGCCACTTTACGCAGTTGAAACCAATAGCCATCGTCCCCTTCAATCAAGAGTTTTCCATCGCTCCTCAGCAAAAGTTCGCCAACGTCGTCGTAATGAAAGATAGTCACGTTCGGAGGAAGGCCGAGCGTCACGCCGGGAGGCACGCGCTCCTGTGCCAGGAAGCCATTTCTGTCTTCAATGCGAACCGAGCGCGTGTGATAAGGCCCGGCTTCGACCGTAGAGAAGGGCCCCTTCGTGAAAAGTGGAGCGCAGCGACCGCTCTTCGATAAGGTAATCGTCCGGCCAATTTACATCAACACGCACAAAGATCTCGGCGAAGGCACCATGACGCCCGCCGTTGCCAGGCACTTGATTCTCTCGGCTACACCAATTCGGCGGTCGAATTCTGCATCCATTTGTGCAACTGGAACTGGATGCCCGAGTTCTGCTGGTGTACAACGGCCGTAGTGAGCCAAAATGCCCGCACCGTATGTGCAATTTGACCGATCAAGGTGGCGAGGATCGTCCTCATAATAGTGAGGAATAACTCCACCTTCACCGGTAATGATGGCAGCCCTACCTGCTTGGGAAGTTTGCAACTCGTCTACTCAGACCACCAACAATAACGCGATGTTGACTCGCCGGGCAAGTGAAAAAACAAAGAGCGAACTACAAGTGAGGTGGCTTACAGATAGAGGCCGAGGCTCCTTACAAGCATCCGCCTCTTTAGCCTTCCCAAAACCGATTGCCAACGCGGTCCAGAGTGAGACCTCCGCGCGGCCATCACAAACTTCGAAAATAAACTTCCCCCCATCGCCTCAACCACTTACATCAACTTTCACCCCTAGCCTCGAACGCCGCCATTCCAAAATCAACCGGAAAGGCCAGTGCAAATGTCAAATCCATCACCCTCACAAATCCGCAAATCCAACATTGCAAACAAACCACTTATCTCATTCCGTTTCGCAAAAAACGCCCTTTCTTCGCCCTCAAATCCACTCCCCAAAACCACCCCCACTCCGCACATCCGCTACATTGATAAAAAAGCTCTCGCCATGGAACAAGCGTTAGACGCAGCATCGAGACAATCCGAACTCACCCCCACCACCACCCGCGGCAAACTCGCGTTCACACTCCTCATCCTCGCCATCACATCCTTCGCTCTCCTCTACGCCGTCACCCGCGCCTTCGTTTGGGACGAAGGCTATCACCTCATCGCCGCCCAAGAAATCTCGCGCGGCCACTTGCCCTATCTCGATTTCTGTTTCCCGCAAACACCCCTCAACGCCTTCTTCAACGCCGCCATTCTCAAGCTCTTCGGCCAACATTGGCGCCCCGTCCACGTCGGCGCAACTCTCTTCTCAATGGGCTCCATGCTCCTCGCCGCGCAGTACATTCTCACGCGCTTCCCCGCCCCCCAATGGCGTCTCCCATTAGCCCTCACCGCCGCCATCTTCGTCGGTCTCAACGAAGTCGTCATTCAATTCGGCACCATCGGCCAAGCCTATGGCATCTGCCTCTTCTTCACCATGGCCGCCTACCGCGTCGCCCTGGCCACCCCCGCGCGCGTCAGCCTTCTGCATCCTCTTATATGTGGGTTGCTCGCCGGCATCGCAGCCGGTTCCTCACTCCTCTCCGCACCTGTCTTGCCCGTCTTACTCGTGTGGATCTGGCGCTATGACCGCGTCGGCCTCCCTTGGCGCAAAGCCCTCGCCTTCATTGCCGGCATAGTCATCGCCTTCCTGCCCGTCGTCTGGCTCTTCCTCAAAAGCCCCGACCAAACATTCTTCAACGTGCTGCAATATCACACCCTCTACCGCAGCCTCGATTGGCCCACGCCCATGGCAGTCCATCACAACCTGCTCGTCTTCACCAGCCTCGTCGATTCCACCCAAGCCCTCACGCTCTGTCTCCTCGGTATCGCCGGTGTCCTCTTTATCGCCAAACAATCCGATTGGCTCCGTCATCAGCGCGGCGAATTCTACCTAGCCGCTTGGATCGCCTTCATCGAAGGCGCATATCTTTGCACCCCGCGCCCCACCTTCAGCCGCTACTTCATCCTGCTCACGCCCTTCCTCACCATCGTCTCCATGGCCGGCATCTACGGCGTCGCCTCCAGAATGGGCTTCGGCCAACGTCCCAAATGGCCCGCCTCCATCGCCGCCGTGCTCATGTCTCTCATGTTCACCAGCTTCGGCGTTTCGCTGTTCGATCAAACCACTTGGCAGGAATACGAAAAGGTCGCGCAGAAAGTCGCCGAGGTCACCCCTAAAGACGGCCGCATCTTTGCCGACGAACTCGTCTACTTCATCCTCCAAATCACGCCGCCCTCCGGCATGGAATGCTCCTACACCCATGTGCTGCCTCTCCCGCCCGCGCAACTTCGCCGCCAGCACCTTGTCACCGAAGCTGAGTTAAAGGGTCAATTCGAACACCACGAATTTGTCACCGCGCAGTCTTGTTCCGATCCTGAATTGGACCGCCTCGGCGTCGCTGGCGCTTTCCGCTATCGCAACGACATGGACGACTGCACCGTCTTTTGGGGAGAGCGTAAGAAATGATATAATTCATGGCATTCCCATGAAGAAACTTCTCGCTCTCGCTGCACTCACCGGCACGCTGATGCTGAGCCAAACCCCCGATATGTCGGGCGTCTGGCGCGCTGATCTTACAAAAAGCAAACGCCAAGGACCGCCTGTCGTCACTTATCTGGTGCTGATCGAACAGAAGGACGCAGTCTTCAATAATCGCACCAAAGAACAAGCGGTTCAATTCACCGATACCACCGGTACCTGGGGACAGCGCGGCGAACAGCGCACCATGTTAGCTTTCTTCCTCAACGGTAAACCGAAAGTAGGTTCCTACTCCGGCATCCCCACTGAGCTGACGGGCTCCGTTGATGGGAACAAGGTGACTGTCAAAGCCGAACAAGCCGGCGGCGGTAGTTCCTTCACCCGCAC
The DNA here is from genome assembly GCA_003169195.1 of Bryobacterales bacterium. GTDB lineage: Bacteria > Acidobacteriota > Terriglobia > Bryobacterales > Bryobacteraceae > Bog-105. The sequence goes on from PMQB01000601.1 coordinate 15,849, forward strand.
CTACGAACTCTCAGCCGATGGCAAAACTCTCACCATGAATGAAGACGGCACCAACGAAGGCCGCCCCATGCACAGCACGATCGTCATGGATAAGCAAGATCAAGCCGCAGCCGAGCCGCTGATGAAGCCCGAAGAAGTGGCCAGCGTCCACTACAAGAACGTGAAGACCGATGCGCTCAAGGGTCTGCCCGCCTCACAATTCATCAACACCATGCACTACTTCTCGTGGTCGCTCGGCAAAGAATGCACGTTCTGCCACGTCGAACGCAAGTTTGATTCCGACGACAAGAAGGAAAAGCAAACCGCCCGCAAGATGATTGACATGGTCGCCGCCATCAACGAACACAACTTCGAAAGCAAACCCGAAGTAAAGTGCTTCACTTGCCACGAAGGCAACGGCCATCCGCTCTCGCATCAACTCTTCGCCGACGAAATCCAAGCCGCCAAAGAACGCGCCGCCAGAGAAGCCGCCGACCGCGAAGCCCACCGCCCGCCCCCGCCCGCCGGTGCTCCTCCGCCGTCGCAGCATTGAGAAAATGGGGGGACACTCCGGGCCCTGGCGGTACAGCGAATCCAACCAATCGCGCAGGCGTGTCCCCTCATTTTCGCTCTACCCTTTCGCCGCATCATTCATCGCCTCATCCCACGTCGCGAGGCTAATTAAAGGAACCCTATGTCTCACACCTGCCGTTTGTTCGGCGCTGTCTTGATCCTCTCTGTGATGCAGGCGGCCGGGCAAACGGCTTCTGGTATCACCACCCCGAAAGAAGCCCTCGGCTTTAACTTGGGCGACGATTACCACATGGCCAGCTACACGCAGCTTGATGCCTACTGGCACAAGTTGGCCACCGAGTCCGACCGCATGAAGCTGGTAGACATCGGACCCACCGCCGAAAACCGCCGCCAGTACATGGCCATCATCACCTCTCCAGCCAACCTCAAAAAGCTCGATCATTACAAAGAAATCGCCCAGAAACTCGCCCACGCCGAAGGCCTCACCGATGACGAAGCGCACACCCTCGCGCACGAAGGCAAGGCCATCATCTGGATCGACGGTGGCCTGCATGCCAGTGAAACCGTCGGTTCGCAACAGGAAATGGAAGAGGTTTACCAAATGGTGAGCCGCAACGATCCCGAGACTCTACGTTTTCTTGATGACGTCATCCTGCTCTGCGTCCTCGCCAATCCAGACGGCCAGGAACTCGTCGCCAATTGGTACATGCGCGAGACCGATCCCCTCAAGCGCAGCTTAGGCAACCTCCCCGTTCTCTTCCAGCACTACATCGGCCACGACAACAATCGCGATTTCTACATGTCCAACATGCCCGAAAGCACCAACATGAACAAGCAGTTGTTCATTGAATGGTTTCCGGAAATTGTCTACAACCACCACCAAACAGGCCCCGCCGGCGCAGTCATCTTCATGCCGCCGTTTCGCGATCCGTTCAATTACAACTTCGACCCGCTCATGCCGCTCGATGTCGAAGCCGTCGGCACCGCCATGCATCAGCGCTTAGTCGCGGAAGGGAAAGGCGGCTCCGCCCAACGTTCCGGCGCAAACTATTCAACCTGGTGGAATGGCGGCCTACGCACCATTTGCTACTTCCACAACATGATCGGCCTGCTCACCGAAATCATCGGCAGCCCCACTCCCATTCAGATTCCGCTCGTTGCCGATAAGCAACTCCCAACCGGTGATTGGCCTCTGCCCGTGGCCCCGCAAACCTGGCACTATCGTCAGTCCATCGATTATGAGATGACCAACAATCGTGCGGTCCTCGACTACGCCTCACGCAATCGCGAAACCCTTCTCTACGATTCCTATGTAATGGGCAAGCACTCCATTCAGAACGGCTCCGAAGATCATTGGACCATCACGCCCAGCCGCATCGAAGCATTGAAAGCGGCCGGCGAAACGGAATCAACCCCCCGACGTGGCGGAGCCGAACCCACGAACCCAGATGCGATGCCCGTCGGTCTTTCCGTCGGTGGCCTGCGCGCACCCACTCTCAAATCCGATCTCTATCAATCCGTCCTGCACGATCCCAAATTCCGCGACGCCCGCGGCTACATCATGCCGTCCGATCAGCCCGATTTCGAGACCGCTGTCAAATTCATAAACACCCTTATCAAAAACGGCATCACTGTCTTGAAAGCCTCGCAAGCCTTCACCGTCAAAGGCAAGAACTATCCCGCCGGCTCGCTCGTCGTCAAATGCGCGCAAGCCTTTCGCCCGCACGTCTTAGACATGTTCGAACCGCAAGACCATCCCAACGATTTCCTCTATCCCGGCGGTCCACCCGTGCCTCCCTACGACAGCGCCGGCTGGACCCTCGCCTTCCAAATGGGCGTGAAATTTGATCGCATTCTCGACGGCTTCGACGGCCCCTTCGTCAAAGTCGAAGGCCTCATGGATCCGCCGCCGGCATTGGTCACCAGCGTCGCCAAACCCGCTGGCTATCTGCTCGATCATCGCGTCAACGATTCGTTCATCGTCGTCAACCGCCTTCTCAAAGCCGGCTGTAGCGTCTTCTGGCTCGCCAAACCCATCGCCGCGGAAGGCCACGAACTCGGTAGCGGCGCCATCTGGGTGCAAGCTTCCCCAGCCGTCAAACCCATTCTCGAAACCGCCGCCAAACACCTTGGCGTGGCCGCGTACGCACTCGCCAAAGCTCCCTCTGGTGACGCCATCAAACTCAAACCCATCCGCATCGGTTTGTTCGATCAATACGGCGGCCTTATGACGGCCGGCTGGAATCGCTGGCTCTTCGAACAATATGAATTCCCCTTTGAACTCGTCTATCCGAAAACCCTCGACGCCGGTGATTTACGTTCCAAATTCGACGTCCTCGTCTTCAGCGACGGCGCCTTCCGCCGTGGCGGCGCGGGACGTGGCGGAGACATGTTCGGCAGTCGTGAATTGAAGGCCGAAGAAATTCCCGAGCCATATCGAGCCATGATCGGCCGCCTCACCGAAGAAAAGACCATTCCGCAGATACCGAAGTTCCTCGCCGCGGGTGGTTCCGTTGTCGACGTCGGCAGTTCCACCAGCATGGCCGAACTGTTAGGCGTGCCTCTTGAAAACCACCTCACCGAGATCGGCAAAGATGGCAAACCGCATCCGTTAGCGCGCGACAAATACTACGTCCCCGGCTCGCTTCTCAAAGTGAAGATCAACAACAACAATCCGCTCGCCTATGGCATGCCCGAAGAAGCCGACGTCTTCTTTGAAAACAGCCCCGTCTTCAACATGCTGCCCGAAGCCTCGCTCAAACACACCGAACCCGTCGCCTGGTTCAACACCGCCAAGCCTCTCGATAGTGGTTGGGCCTGGGGTCAGCAATACTTGAAAGGCGGTGTCGCTGTTGCCGAAGCCTCAGTCGGCGAAGGCAAAGTCATCGTCCTTGGCCCCGAAGTCACCTTCCGCGGCCAACCCCACGGCACCTTCAAACTACTGTTTAACGGCCTCTACTACGGCAGCGCCAAAACTACTACCCTGCCCTAATCTCCAATTAGAGCGAACTAGTCACCGCCGTTGAAGACACCGGATCGAAGAAGATGCCGTTCACGATGGCGTTGTCGCCACCCGTGTGCGTGACTTGAATCTGCACGTGCCCTTTAATCAAATAGATTTCCCACACGCCGCCGGTAAACGACGCGAACGATTGCGTGCTTAGGACGTTCGAGCTACTCGCGTCGATAATCGTTACGGTCTCTGTTCGGAGGTAGGAATTCCAATCGCACAAGTACAGTGAGACTTGGTGCGTGTTGCCATCGGTGAGGTTTACATCAATCGTGAAAGCACTGGCCGAATAATAAACCGAGGCAATCCGCGAACTCGATCCGCTCGCGGATTGCAGCGCTCGAGGATCACTGGTGGACGTAGTCCATGTGAAGTTGCTACTGCCGCTGAAGTTGACCGCTGCATAAGCCGCAGGGTTCTGCAATCCATTCGGAATCAACTGTCCATCCGCGCCATACTTGCCCGTCCAATTACCTAGTGTGGCCGAATCCGCGCCGCTATAACTAGCAGAACTGGTCACCGTGGTCGAAGACACCGGATCAAAGAAGATGCCGTTCACGATGGCGTTATCGCCACCCGTGTGCGTGACTTGAATCTGCACGTGCCCTTTAATCAAATAGCTTTCCCACACGCCGCCGGTAAACGACGCGAACGATTGCGTGCTTAGGACGTTCGAGCTACTCGCGTCGATAATCGTTACGGTCTCTGTTCGGAGGTAGGAATTCCAATCACACAAGTACAGTGAGACTTTGTGCGTGTTGCCATCGGTGAGGTTCACATCAATCGTGAAAGCGCTAGCCGAATAATAAACCGAGGCAATCCGCGAACTCGACCCGCTCGCGGATTGCAGCGCTCGAGGATCACTGGTGGACGTAGTCCATGTGAAGTTGCTACTGCCCGTTAAGTTTACCGTTGCATAAGCCGCAGGGTTCTGCAGGCCATTCGGAATCAACTGTCCATCCGCGCCATACTTGCCCGTCCAATTACCTAATGTCACTGAGTCCGCGCCGCTATAACTGGCCGAACTGGTCACCGTAGTCGAAGACACCGGATCGAAGAAGATGCCGTTTACGATGGCGTTGTCGCCACCCGTGTGCGTGACTTGAATCTGCACGTGCCCTTTGATCAAATAGCTTTCCCACACGCCGCCGGTAAACGAAGAAAACGATTGCGTGCTCAGAACGTTCGAGTTGCTCGCATCGATAATCGTTACGGTTTCTGTCCGGAGATAAGAATTCCAATCGCACAAGTACAGCGAGACCTGGTGTGTGTTGCCATCGGTGAGGTTCACATCAATCGTGAAAGCGCTGGCCGAATAATAAACCGAGGCAATCCGCGAACTCGACCCGCTCGCGGATTGCAGCGCTCGAGGATCAATGGTGGACGTAGTCCATGTGAAGTTGCTACTGCCGCTGAAGTTGACCGTTGCATAGGCCGCAGGGTTCTGCAGGCCATTCGGAATCAACTGCCCATCAGCGCCATACTTGCCCGTCCAATTACCTAATGTGCCTGAGTCCGCGCCCTTGTATGTCGCAGATGCTCCGCTGGCCGCTGCCGTCCCAGTGCCGGTGATTGCTAGGCTCTGAGTCGCTCCATTCACATTGCCGGAGTTATCCGTCACCACCAGATTGGCCGTGCGTGCGCCTGTCGCGCTGGGAGTAAACGTCACGGTGATGCTACAAGTCCCGCCTGCCGCCTGCGTTGTGCCGCAATTATTAGAAACCCCAAAATCGTGAGCGTTGGCGCCGCTCAACGCAATGCTGGCAATGTTCAGCGTTGCCGATCCGGCATTGCTCAACGTCACCGGCTGCCCGGCGCTCGTCGTGCCAGTCGTCTGCGATGCGAACGTGAGCGAGCCCGGCGACAGCGATGCCGTCGGCGCCGTCACCACCACGCCGCTCCAGTTGTTCACCAGATTGGCCACGTTCACCGATCCCAATCCGCTGGCCAGGTCATAGCCCACCCCCGCTGGATACGTCTCCGCCGCCGTGTTGTAATTCGCTTCTCCCGGAACAGCGTTGGTGCCCACCGTAACATCATTAAAAATACAACCGCTTACAGGCAATACGGACGTGTTCGACGCGTTACACGACCCTAGATTTTCGCTCGCGGCCAATGCGTACAAGCGCGGCGTGAGTTGGCCCAAACGTGCACCCGCCTTCTGACTGATCAACGCCACAATACTCGCGAAAGATGGCGCCGATGCCGAGGTTCCGTAGATGCCATTGAGCGTCGCGGGCGAGGTCGAACACCCACCCGCCAAGCAAAGAAGATAAGCATCATGTCCTGCCGCCGTGAGAGACACATCCGGCACATCTCGTACGCCATCGGCCGGAATCCCCGCTACGCCTGTTTGCCAAGACGGTTTCGCAAAATAGATACTCGCGCCGCCGCCACCCGCCAAAATGCTCCCAGTTCCGCAAGTGCTGCCTGTGCAGTTGGCGTTCCATACGTCCTCGGGAATATAGGAAACTGCGGAATTGTAATAGCTGCCATTGCTGGTACTCCAATACGCGTTCGAGCCGTTTTCGTTAAATTGCGTGCCGCCCACCGTGATCGTGTACGGCGAAGAGCCCAAGCCGTTCACCGACACCGGCCCCGTCGCCGATGTCTCGGTATTGAAGTCGTCGCAACCAGCCGACCCCGCATCACCCGCCGAAACGGTGTAAGTGATTCCTTGCGCGGCCGCTTGTTGCGCGTTTGACGAAATCAAAGCCTCCTGCGCCGCTGTGAAAGATGCTTCGCACGAACCAAAGCTCTCCGTCATCACGTTGGCCAGATTGTTGTTGATGATGTATGCTTCCGACAAATCCACGCCGTCGGTAGTATTCGTGCTTTTTGAAACAACCAGATCAACCGTCGCACCCGTCGCTAGTGCACCAGACCAACTCGTATCCAGCACCGCCTCCGCTTCTTCGCCGCCACCCAAATCGCCGGGGTCCGTCCCGTTCAGGATAATGTTCGGAGTATTCACCGGCAACCCGAACAGGCTGCGAAAAGAGATAATGTCTTGGATTTTGATATTCGTTCTTCCCACCACGGCAATCGTTGTGCCCGCCCCCGTTATCGCCGGATACAGACTGTTCACGTTGTAAATGGTCTGGTAATCCTTTGGCGAAAGATAGTGGTTGCCGGAACCTGTGGTGTAATCCGGCATCGGTGAGACATTCGCATTCAGGATCGTCGATTGCGGTGCTGCATGGAAATCGTGCAGTGTGGAAACGCCCGCCACTGCATCGGCCAACGCTAGCGGAATCTGTTGGTCACTGGCATTCGCCCAATGGTCAACTCCCTTCACCGTGAACTTATGAATCTCTGTGTGGAACGCGTTTCGCACTTGCCCCGCTTGGCCCGAAAATTCCAGGAAGCTGCGACCGGGCGCCGTGGGCGCCACTTGAAAACCATGCTTCTGCAGCCAAGCAGTCACCGTTTGAATGTCGGAATCAGACGCGCCAAACTGTTGGCCAAACTGCTCCGGCGTCAGCCATCTGTGAAAGTTCGGTGAACCGGGTTGCTGCACCTCTTCCAGGAATTTGTCCAGAGCCGCTTGCCGTTCAGCGCTCCGCTTCAAAACCAAAAGCATTCTCTCCATCGGTAACGAATCCGATGCCGCGCCTCGATCAAACTCGGCTCTGGCCATCGGGTGTGTGCTGTGCCCAACGGCCACCAGCCGGCTTTCGTCAATCGTAGACGTGATGAGCGTAGGCGCTTGCGCCGCAATAACGCCCTCGCAAAACAAAATCACTAAGGCAAAAGTTACAACGGAAGAATGAAAGTGGGATTTGGACATTGCTCTGTTCAAGTGAGGATGAAGCTAGTAATTAAACTTGCGTACGAATGCTGACGCTACTGCGGTGAAAGTGTTTCTAATGTTTTTTCCGTATCGCACTAGCCTACCAACTATCCGCCTCACCTACAAATATCGGAGCCACCATGAAGTTCTTTCCAGCTTTTTCCGTCCATACCAAAGGCACAGCGGGTACATGAGTACTACAACCAAAGTCCAAAGCAAATATACTTCGCTTAGCGAGTATCCGTAATCTCTGGGATAGAGCTTGGCGTCACCGCCCAAAGTGGGAAGTGTGTGCCAAAGAAAGCCTACGCGACCGTAGCGCAGCGCCGCCAAGGGAAAGGCGAGCAGGTGAGCCAACAGAAAGTGGCCCAGGAAATAGAAGAGTGGCGTCCTTCCAAACACTATTAGCGGATTTCGTCTTGAAAACCTGCACTTTTCAAACAGCGCCAGCACCAGCAGCGCCGGCCCCAATGTCATCAACAGATAATCGAGCGAGGGCGGATATTTATTGCAGCGCAAGAACGACAAGGCAGTAGTCCAAGGCCGCGGATCGCCATAAAGATTGATGCCGCGCAGCAGCACAAAAGAAATTGTCATACCAAGCCCGGTGCGAAAGATGATCGGCCGCCGCCGTGCAGGTTCTAGCTTCATCACTGGTCCAAAACAAAATCCCGCTGCCATGACGGCAAACCAAGGAATGAGTGGATATCCCACAATCACCACCACGCTGCCCAGCTTGATCGCTCCGCCTTCGTGCAATATCTTCCATAGCCAGCCGAGCGCTCCGAACTGCGCTGCCTTCAACGGATCGGTCAAATTGTGCATCACGATGACCGCAATGCTGATGACGCCCAGCAAACGCAGCGGAAGGTGAATCAAAAAACTCAATACCACCATCGACCAACCGAGTGCCCACAACACCGTTAGAAACACCGGGTTCGACGTCAGGCTTAAGAACATCGCGAAGCGCAAGACCGTTAGCTCCAGCACGACCAGCCACAAACCACGCTTCCAAAGAAAATCTGAGACTTTCCCGGCGCTGCGCCCACTCTGCATAAAGTAGAACGCACCTAGCCCCGCGGTAAACATAAACACCGGTGCACAGAAATGCGTAATCCAGCGTGTAAAGAAAATGGCGGGTGTTGTATGCGCCAAATCTTCCGGCGAAAAAAACATGGCTTGCCGGTGAAAAAAATCACGAACATGATCGAGCGCCATGATGATCATAACTAGGCCGCGAAGTGCATCAATTGAAGGTTGGCGCGATTTAGCGGGTTTAACGGTTTCCAAAAGAGTGACTTCATTCTAAGACGTGCACCTTGACATCACCCCAATAATCTGATATTTCTGTAATAACAGAAATATCAGATTATGATCGAGCTGTCCACAAAAACGCGCATCCACGCTCCCGCCAAGCGCTGTTTCGATCTCGCCCGCTCGGTGGAAGTCCATCTCAAAGGCAATGTTCACTTCGGCGAACAATCCGTAGCCGAAGGCGGAGTTACGTCCGGCCTCATCGGACTCGGTCAACGCGTCACTTGGCGCGCGCGCCATTTCGGCGTTCGCCAGACGCTCACCAGCGAAATCACCGCCTTTGATAGTCCCCGCTACTTCCAGGACACCATGCTGCGCGGTGCCTTCAGCAAAATGCAGCACGATCATTACTTTATATCCCTGGCGCCTCACGTCACCCAAATGCGAGATACTTTTCGCTTCGAAGCCCCACTGGGCATCCTGGGCCGCATTGCCGAACGCCTTGTTCTGCGCGAGTACATGCTAGATCTCCTGAAAGAACGCAATGCCGTGCTCTAAGAAGTGGCTGAAACCAATGCTTGGCAAAAATATTTATGACCCAACCTCTGCGCATCGTCATTCCCGGTGGAAGCGGCCAAGTCGCCCACATTTTGGCTCGCCATTTTCACGCCCGCGGCCACAATGTCACGGTGCTCAGCCGCCATCCCAATTCTGAGCCTTGGCAAGTTCTCCCATGGGACGGCCTCACCGAAGGCCCCTGGATAAAGGCGCTCGATCGCAGCAACGTCTGTATCAACCTTGCTGGCCGATCTGTCAATTGCCGTTATCGCCGCGGTAATCGCCGCGAGATCACCGATTCCCGAGTGCTCAGCACCAAGCTCCTGAACCAAGTCATCGGTTCACTACGCTCGCCGCCACGCGTGTGGCTCAATGCCAGCACCGCCACCATCTATCGCCACGCGCTCGATCGCCCCATGGATGAAGCGCGCGGCGAACTCGACGGCAACGAACCTGGCGCACCCGACACTTGGAACTTTTCCATTCAAGTCGCCAAAGCCTGGGAGCAAGCCTTCTTCGAAACGCCCACACCGCGCACTCGCAAAGTGGCTCTACGCAGTGCCATCACGTTCAGCCCTGATCGCGGCGGCGCCTTCGACGTCTGCTCGGTCTCGTGCGCCACGGTCTAGGTGGTCGCCAAGGCCGCGGCAACCAGTTCGTCTCCTGGATTCACGAATTCGATTTCGCTCGCTCCGTCGAGTGGCTCGTTGCTCACCAGGATTGGGAAGGCGTCGTCAATCTCGCCGCACCTAATCCGCTACCCAACAAAGACTTCATGCGCGCTTTGCGCAACGTTTGGGGCCACATCCCGGGCTCGCCGCTAGACAACTGGATGGTCGAACTGGGCGCACTCTTCCTTCGCACCGAATCTGAACTTATTCTGAAAAGCCGCCAAGTCATCCCCGGTCGCTTAGCTGCCGCTGGCTTCCCATTCCAATTCACCACCTGGCCCGAAGCCGCGCAGGAACTCGTTGCCCGCTGGAAAAAATGGAATCGCTAGCCCTGGAAGATCTTCATCAACTCGCCAAAACTCACCGCTTCTTCCGCGAACGTAAACGTGCCCCGCTCTTGCATCTCTTTTGCCGCCCGCAAAAGTGCACTCCCAACACTCACCCGTCGCACACCGCCCGGCAGAAAAAGCATAACCGGCACTCGTTGTTGCCAGTGCTTCAAATCCCAAATGCGCCAGCAACCGCGCCGACCCCGCGCCCCAAGGATTCGGAATCAGAAACGCGCCGTGGCCCTCGTGCAGAGCACGAAACGCCTGAGCTTTCTCTGCCTGCGTTCGCACTCTACGCTACTTCTTCGGCACGGCCACCGTAATGTTGCGGAACAACAGGCCGCCGGTATGATCGCCCTGAATATAGAAAGGTCCCGGCTCGCCTTCGTCCGCATTCAACGCACCGCCCGTAATACCCGCAATCTCCTTGCCATCAATAATGGTGGTGCCATTGCGCACAATCGTCACCGTCCGGCCTACCAGCGTCACGTCAAACGTTTCCCATTTGCCCGCCATGCGCGGCAATTCCGTGCTCGGCGCTAACCGCCCATACACCGCGCCCATCGCGCGCTCCGGCGGTTCACTGTTGCTCGGCTCATATTCCAACTGCACTTCATAGCGCCCGCGCAAATAGAAGCCGCTGTTCGCGCCTTCCGGGCAATTCACTTCAAAATGCAATTTAAAATCGTTAAACGTGCGCGTGGTTTTCAAATTTGCTCCATGCGCCTCATTCACCAACAGCCCATCTTTCACCACCCAATGACTCTTCGCCGGATCGCCAATCGGCTCCCAGCCATCCAGATTCTTGCCATTGAACAGCGCTTCCGGTTCGCCCCATGCTTTTGGCGCCTTATGATTTAAAGCGGGCGCGCGCACACCAGACAATTCGCGCGTCTTTTCGCCGCGCTTCTCCGTGCCCGTTAACTTCCCGCCAGCCGCCGTCAAGTCCCACGTCGTGTCTTTGCTCACTTGCAAATGCAGGTGGTCGCCGTCCAGCTTGTAATCTTTCACCACAATCACATGTCCGCCCGTCGGCTGAAACCAAATCTCATACTCCGTCGGCCCCTTGGGCTCAACGCTCAGCCAATTCGCGCCCACCGTATGCTCCGCGCCCATCACATCAAAATCCCAGCGCCCAATAAATCCTTTGCCGCCTTTCGCAAAGGCCGGCACACTCAACGTCGCCGCCATGACTAACCCAACCAGAAATGTTTTCATGCTGGCAGTCATTATATAAGCGCACCACCAATCGCCCAGGACGATAATTGTTCGTATGGAAGTTTTACAAATGAACAGCCCAGCAGTGGCCGCTCCCTGGGATGCCAAAGTCGACCGCTTAGCCGAAGTGGCCGTCACCGTCGGTCTCGGCCTCGCGCGCGGTCAAGAACTCGTAATCAGCGCACCGCTCGACGCGCTGCCGCTCGTGCGTCGCATTACCGAACATGCCTATCGCGCCGGCGCATCGCTCGTCACCACACTCTTTGCCGATGACGAGGCCACCTTGGCCCGCTACAGCTATGCGCCCGACGAAAGCTTTGATCGCGCGGCAACATGGTTACAGGATGGTTTGGCTGCGGCTTACCGCGCAGGATCTGCGCGCTTAGCCATCACGGGTGCCAATCCCGCTCTGCTCGCTGGCCAGGATTCCGGCAAAGTCTCGCGCGCCAACGTGGCTTTCTCCAAAGCCAGTCGCCCCGCGCTCGAACTCATCACGCGCCACGAAATCAATTGGACCATTGTTGCCGCCGCCACCCCCTCCTGGGCCAAACTCGTTTTCCCAAATCTGCCCGAAGAGCAAGCGCTCGCGCAACTCTGGGACGCCATCTTTCGCACCACCCGCATTGACGTACCTGATCCCGTTGCCAACTGGCGTGCCCACGGCGCACAACTCCAAAGCCGTGTGAAGTTACTCAATGACCTGCGCTTCTCCGCCTTGCGCTACAAAGGCCCGGGCACCGATTTCACTCTCGGCCTCTCCGACGATCACCTCTGGTGCGGCGGCGGTTCTACTGCCAAAAACGGCATCGCTGGTTTCCCCAACATGCCCACCGAAGAGGTCTTCACCACGCCCCACAAAGATCGCGCCGATGGCACCGTCACCAGCACCAAACCTTTGTCCTATCAAGGCACGCTCATTGATGGCATCTCTGTCGAATTCAAAGCCGGCCGCATCGTGCGGGCCAGCGCCAAACAAGGCGACGCCGTCCTGCAAGGCATGATCAATACCGACGATGGCGCGCGCCGCCTGGGTGAAGTCGCGCTTGTGCCGCACTCCTCGCCCATCGCACAAAGTGGCCTCCTCTTTTGGAACACGCTGTTCGATGAAAACGCCGCCAGCCACATCGCTCTCGGACAGTCTTACAGTACCTGTCTAATCAACGGCGATTCGTTAAGCAAAAGTGAACTTGCGGCGAAAGGGGCAAACGAAAGTTTGATTCACGTCGATTGGATGATCGGCTCTGGCCATTTAGACGTCGATGGAGTGTCAGCTAGCGGACACTCAGTTCCTCTTATGCGCCAAGGCGAGTGGGTCTAACTTGTAGTACTTACCCTTACAAACAGAGAAAAAACCGGCGTTCCCATACTATTTAGAGCAGTCAGGAGAGATTATTTATGTCTGACCTCGACATCTTGTCTTTGGGAATCCATACGAAAGACCTTCCGGAAAAGCGCTTTTCGCTGCCCTCCGAAATCATTGATCATCTACAGATCTTGATTCGCGGCATTGCCCTTCATGCGATTGAGGGTGATCCCAACGATCTCCAAGAACTGCAGCATCGCATGTCGGGCATTGCCGATACACTCACCGTCGATAGCTCGCCCGATGACTTACTCGTGGGCATCGGCAAAACCCTCCGCGCGCTGGAAGAATACAACCGTCGCGCCGCCGTCATCTTTAAAGGCCAAGTGGAAGAACTCCGCGGCATGCTCACCACCATGACGTCCACCGTCATATTTATCACCTCCTCCAGTGAAACGAGCGTGAAGCAACTCAACGTCATCGAATCAAAACTGCAACGCGCGAACACGCTGGAAGATACCCGCCAGATCAAGACGCATTTGACCGATTGCCTCACGCTGGTTCGCAGCGAAAGTCTGCGCTTGCAAACCGAAGCCCGCGCCAAAATAAACACTCTGAAGCAAGATGTCGATCGCCTTTCGAACCGCCTCAAATCCGTCAACGCCGAAGACTCGCAAGATCCTGTCACGGGTTTACCGGGACGCAATTCCGCCGAAGAAGCCATCGCCGCCAAAATTGCGACCGGCAAAGAATTCCTGGCAGTCCTCTTTATGCTTGATCGCATGTCGACCATTAACGGTCGTTTCGGCCGCTTGGTGGGAGATGACATCCTGGTCACCGGCGCGCAGATGCTGGCGCAGAAACTGTCCGGCACAACACTTTACCGCTGGAGCGGTCCCGCATTCGTTGCCGTTTTTGATCCCTCTGTGAATCTGGCGCAGGCAGAAACCCGTGCCACGCAAGCAGCGGCTTTGCGCGTGGAGAAAAACATTGAAGCCGATAACCGCTCAGTGTTGATCGTCATCACCGCTTCCTGCCATCTTCAGCGCATCTCCGGCAAGATCGCGCCCGATGCAGTGTTCCGCAGTATGGATACGTTTATGGCTTCGCGTGGCGGCACTCCACCCGCCGCGTAATCCTCTTACTTCGCGGCTGCTTCGTCCAACACAGCAAACGCCAGTAATTCTGCCGGAAACACCGGCGGCCTGTTGCGAGCCACCACAAACAGCCGGTTCCATTCGGGTACGAACAAGCCCGTTCGCCCTTCTTCCACCGTGTCTACCCGCGCCATCGACACGTACTCATCCGCTGTCTTCTGCTTGTAGACAGCCAACAGCCCCTCGCCACCTACCACATAAACGCGCTTCCGCTCCCGGTCGTAAAAAACGTCATCCGCATCCGCCACCGTCGACATCGATGTCACTACCGCGCCATCGTCCATATTCACCACCAGCAGCTTCGCCGGTCTGTGCGACACCACAAAAATGCGGCGGTTCGCTTCGTCCAGCGCCATCGGCACATTCTCCCGCTGCCGGATCGGCCATGATTCCGTAATCGTCTGGCTGCGACGGTCAATCACCGAGATCTCGCCCACACCCGGCAAGTTCACAAAGATATGGTTGCCAATCGAATCCAATTGGAACGACTCCGGATGCGATCGCAACTGTATATCCGTTCGCTTACCTGACTGCAGATCCAGCAAGGCCAGCGATCCCACGCCCCAGCCCACCACCACACTCTTCCCGCCAGGCGCCAAACGGATGCGGTCTGCATCGCCGCCCATCAATCGGCTGTCCAACAGCTTCAGCGTTTTGCCATCGTACGTGCGCACGCTGCCGTCGGCCGCGTTCGACACCAGCAGGTGGTCGCTCTCCGCTACGTAGACTAAATCCTGCGGCTGCGCTAGATCGGGAATGCTGTCCAGATGACGTAGCGTTTGTCCATCAAAGATCTCGATCGTATTGTGGCCGGTGGCCGCCACAAAGATCCGCTGCCCTTTCACATCCGCGGCCATGTGTTGAATCGGACCATCTAAGCCCGGCACCGCAACCCCGTTCAGTTGTTTCAGCACCTCAGGGCCACGGGCGTGAGGCAAGTGAATCGGCAACGTGACGAAGGCGGCAGCTAGGAGGCACCGAAGGCGCATCCCCCAATGTTACTGCGGCTGATACACGCGTATCTCTGCTTTGTGGCTGCTAAACTCACGCACGGCGGCAAACAAACGGTTCCACTCGGCCACAAACAAGCCCGTGCGCGTCCCCGCCACCGTTGCCACCGAATCCAGGCGCAGGTATTTGTCGGCCGTCTCCTGCGCGTAAACAGCAATCTGTCCCTGCCCGCCCAACACATAAAGACGTGCATGAATCGGATCGTAGAAAAGGTCATCGGCATCGCCCACCGTCGACAACTGAGCCAGCACCAATCCCGAATCCATGTCTAAGACGAGCATCCGCGACGGACGGCGGCATGCTACAAAGATGCGCCGGTTCGCCTCATCTATCGCCATCGCAAAGTTTTCCTGGCCCTCTTTGACGGGCCATTCTGCCAGCACTTTGAGTGTGTCGCTATCGGCCACTGCAATTTCATGGGCTTCGGGAACATTGATGTACAGCCGCGGCTGCTTCTCCGCAAATTGAAACGACTCGGGGTGCGCCTTCAACGGAATCTCGGCCAAGTGTTTGCCCGCGGTGTCAAGAATCGCCAACGCGCCTTCACCATAGCCAACGTATACCCGGTTCCGCGCTAAATCCACGCGAAGATTGTCCGCGTCTCGCCCTAAATGCACAATGCCCGTGGCCTTCAATGTTGAACCATCGAACAGATGCACGCTGCCATCGGCCGCGCTCGTCACAAAAACGCGATTAGACGCTTTCACATACGCTACGCCCTGCGGTTCTCTGATACTCGAGATCGTCGCCACTAGCGTGTTCGAGCGGACATCCAGAACGGCAACCGCGTCATCACCCAGCGCTGCCGCGAATAGCCGGCCACTATAAATGTCTGCTGCCAAATGATCGATTCGGCCATGCAATTCCGTGAGTGGAATCGTGCCCATGAGCGTGAGCGGTGCCGGCGTTTCTCTATGCGCAGCCAGCGCTGCACAAAAGAGTACCGCAGTGGCGCAAGGCCTTACCCTGCGAAATACCTGGAAATCTTTCAAAGCCAATTACAGCAGATGTCGATCCCGTTGACTACGTTTGCGCTTCAATCCAATCAGCAATCCGGCCGTCCCCACACTCGTCAACAAGACGCTACTTGGTTCAGGCACGGGCGACGGGTTGTTGCTCCCGAGCAAGTCGCCAATCTGGGTCCAGGGTTCCGTCTCATTCGCAGATCCAATCGGACTCCCGTTCAAAATGCTGTTACTGTCCACCACACTAAACGCAGTGCCGTTCAGAGTGAAGGAAATTGTGGAATTTGTCAACCCAATGTCACTGCCGTCAAACCCGTTCGCCGTCGTGCCCGATAAAATAACCGTCTGGCCGGGGAGAATTGAAAATCCCCCTGCCCCAATGAGGCTGTCCCATAGAGTGAACGAACTTGCCCCCGACGTCACGGTGAAGCCTTGACTTAAGGTCACTGCCGTAGTCCCCGTATTGGTCAAACGAATAGCCGATTCGTCCGGATCACTCGACGTCGCTTCAGAGCTACTGCCTAAAAACGTAGTGTTCGGGCTTCCGATCCAAGGGTTCGGCAGAGCACCGGTATTTCCTCCAGCGGGAGGAGCCAAATCGTAATAACCGACATAAACGATCACATCCGCCTTCGCCAAGACTGCTGCTGAAAAGGTGAGCAGACCAAGAGCAAGAAGCTTGTTCTGAATTTGTATTCTCATCGTTTTCTTTCTCCGAAAGAAGTGTTCCTCGGCATTATAAAGCGGGGCGCGACGAACCTTCAATAGGTACG
This sequence comes from Bryobacterales bacterium, assembly GCA_003169195.1. GTDB lineage: Bacteria > Acidobacteriota > Terriglobia > Bryobacterales > Bryobacteraceae > Bog-105. The sequence goes on from PMQB01000601.1 coordinate 32,404, forward strand.
GAACCCGAAAAAATTCGAGAGTGCTAGCCAACTCAACCGCACCTTCAGTTACCGCAAACTGGCGCGCATCTCCATCCAGATCTCGAAATAAGCCCACTCTGGAGGTGCATTCTCTTCTTGGATATGATCGGGCCGCAGCCTCAAATCTCCCGTCGCAAGCAAGATTTCCCGCACCTTCGCATTCTGTTCCAGCTTCGCGTGCATGGCCGCCACAATCAACCGATAATGCTCGCCCTTCGTCATCGATCGGTAACGCAATCGCCTTCCTTCAAAGGTGACCCAATCAATCCCCAGCTTGCGCATGTTATCTTCGCCCACATCGCCGGCCGCTTTCGCTTCGAACGCTGTCATCTGCGCCACCTGCGCTCGCGTATGCGGCCATTGCAAAAACGCCGCCTGCGCGCGCGGATCGGCGGAGCCCTCCGGATACAACATCATCTGCCAGAATCCTTCGACACTCGCATACCGGACACCGTTATACACAAACGGAGTTGCCGCGAAGTTAGAGAGAATTCCGAGTTCATTCCGCTTCGAAAGAATGACCTCTCCCGGTTTTGCCGCTTGCGGAAGAATCTCCCAATCCGGTTTGTGCGGGTCAATCACAGGAGTCCACCAATGCGCCGGATAGCGGGCGTTCGTGTCAGCTGCCAGCCCTGCGCACATAAAGAGGCAACAAATCGCTATACTCGTTCGCATGGAAAGGGAACCATTCAAAGCCAATTACACCAGAGCGGCCCACTCTCCATTCCAGGCGCTGAGTGAAACATCCTGAATATTAGACTTCCATGAAACGCAAATAGCGTCTCTGCGACAACATCCGTAGATTCAAAATACGGCCTGGATTGGGCCAAGGAGATCACATGAAGCGAAGTGGTGGAATGACAGGTTTATTCATAGCACTGTGGGGTACCCTGGCTCTCTTAAATAGTCTGGGCAAGCCGCGCGTGGCAGCACTCCACACGACTGATATTTTGGGGCTCATCGGGTGTGGTATGTGCTTCGGAGTCGCGCTGGTTGGACTCATCGCGGGGACGCCCTGGGAGAAGCTGCGTGCGCGATTCTCCACTCGCAAGTCGGGCGAAAATGTGCGCTAGAATCGGCGCTTAGCATGACAGCCGAACAGTGGCGCGACTTAGAGCAGTTGTACGACGCCGTGCGTGGCCTTCCCGAAGCCGAAAAGAGCCACGTACTGGGTCGCGTCAACTGCTTGAGAAAAGCGCATCTTCAACGGACTCCATAGCTGCTTTTGCTTGTCTCCCGGCTTCCTCCGCCTACTGTTTGCTGATACAAAACAACCACACTCAACACACAAATTGAAGGTATTGTCAGTTTGAACCGGCATGTGGAATCCCCTACCGGCGTTGATTTATTGGCACCTCGATTTCTTTGATTAGGGCCTAGAATCGTTGTGCCGTCCGCCCAGGCTTTGACATTTACTGATCGTTGCGTGCATCACAGCTAACGTTTCCCGGTAATTCAACCGGCGCTAAGTGACCAAGGTCACTGACAAAACCTCGCGGCCTTGGAACAATCGAACTACTAATAATTCTTTCGCTGAAAGGGCCCCTGTTTTGCTCGCGCCTTTACTTGCCTTCCTCCAGGCTCAACCGTCTGGCCTTACTGAACACAAAGTCACCAATATGTTCAACCCAATGACGACACCCGCCAAGGCGGAGTTCAACATGGGCATGTTGGAATTTGCCATTACCGGTGCGATTTTTGCCGTGGTGGCAGGGCTGCTGATATACACCATGATCCGGTTTCGCCGCCGTCCCAACGACGATTCGCGGCAAGAGCCGCCGCAGATTTACGGGAGCAACCAAATTGAAGCGGCTTGGACGGTGATCCCGATTCTCATCGTTTTTGTCATCGCGGGCGTGTCGGCGCGCACCGTGTGGGGCGTGGAAGATGCGAGTCCGCCGAGCAATGCGGTGCAGGTTAGCGTGGTGGGCCACCAGTTCTGGTGGGAGGTTCACTATCCGGGCTACAACATCACAACGGCGAATGAGATTCACGTGCCTGTTTCGCGTAACCGTGAACGCGCCACCTATTTCACTTTGAAATCGACCGACGTGATTCACAGCCTCTGGATTCCGGAGTTGGGCGGCAAGACCGATTTGATTCCGAACCGCGTGAATCACACCTGGATTGACCCATCGACGCCGGGCATTTTTTGGGGCAATTGCACGGAGTTCTGCGGCGCGCAACATGCCAACATGTTGATCCAAGTGGTGGTGCAAGAGCCCGCCGATTTCGATAAGTGGGTGGCCGAGCAGCAGCAAGCGCAGGCCATTCCCGCGGAGATCAGCACGGGACAGAAGCGCTTTCAAATATCGGGGTGCTGGGCTTGTCACGCAGTGAAGGGCACGCGCTTCAACGGCAAAGTTGGGCCGGATTTGACGCACTTGATGAGCCGCCGGCAGCTAGGGTCGGGCGTGCTCGACAACACGCCGGCCAATCTAAAGGACTGGATTGTGAACCCGCAGCAATCGAAACCGGGCTGCTTGATGCCGGCTTCGAAAATGACCGGGCAGAATCTGGACGATCTTGTCGCTTATCTGGAGACTCTCAAGTAGGTTCCTATGGCTTCTATTAATTATCCGCTGGAAAACACTGCTGTTGAACAGAAGGAACATTCCGTTCTCGAAATTCTGTATCGCTGGATCGCCACCACCGATCACAAAAAACTCGGCCTCATGTACATCATATGCATGCTGCTGTTTTTTGTCATTTCGGGCTTAATGGCGGTAGCCATTCGCATCCAGCTTGCCATCCCGAACAATCATTTCGTCACTCCGCAAACGTTCAATCAACTGTTCACCATGCATGGCACAACAATGGTGTTTCTGGTAGGCATGCCGATGGTGGCAGGATTGGGCAACTATTTGGTGCCGCTAATGATTGGCGCGCGCGATATGGCATTTCCACGCTTAAACGCCTTTGGCTTTTGGGCGTTTTTGTTTGGCGGGATTCTGCTTTACTCAAGCTATTTCTTTGGCGCGGTGCCGGATGTGGGCTGGTTCGGGTATGCGCCGCTTACCTCGAAGAGCTTTAATCCAGGGCCGAGCACAGACTTCTGGGTGTTGGGCGTTTTGGTAGCCGGCTTCGGCACGATTGCGAGCGCCATCAACGTAGTGGCCACAACGGTGAGCATGCGCTGCCCCGGCATGACGTTGCGCCGCATGCCTATGTTTGTCTGGGTCATGCTGGTTGACGCGCTGCTGATTCTGGTGATCTTCCCGCCGCTCGCCGCCTGCCAAATCATGTTGATGATTGACCGGCTGCTGGGCGCGAACTTCTTTAACCCACTGGCCAACGGCAACGTTTTGCTGTGGCAGCACATCTTCTGGATCTTCGGCCACCCGGAAGTCTACGTTCTGATTTTCCCCATTTTCGCCATCATGTCGGAAGTCGTCCCGGTGTTTTCGCGCAAGCCGATTTTCGGCAAACCCGCCATGGTGGGAGCCATTTGCGTCATCTTCTTTATTGGCATTGTCGTCTGGGCGCACCACATGTTTACCGTTGGCTTGTCGGCGCTCTCGAACACCTTCTTCGCCACGGCAACAATGCTCGTAGGCATTCCCACCGGCATCAAAATCTTCAACTGGGTGGCCACCATGTATGGCGGCAAAATCCGCTATTCCACACCCATGTTGTTCGCCTGCGGCTTCTTGTTTCAGTTTCTCGTCGCCGGCTTAACTGGCATCATGCTCGCCACCGCGCCATTTGACTGGCAGTTACACCACACCTATTTTGTGGTGGGCCACTTCCACTTCACGCTCATTGGCGGTTTAGTCTTCGGCCTGTTTGCGGGCATTTATTACTGGTTCCCGAAGGCCACCGGCAAAATGAACAGCGAACTGCTGGGACGCCTGCACTTTTGGATTTTCCTGATTGGCTTTAATGTGACCTTTATCCCCATGCACTTTGCGGGCTTCTTGGGTATGCCAAGACGCGTCTACACCTATCTGCCGGGCCATGGATTAGAAACTTGGAATCTGATTTCGACTTGGGGCGTGGCCATTCAGATTGTCGGCATACTGCTCTTCGTTGTGAATATCATTTGGGGCTTGTGGAAGGGCGAAAAGGCCGGTGACGATCCTTGGGATGCCTGGACGCTGGAGTGGGCCACCAGTTCACCGCCGCCCGAATATAACTTTGAAAAAATTCCGGTAGTGCGCAGCGGAAGGCCGCTATGGGACCTGAAACACCCTGATGATCCAGATTGGAAATTTGAATAAACATATGTCATATCAAGGCGTAATATCAGCGGATGCAAATGCCATCGCGCAGGACTGGCACCTGCCGGATCGCGGCAGTGTCGGAATCTTGATGCTGATTCTCACGGAATCGGTACTGTTTTCTATGTTCGTCGTCGCTTACATTGTCTACAACGGACAGAGTAATGTGGGCCCGTATCCGAAAGATGTCTTAACGATTCCGATTCTGGCGACGATTTGTTTGCTTTCCAGTAGCTTGACGATTGTGCTGGCGGAAAACGCGTTAAAGAACGGCCACCTCGGGAACTTCAAACTTTGGTGGTTGGCCACAATTGCACTGGGCTTGGAATTTCTGACCGCGACCGCCGCCGAATGGCGGCACCTGATTGTCGACGAGAACCTCACGATCACCACGAATCTGTTTGGGACCACCTATTATTCGCTGGTCGGCTTGCATGCCACCCACGTTGTGGTTGGCATGATTTTCCTGCTGCTGGTGATGGTGGCAACTTTGTTAGGCCGCAATGTGCAGAAGCAGGAACGGCGCGTGAAGTTTCTTTCCTGGTACTGGCATTTTGTGGATGCTGTTTGGGTAGTGGTGTTCACGGTTGTGTACGTGATTGGAAGGTAACCAGAGACATGCAACAAGACATTCAATACGGCGAAGCCGGTGAACGAAGCGACTTAACCGCGATACAGATGCCGGCCCCTACCCTGTGGCCGCTGGTGCTGGCGTTCGGCGTGATGATGGTCTTCGCGGGGATTGCCATCCATACTGCCCTTATTTCGTATCTGGGGATTGCCATAGCACTCGCTGCCGCGGTGGGCTGGTGGCGTGTGGTGATTCCTGAGGAAGAGCATGAAGCGTGTCCCATTGACGCGGGCAAGCGGCCGTTGCCAATTCAGGTAGGCGCTCGTTCGGTCATCCGTCTACAGTTGGGCGAAGATAGCCACCGCGTGCGCATACCGGAGGAAATTCACCCCTACTCTGCCGGAATTTTGGGCGGCTTGGCCGGTGGCGCGGTCATGGCCGGTTTAGCCTGCCTCTACGGTTTGATTGCGCATCACAGCATCTGGTACCCGGTGAACTTACTGGCGGGTGTAGTGATTCCCTCTATTGGGCATGAAACGGAAGCGCAGTTGCAGGCCTTTGACGGATTTGCGTTAGGATCGGCGTTTGCGGGACACTTGGTAATCTCGATGCTGGTGGGCGTTTTGTACGCCGTGATGCTCCCGATGTTTCCGAAGTTCGCGGTTGTATGGGCAGGCATCTTGATGCCGATTATTTGGAGCGGCGTCATTGCAACGGTGCTGAGCCTGGTGAACCCGACACTAAACGAACACATCAGTTGGCCCTGGTTTGTGGCGTGCCAATTGGGATTCGGCTTGGTGGGCGGATTCGTCATTGCACGCAGCACGAGCATCCGTACTATGCAGAGTTGGACCCTCGCCGAGCGCGCGTTCGTAGACGCCCCGGGCATCTCCTCGAAAGACGCCAAAAAATAAGGGAATTCAAGGACCTCGAAAGAGCTTTTTCCGTTGGAGCTTTCCTGCTAACCTATAAGTTCAAGGGGAATGCTCCGGGTCGATTCGTTCCCGATCGACTCTTGCGGGCGTATGGGACTGTACCGAAGTGTGCCGGTTCTGTTACGCTGAAGCTCTAGGAGGGGTTCCCTGCACTTTCTTCTAGCGGTCAAAGTCTAATGCAAGCAGATAACGATAACAATGCTGTCGCAGCCGAAGATGCTCAACACGAGCGCGTAGTGGATTCGGCCGAACCAGCTTCAACGTATAGCAATGCCGGCAGCTCCCATTTGGATGCGGGCGAGCGTGAACGTTTGGTCAAAGAAAAAGCGGAATATCAAGATCTGCTGCAGAGGCGGCAGGCGGAATTCGAAAACTACCGGCGGCGAAGCGAACGCGAACGCGGTGAGTTGTTGGAATTTGCTGCCATGGACACCGTCAAGGCGCTGCTGCCGGTGCTGGATGATTTTGAGCGCGCGCTCAAGGCCGATTGCGAAGATAAAGAATATTCGCGCGGCATGGAGCTCATTTATCAGCGGTTATACGAAGCGCTCAAGAAGCTCGGGCTGGAACCAATCGCTTCAGACGTGCCGGTCTTCAATCCTCATATACACCACGCCGTTGAGATGGTTGATACAAAAGACCACCCCGATGAGACTATTCTTGAAGAATACCAACGCGGTTATTACTTTAAGGGTCGGTTGCTGCGCCCCGCCATGGTGAAAGTGGCGGTTAATCGCTAGCGGTCGCGAACTGCGTTTTTGACGAAGGGATCTATACAGTTCGATGGGTGTCGCCAAACGCGATTATTATGAAGTTCTGAGTGTCTCGCGCGATTGCGACGATCAGACGCTGAAGTCTTCTTATCGAAAACTAGCACTGCAGTTCCATCCCGACCGAAACCCCGGCGACAAAGACGCGGAAGAACGCTTCAAGGAAGCAGCCGAAGCTTATGCGATCCTCAGCGATCCGCAAAAGCGTTCCAGCTACGACCGCTTTGGCCATCAAGGCGTCAACGGCCCGAGTGCCGGCGCAGGCTTCGACGAAGCCACCTTCGCCGATTTCAACGATATTCTCGGTGACCTGTTCGGGCTGGGCGATCTGTTTGGCCAGCGCGGCGGGGGCGGCGGACGGCGTTCGCGCGTCGTGCGCGGCGAAGATATCCGCTACGACCTGGAAGTCAGCTTCGAAGATTCCATGAAGGGCTTGTCGGCGGACTTGCTCATTCCACGCATGGAAGCATGTACCAAATGCCAGGGTTCCGGTGCTGATCCCAATGGCGGATTGATCTCGTGTACCACGTGCCACGGCCGCGGCGAGGTCCTTTACCAGCAAGGCTTCCTTTCGATTCGCAAGACCTGTCCGAGTTGTAGCGGGCGCGGGAAGTTGATCCGGCAGGTCTGTCCGCAGTGTAAGGCCGAGGGATTCAACAAGGTTGAGAAACGGCTGAAAGTGAATATCCCAGCGGGCGTGGATAACGGCACGCGGTTGCGGTTGGCGGGTGAAGGCAATCCCGGGCCTCCCGGCGCTCAGCCAGGCGATCTTTACGTTGTCCTGAAGGTAAACGAACACCATATCTTCGAGCGGCGTGAGAGTGACTTGCATTGCACGCTGCCGATTAATCTGGCACAGGCGGTTTTGGGTGCCGAGATTGAGATTGAGACGTTCGATGGCACCCAGCAGATCCTGGTCCCCGAGGGCACACAGCCCGGCGCGCAGTTCCGCATACGCAATTTAGGTGTGCCGATTTTAAATAGCCGGACGCGTGGCGATTTATTTGTCCACTTGGATGTGCAGATTCCCAAGAAACTCACCCGCGAGCAGAGGAAGCTGTTTGAGCAACTGGCGACCCTGCTCCCCGTCGAAAATTCCCCCAAAGAGAAGACCGTCTTCGAGAAGGTCCGCGACTTCTTCGGATAAAGGACACGGTTGCGGCCCGCCATGACCGTCACAAGGGCAGACGGTTTATTTTAGTCACGTAATCGATTGAAACAAAACCACTTCCCAAAATCGCATCGTAAAAGCGCATCCCGCCACCCTTGACACCATGCCCAAATAGAACCGTAGGGCGGCCATTCTTGGCTGCAGAGCGGCTTTCCAGCCGCGTGCCCATCTCTCCTCGCCGTCAGGTGTACGAGTTCAGTTCCGAGGTACGCGCAAAGGCCTCTTCGCCGAAAGGTGTTCGAGGAGCTTTGCCGGCAGTTGTTTGAAAACTTCATATTCGCAGAACCTTCGCCACCCGTAGTGTATGTCCTGGGCCGCCCTTATTTCCATCCGCAGGGATGGCCCAGCGGGCCAAAAGAGCTGACAACTTAAGAATTCCGCACTGCCCGAACGGCCCCGTCGTTTGGGTTCGTTTTTTCAGGTCGGCCGAGAGGTAAAAATTCACCCCCGACAACCCCAAAAACCATGAATATTTGACATCGCTCGCTACTATTATTAATAGGGTTCAAAAATTATCCCCGCTTTCGCCCTCTCTTCGCCCAATTTTTCCCTTTCCCTCGGACTTCAAAATTCCCTCCCGCTGCTTCCCCCCTTCAGTAATTGGGTTCGTTTTTTCAAGCCAGCATAATAGAAAGAAACATGGCCACGTACTCCGTTGATCCCGAGATCTTCAAGCTGTTTCCCGCCTTCCGCCGAGGCGTCGTTGTCGCCACTCAAATAAACAACACCGCAGCCGATCCAGCGCTCGCCAATCTCATCGCGCAAGCCGCCGACAAGATGCTGGTCGAATCCACCGACGCCGAGCCGGAGCGCATCTCAGTCTGGAACAACGCCTATCTCAAACTCGGTGTCGACCCGAAGAAATTCACGCCCAGCATCAAGTTTCTCTACGAGCAAATCCGCAAAGGCAAACCGCCGCGTTCGATCAGCAAGATTGTCGACATCATGAATCTCGTCAGCCTGCGCCGCATGGCACCTTGTGGCGGTGATGATTTACACACTATCCTGCCGGGCGATATCCATCTCGGCTTCGCCAAAGGCGACGAAAGCTTCGCACCACTCTTCAAGGCAACCGCCTTCGAAAATCCAACGGCCGGCGAAGTCATTTACTACACGCCGCAGACCAAGAAGGTGATGTGCCGCCGCTGGACTTGGCGCAATGCCGATTTCAGCAAGATCGCTCCTGAGACTACGTCGGTGGCCATCAATATCGACATCATGGCGCCCCCATTCGAGAGCGGCGATGTGGATGCTGCGCTCGCGGAAATGGCGGAGCTTCTAGAACGATTCTGCGGCGCGAAAACGGTCTGCCACACACTATCGTCCAGTACTCCCAGCTTCCAACTCTGACGCCCGAATCCGCGTAAACTGAAGAGAAGACGGAGGACGCAACATTGAATCCCTTTGATTTCAGCGGTCCCGAATTCCTGCTTTTTTACGCGCTTCTGACTGCGGTAGCGTTACTGGCTCAGCGCTATTGGCGTTTGTCTCGCGAGTCAAGGGAGGTGACGCAGTCCCCTCCACGGCTGACCGATCCGTACGAAATCGCTTATTTGCGCGGCGGCCCGAATGAGCTCACACGCGTGGCCGTCATTTCGCTTATCCAACGCAAGGCGCTGACCGTGATCAAGAATGATTCGCTAATCGCCGACCCGGAATTCGCGCCGCCCAGCCATCCGCTGGAAGATTTGATCTTCAAGTTCTTCCGCGCGCAGCACAAAGGGTACGAGGTTCTCAAAGACAGTTGGGTGAGCATCCGCGAAAAAGAGCTCTACCAAGAAGGGCTTGTTTCCAAGGGTCTGCTCCTGGCACCCGACCAGATCAGCCGGCGGCGCCTTGACGCGGCGATCGTGGCAGCCGGGTTGGTCCTGGTTTCCGCCACTAAAATCGCCATAGCGCTGTCCCGTGGCCACCACAATATTGGGATCCTCATCGTATGTACGCTGTTTGCCGCCGCCGGTTGTTTCGCGGTGGCCAACGGACGTCAATCACCATTAGGAGTGGAAACGATAAAAGGGCTGACCGAGCTTTTTGACAAGCGCTTTGCCACAAACGCAACTTCGGTAGAACAGGTTGTCCTGGTGGCGGCTGTTTGCGGATTGCCTGCCTACGCAGCGATCGGCTATCCGTACGCGAAGAAACTTTTCCCGCAAGCCGGCTCCAGTTCCACCTGTGGCTCTTCGTGCGGTTCAAGCGGCAGCAGCGGTAGCAGTTGTGGCGGCGGCGGTAGCGGCTGCGGTGGGTGCGGCGGCAGTTGAGATGAAAAAAGACCGCTTTGGTATTGGTTGGCGACCGCAGCTCGCGGCCGGCATCTTCGCCAATCTCGATAAAATCGACATCGTGGAAGTGATCGCTGATGATTACTTTGATGCTTCATCACGCAAAATTTTGGCATTGCGTACGCTCGCAGCCCAGACTCCGGTGACGCTGCACGGTGTGGGTCTTGGGCCTGCGTCAACCGTTCCCGTGGAGACGAAGCGCATTGATCAGTTTGCGCGCTTAATCGGGATGATTGAGCCGGAATCATGGTCGGAACATTTGGCCTGGGTCCGCGGTGGTGGTCTGGATATCGGCCATTTGGCCTCGCCGCCGCGCAATAGTGCCAGCGTGAACGGCACGCTGGAGAACCTTCACGCTGCCGCGAAGATCGTCGGCACTCCACCATTGGTTGAGAACATTGCATCCCTCATTGATCCGCCTTTGAGCACCCTCACCGAAGCGCAGTGGCTTTCGCAAGTGATGCAGCACTCAGCCGGAGGTTTACTGCTTGATTTGCACAATGTTTACACCAACGCCACGAACTTTGGCTTCGATCCCTACCAGTTCCTCGATTCCATCCCGTTGCAGCAAATCGGCAGCATCCACATTGCGGGCGGCCGGCCAATCGAAGATCGGATTCTAGACGATCATCTGCACGACGTGCCCGACCCTGTCTACGACTTATTGCGCTACGTTGCGGCACGCACAGACAAGCCTCTCACTGTGATCCTCGAACGCGATGGCAAGTATCCGCCTATCGCCAGCCTGCTCGCCCAACTCGAGCAAGCGCGCGAAGCAGTCCGCCGTGGCCGCGTATGAGCACGCCAGCCTTCGAAGCATTCCTGGCACGCATCTATGTAGAACAGGAAACGCGCGACCGCTTTCTGGCCGACCCTAAAGGCGAAGCGTTGCGCGCCGGACTCACGGAAGAACAGGCAACGGCTCTGGCGAAGATCGATCAAACTGGGCTTCGCTTAGCCGCCAGTAGCTTTGAACGCAAGCGCATGTCAAAGAAAGCGGGCGCGAACCGAACTTGGTTGCTGCGCCTCTGGAATCACTGAGTCAAAGAGTGGCCAGAATCTGCCGCACTTCGCCTGCGGTGGGAGAGGTAGGGTATAACTCCAGATATCGCTCAAAGTGAGTCTTCGCCTCCGCGCGACGCCCCAGTTTTAAATCAGCATAGGCCAAGTTCCCGTGCGCTTCCTTGCGGTTTGGATCAAGAGTTAGGGTCTTTTCCAGGAACGATACGGCGTCGTTGTAACGGCCCATTTCGAAGTAGATGAAGCCCAGGTTGTTGAGTAACACGGCGTCATTGGGCTTCAGCGCAACGGCTTGTTCCAGGGCTTTGGCGGCTTCATCATACTTCTTTTCGCGATAAAGGCCGCGCGCCGTGCGGTCCAGATCATACGCGCGCGCTTTGGGCGAACTAGCAGCCGCCGCAGGCGCGGAAGCAGGTGTGCTCTTCCCTTCCGTTTCCGCCAGCTTCTCCGTTTCGCTGCGAATGCTTTGCTGCAACTTAAGAAGCTCTTCCTGTTTCGCAGCAATTTGACTATCGAGCGAAGCAAGCTGTTGATTCAAGGCGAGCGACTTGCCTTCGAACTGTTGCGTGAGCGGAGTGAGCGCTTCGGGCTGAAGTTCAAAGATAAACTCGCCGCCTTCACTACCGATGAGATTGCCCATGACCGGCGTTTGATGAGAGAAAGAAGCCACCACAGGACTCACGTAAGCGCCTAACTCTGATGCGGTAATCACACCGTTATGATCGAGATCCGCCTTTCCATCCAAGCCTTCCAGCAGCGCCCAAGTGAACACCGAATGCCCATTAGGCCCGTCGTCCGCCACTTCCTGATTCGCACCGCCAGCCGTCAAGATTTGCCGGGCAACGCGACTGGTTACCTCATCTAAATAGGTGTTGGAAGCGCTGAATGAACTGCCGCCGCCGCGCGTGAGCGCCAAGCCGCTGTAACAGGAGTCCATGACAAAGTAGACATGCTTGGCGGGTATCAGATCAGAGGCCTCGCGAATTTCAGACATACTGACAGCGGTCGCGTAGTAGTTAGTCTTGTCCGCATCCACGGGAATGATGAAACCGGTCTGCCGGTTTTCGGACATTTCGCGCGTAGCGCCGTGACCTGCGAAGAAGAAAAAGATGCGGTCATCATGGGAGACCTTGGCTGGGTTCGTCAGTTCATCGCCCAGCACCTGCATGATGTGTGCTCGCGTGGCTTGGCCATCGAGCAGCTTAAAAATATTCTCGTGTTTGAAGCCAAACTTGTTCACCAGCATCTGTTCCACGGCATTGGCATCGTTCACCGCATAACGCAGTTTAGGCCAAGTCTGATAATCATTGATACCGATGATGACGGCCCAACTCTGCCGATAAGGGTTGACCTTCTCGCCCGAGACTGTTTGAACCGGTAGGGGAGCAGGCGTGCTGTCGGCGCGATTCTCTCCGATGGGAGGTTCGGATTTCACCAGCTTGGTGTTATCGAACGCAAGGAAGGTATAGTTCTGGCGCTGTAACTCGTCTAACACCAAAGGCAGAGCCAGCACGCTTTGCTTGTGGATATCGTGGAACAAAATGATTCCTTTATGAGATTGATCGAGTTCATGCAGGACGCGCATGGCAATAGATTCCGGGATCGGGTCGGCCCAATCCTCCGAATCAATGGTCCACATTACATTCTTGAGTCCTTCGCCGTTAATCTGCGCGAGCACTTGTTTGTTGCGCGCACCATAAGGAGGACGGAATAACTGCGGCTTCTGGCCCAAGGCTTTCTCAAGCAAGAGGCTGGTGGTTTCGATCTCCTCGCCGCGATCGGCCTCTGAAAGCTTCAAGAGGACGCGGTGAGAGTAGGTATGGTTGGCCACTACATGACCCGCTTCAATCAGGCGCTTTGAGATTTCGGTGTTTCGTGAAAGGGTGATGGTGCCGTCTTTAGCGACCTTGCCCAGGTTCCGGCCGATTTCGAAGAAAGCAGCGCGAATGCCGTATTTGCGCAGCTGAGCCGTGATCTCTTCGGTATAGCGCGGATGGGGACCGTCGTCAAACGTGAGCGCGACGGTCTTCGGCTCAAAGTCAATTCCCGAGACTTCATTCGGATTGCTTTTGCCGCGCAGCTCGGCAGCAGGTTCTTCGTCAGAGGTGCCGTCGTCATATTGCTTGAGGAGTTTGTCGCGGTCCTCGAAACTTTTCAGCCAGGCAACATATGCACTCCATTTTTCGCGGACGGCGGAACCGCCCCGGGTGGCAAATTGGGAGAAGATGCGAGTGACTTCCTCGCGATAGGTGTTCTGAATCGAGTGCAGGTCATCCAACTCGGCCTTCACTCCGGCGGGAGGTCCGGGAAGGGTGTTCGCTTCTTCAAAAACATCGAGAAAGGCGAGTCGGTCGGCATCGCGCAGCTTGGGCGAAGTGACATAGGCAATCACTTGTTGCAGCTTTTGCGGCTGAACGCTGAGCGCTTGGGTAAGATCCTCGACGGCGGTTTGTTTTTCAAAAAAGAGTTTGCGTCCCACAGCGCGGCATCGGGTTCGAGTAGCGGCATCCAGGTCTGCGGCGCCGTCCATGAGAACGATGATGTGCCGGTAGTCGGCGGTAATGGTCTCCAGGCTCGCGCTTAGCTGCGGGTCTTCAGGGACATGTTTATGCAACGAACGCCAAGTGGCAAACGCCAATACCATCAGTACCAGAACTGTTACAGCGAGAGCAATTTTCCGCTTGGTGCGCATAGGAGAAACCCCTCATTGTAGCGAGTGCAATAGGGCATCCACGTCATTTTGATCGTTATACAGAGAAGGAGACACGCGAATGCGATGCGGGTAAACGGCGATGTCGATCTTCGCGGCGGTCAGCTTCTTCGCTAGTTTTTTGGTGTCTCTAATGGCGAACGCGACGAGAGGTGAAGTGGATTCGAGTGGCGTCATGGGCTCGAAGCCTAGCGCGGGCAGTTCTTTCTGCAGGCGTTGGATGAGCGGCTGACGATGCGCCTTGATGGCGGGTACTCCTATTTGCTGCAGCCATTCCAAAGAAAAGCTCAAAGCGGCTACGGTTGTGTTGGAAACCGTACCTACTTCGAAGTGACCCGCAGCGTCGGGCTTCTGCTTGCACTCTAAGACTTTGTCGCCAGGAGTGTCGTACGGGAAGGCGTGGTACTCCATCTCTGAAAGTTGACGATAGCCATACTGGGGGCGGCGCAAGCGGTCGAGCAAATCCTCGCGGACATAGAGGAAGCCGAGGCCCATGTCGCCCATGAGCCACTTGTAGCTTGCGCCCGCGCAAAAGTCAACGCCGCAGGCGCGCACGTCAATGGGAACGGCGCCGGCCGCTTGGACGATATCGGCAAACACGTAAGCGCCATGCGCGTGAGCCCGTTCGCACACGGCTCTCAGATCGTGCTGAAAACCATTGATCATGGAAACGAGTGACAGAGCGACGAGTTTCGTGTTCTTGTCGATCTGTTTTTCGACATCGTCGAGTTCGATTCGGCCGTTTTTGGGCTTAACCATGCGAACGTCGAGGCCTTGCCGCTGCAGTTCGCCGTAAAGATAGAGCGACCCTTCGAAGTGCAGAGCATCGGTGACGATGTTGCCGCCGGATGCCGGGAGACCCAGCGAAGAGACAATGAGGTTCTCGCCCGCCAGCGTGCTGGGGACGAAACTCACTTCCGAGGCTTTGGCACCGATCAGATTCGCGTAGAGTTGTTTGACCTTGTCTTGTTGCTGAGCGGAATATTGCGGGGCGTTACCCCCGCCGCTCGCTTTGTAATCCAGGTAGTTTGTGATGGCCTTGCGCGCGCCCAGACTGAGCGGATGCCAGCGAGCGTTGTTAAGACAGGTTTCTGCGTAGACAACGGGGAATTGTTGCTTGAATGGAAAGGCGGTAGAGGCGCCCACGATGCTCGCGGTCCCTACGGCCAATGCGCTGGCGGAGATCCAATTTCTGCGGGTGAGCGGTGGCGATGGCAAGATTCAATCATTGTGACACCCAGGGACGGAGGGGGCGG
>PMQB01000149.1:0-4266 GCA_003169195.1 Bryobacterales bacterium
GGGGGCTATTACGCCATTGGGAAAAGCCCGCGATGAAACCAGTTTCCGCCAATAGGGCGGGACTCGCCAGTTCGGTGGCGGCCATACATGCTCGATCGGCGAACGACAAGTCAGCGGGGAAATATCGTATTTTCCAAGGGTTACAGCTTGGCGACGGCTGGGTTGCACCGGTATCCGGCGCAAGGCCTTGTCCTGCAGCTACTGCGCAGAGTGAGGCGGCACAAACGGTTAGCAAGGCAAGACGGCAAGTCGGTTTCACAAAATTGTTTATACTAACAAAACACTAGCATTGCTGCTTTGACTCCAGTATAAGGAGGTATAAGAAAAATTACAAGCTCAAACGTCAACCAAAACTGAAAAAATTACGTAGCGACTCTACTTTCGTAAAAACGGCACGATAGAGCTGCGTGAGCCAGTTCATCGAAAATGCGCGGGAGATTTTCGAAGCCGCAGAAAACAGCGCTGCCGCTGGCTGGGCATCTGCGGAATACACGATTCTGATGGGCGCGCCACGCGGCGGCATCCACATGATTGCCAATTCCGACTGGTCATTGAGTGCCTTGCAGCAGGAACATGGCGCGCAAGCGGCGTACCGGGTGAGCCAAGCGAACGGACGGGTAATAGTGGATGGGCGCGAAGGACAGCGGAGCTGCCGCATGGAAGCTGACTCTGTAAACCGCACCGCGCAGTTCCTTTTGAATGCAGTTCCAGCCTGGCATGCCGTCCCTTGCTACGCCGGTTTGCTGGCGTAAGCAGCCAGAACAATTTCTACGGCTAGCGCCACCGTCTTCGCAATCTCCGGCCGGCGGATCACGCGCCCCAACAGAGCACGTTCGCGAAGATCAGAGACAGCCAGTTGGTATAGCGTTCGTGCCACAAGAACCGGATCGGCCTGGCGCAATTCGCCTCTATCCATGGAAGCCTGAAGAACTTTGCTAAGCGGACCATCCCAATTGGATTTCACTTCCTGGTAGATCTTCGCAAGGCTTTCGGACATCGGGCTTTCCGCGATCAGAATGCGGTACAAACCTAACCCAGCAGGCGTCGTCACATCTTGGCAGGCGGTTGTGGCAAAGTCGGCCATGATGTCAGCCAAGCTGCGAGTCTCGTCTTTGGCGATCAGGGCCAAACGGTCCCATGACCGCTGGAAAAGGTGTTTTAGTACGTCCGCCGCAAGTTCTGTTTTGTCACTGTATTTGGCATAAATGGTTTTCTTGGAAACGCCGCCTTCGCGCGCGATTTTGGCAATGCTAGTTCCTGTGTAACCGTCACGCAACAAAACGGTGGCCGTGACATCGAGGATGCGTTGCCAGCGCTGATCTATTTCCTCCGAACGGGGACGTCCGCGTTTAGCCGGCGTTCGCTTGGCGTTTGTCATTTATAAAAAAGGAACGTACCTGTTCCTTTTTTATGATAAACCTATAGGAATGAGCGTGAGGCGATTCTTTCGTTCCTTCCTTTGGCCGTGTAGCACAGTGTGCCTTTGCTTTGGGCAGAGTTCCCCGCCCTTGCTGACGCTTAGTGATGCAGTTGCATTGGCGCATAAACAGAACGCGCAGATCCAAATCAGTTCGTTGGATGTGAGCAAGGCGGTTGAAGAGACCAATCAACTTAAGACGCAGCGTCTGCCGGTTTTTAAGGTTTATGCCAATGTGGGCGAATCGCTGCTGCCGATCAACTTGACGATTCCGAAAGGTGCGCTGGGCGTGTATCCAGCGACGGGACCAATTCCTGCGCAAGATTCGCCGATTAAAACGGCGCGGCAGATTACGGGCGTGATTTTTGGAACGGCGACACAGCCGATTTCGCAGCTATTCAAGATTAGCCTGGGTTTGAAGGAAGCGCGCGTAACCGAGGAACTGGCGCGCGAAAAAGAGCGCCAGCAGATGCAAGACACAACGCAGCAGGTCAAGCAAGCTTATTACCAACTTACGCAAATTCAGAGCGAAATCGCCAGTGCCGAAGTGAATCTGCAGTATCTGAACGAGCTATCCGCTTATGTGGATCGCAATCTGGCGCAGGAGACTGTTTTGAAATCGGACAGCCTGAATGTGAAAGCGAAGCTAAGCCAGCAGCGTTTTCAATTGGTGACGCTGCATGATCGTTTGGATACGCAGAAAGAATCGTTGAACCGCCTTTTGGGTCGGGATTTGCGCGCAGCTTTTACCACTGAGGCAGAACCGCCGCCATCGAACGACGAAGTGAGTTTAGAAGCGGCTCAGACCAAGGCGTTAGAGCAGCGTCCGGAAATCAGGCAGGCTTTGTTGAAAATGCAGAAGGCAGCGTTGGAGGTACGCCGCGAACATGCGGAGTATTTACCGGATTTGAGTGCGCAGCTTTCCTATGTTTCGTTTCCTAATCTGAACTTCCTTCCGAAGAATGTTCTGTTGGCGGGAATTACATTCGAGTGGCAACCGCTTGATTGGGGACAGAAACGGCACAAGATGAGTGAGTTGCAGAGTAGTTCGAAACAGGCGGTGTTGACGGAACATGATGCGCAGCAACAGATTTTGTTGGACGTGAATGCCAGCTATCGAAAGCTGAGTGAAGCGCGGGCGTTGCTGGCGGTGGATGCCGCTACGCAAGAACTGGAGCGGGAAAAGTTGCGGGTGTTGACGAATCAATACAGGGAAAAAGCCGCGCTACTGACGGATGTACTGCAAGAACAGAGTGCATTGGCACAGGCCGATGCGCAGTACCGGCAAGATCTGGAAAGCGTGTGGACAGCGAAGGCGGCTTTCGACAGGGCCTTGGGAGAACAATGATGAGGACGAGATGGTTGATCGTAGCCGCGACGCTAGCCGTGGGGAGTTCGTGCTCAGAAAAAAAACCGGCAGACGCAGGTGTGCAAACGGTGCAGGCCGGCGTTGTGCAGGAGATTCAGCCGACGGAACCGGAGCGCTATTCAGCGGTAGTGTTGCCGAATCTGCAGGTGGATCTGGCTTTCAAATCGGC
Organism: Bryobacterales bacterium; assembly: GCA_003169195.1. Classification (GTDB taxonomy): domain Bacteria; phylum Acidobacteriota; class Terriglobia; order Bryobacterales; family Bryobacteraceae; genus Bog-105. The sequence goes on from PMQB01000149.1 coordinate 2,956, forward strand.
GGGGTTGATTGCACAAGTGCATCAAGTGAAGAGCGCCGATGGGCGGTGGCGCGATGTAGAACCGGGCGATAAAGTAATGGCCGGTACGGTGCTGGCTACGGTTCGGTCGGTTGATTACGATCAGCGCATTGAGTTGGGACTGGCAGGCGTCAAGCAGGCACAGGCGCAACTCGATCAGGCGAAGATTGCGCTGGTGAATGCTGGGCTGGATTACGCGCGCGCACAGAGTCTCTATCAATCGGCCAGTTTGACGAAGCCGAACTTTGATAACGCGCAGGCACATTACGATTCGAGCAAAGCGCAAGTGGACGCGGCGCAATCGTCCGTGGAAAGTGCGCGAACGCAGTTGAACCAGGCAAAGACGGCATTGGCAGATACTGTCCTGCGCGCGCCGTTTGCCGGCTATGTGATTGCGCGAAATATATCGAAAGGGTCGCTGGTGGGGAACAGTACGGTGGGGTTTAGTCTCATTGATACGCATGTAGTCAAGGTGGATTTTGCGGTGCCGGATACAACGTTAGGCGGCGTGCACTTAGGTCAGAAGTTGGCGGTGACACTGGATGCACTGCAGAATCCGGCGCCGGGAATTGTGACTGCTATCGGCGCGCAGGCAGACCCGAAGAGCCGGGTGTTTTCGGTTGAGGTGAGCATTGCGAATGAGAATGACGTGATTCGTCCGGGCATGATTGGCAGCTTGAGCTTGACGGGATCGGCGCATCGATCCAGCCGTTTGGTGATCCCGTTATCTGCCGTGATTCGTGCGCCTGGAAGTCCACAAGGGTTCGGCGTGTTTCGTATTGCAGAACGGGACGGAAGGAACTATGCCATGGCGCAACCGGTGCAAATTGGCGACACGTTTGGCAACGCGATTGAAGTGACGAGCGGTGTGAGCAAGGGAGAGCGCATTGTTGCGTTAGGCGGCGAACTCTTGCAAAACGAGCAAGAGATTCGGGTTCTGCAGTAACGGAGAGTGACCATGGCGCACACCAGCGATGCCGATTTAATAGCGAATAAGCATAATACCTCCCGTTTCTTTGTCGAGCACCTGCAAATTTCCTGGGCGGCTCTTGTGGCGGTTGTCCTTTGGGGCGTTTATGGCCTGGTGTCTATGCCGCAGCGAAAAGATCCGGAGATTCCGGTGCGTATTGCGGTGGCCAGTTGCCGTTGGCCGGGTGCGAATGCCCAGCAGGTGGAACAGCAAATCACGCGGCAGATGGAGCAAACTATTGCGCAGAATAAAACGATTCAGCCGCCTTCTGCTTCGAAATACGGAATTCGTTCGCTTTCGTTGGCGGGTGTGGCGTTTGTGTA
>PMQB01000149.1:4382-15541 GCA_003169195.1 Bryobacterales bacterium
TTGGAAATTCAAATACGCGCGCAGGCGATTGACAAAGCGATTCGCGGGGTGCGCATTGAGGTGGGCGATGGGACGCTAAAGCCGGCTTCGATTGTTTATTCGTTTCCGCTGACGCTTTCGAGCGAGACGAACAGAGAAATTACGGAAGACTTCCGGCGGCGGGCCGAAGCGGCTGGGATTTTGAAGAAGACGGTGCTGATCTCGGGCTCTGGATTTATGGGCGTAAATGGCTTCTCCGAGTTTGGCGACGAAACAATCAATGCGTTTCTGCAGAACTATATTCAGACGCGACTGCCGTTGGGGGAGAATGATCCGGATCTTTGGCAGCCAGTGTTGATCCGGGATTTGGATAGTACGGCGGCGAAACTGGCAACGGTGGCCTCGGCGAAGTATTCGTATGCGCAGCTGGATAACTACACGGATTTGATTTCGCGCACGTTGCTGGGCGTGGCGCAGACATCGCGCGTGGATCGGGTGGGGATTCTTCCGCAGCAGATTACGCTGGGCTATTCGCAGGATCGGTTGGCGGCTTACGGATTGCAGCCGGGGAATTTGAGTAGTATTTTGGGTGCGCGGAATATTGTTTTGCCAGGCGGACAGATTCAGGCGGGGACGCGCAATATTCTGCTCGATCCATCGGGCGAGTTTGACTCCGCGAATGCGATTGGGAATGTGGCTGTGGGAAACTCGCCAGCGGGTGCGCCGGTTTATTTGCGGGACTTGGTGCAGATTAGCCGCGGGTATAAAAGTCCGGCGGATTTTTTGAATTATTACAGTTGGACGGATTCAGCTGGGCATAGTCATCGCAGCCGCGCGATCACGCTAGCGGTTTACATGCGGTCGGGCGAACAGATCAAAGCGTTCGGCACGGCGGTGGATGAAAAGTTGAAGCAACTGCAAGGGCTGTTTCCGAAGGATTTGATTGTGGCTCGCACGTCTGACCAGCCGCTGCAGGTGCAGGAGAATATCAGCTTGTTCATGCGCGCACTGGTAGAAGCGATTATTTTGGTGGTTTTGATTTCGTTGGTGGGATTTTGGGAGTGGCGGTCGGCGTTGTTGATGGCGATTTCGATGCCAATTACTCTCGCGATGACTTTCGGTTTTGCGCATTTGGTGAACATTGACTTACAGCAGGTTTCGATTGCCACGCTAATCATCGCGCTGGGATTGCTGGTGGATGACCCGGTGGTGGCGAATGATGCGATGAAGCGCGAGCTGGCGGAGGGGCAATCGAGACTGAATTCCGCTTGGATTGGACCGACGAAACTGGCGCGCGCGATTATGTACGCCACTGCGACGAATATCATTGCGTATTTGCCGTTCCTGCTGCTGACGGGCAGCACCGGTGATTTTTTGCGCAGCTTGCCGATTGTGATGACGGCGGCGCTGGTTTCTTCGCGGTTGGTATCGATGACGTTTATTCCGCTGCTGGGGTACTTGATTTTGCGGCCGGCGAAGACGAAAGAGCCGACGATTGAGGAACACCGGCAGCGCGGCTTTTATGGTTTTTACTACCGGCTGGCGGGAAAGGCGATTCAACATAGATGGGCTGTGTTGGGACTATCGCTTTGTTTTTTAGTGGGTGGTGTTTTGGTAGCGACGACGCTGAAATCGCAATTCTTTCCGGAGGACGTACAGTATTGGTCTTATGCGGATGTTTGGCTGCCGAATGGAGCGCCGCTTTCGGTTACGAACGAGACTGCGGAACATGCGGAACGGATTATCCGGCGAGTGGTGGATCAGTTCGAGAAAGATCATCCGGCTACGGGCACGAAGCGTTTGTTGAAGGCTGTGACTAGTTTTGTCGGCGGCGGCGGACCGCGTTTTTGGTTTTCGGTTTCGCCGGAACAGCAGCAGCCGAATTACGCGCAGATCATTATTCAATTGAGTGACAAAGAGGCGACTCCTGAGATTGTGAAGCCGTTGGAAGCGGCTTTATCGGCAGAGATTCCGGGAGCGTTTGTTCTGGTAAAGCAGTTGCAGACGAACCCGGTGGAGTTCCCGGTAGAGATTCGCATTGCCGGCACGTCGGACGTGGATCCGAAAGATGAGCCGGAAGATATTGGCATGTTGCGTCACCTGGCGGCGCAGGTGCAGGATATTATTCGGCCGCTGCCGGGTGTGGAGACCGTGCAGAACGATTGGTTTGCGGAGAGTCCGGAAGTGAAGCTGCTGGTGGATTCGGACAAGGCGAACTTGGCAGGTGTGACGAATCGAGACGTGGCCACATCGACGGAGGCAGCCACCAGCGGCACGACGGTGACGGTGTTTCGGCAAGGCAACCAGCAGATTCCGGTGGTGGCGCGGTTACTTCCACAGGAGCGAGCGCAACTTTCTGACTTGGAGAATCTATACGTGTACTCGTCGCAAGATCAGCAGAAGGTGCCATTGCGCTCTGTCTCGAAGATCAAGAATGAATTGGAAACGGTGCGGATCAGAAGGCAGGAACATTTTCGAACGATCGGCGTGCATGCGTATGGGCAGGCGGGAGTGCTGTCGTCGGAGATTTTGAAAGAGGCGATGCCGAAGCTGAAAGAATTCGAGGCGCATCTGCCGGCTGGTTACCGGATGATTATTGGCGGAGAACAGGCGAATCAGCGCGATGGGTTTCTGAATTTGGCCGAAGTGCTGGTGATTTCACTGTTGGGAATTTATGGAGCGCTGCTGCTGCAGTTCAGTAATGCGGTGAAACCGTTGTTGGTTTTGGCGGCGGTTCCATACGGTGTGGTGGGCGCGTTGCTGGCTTTGGCGATCATGGGCACGCCATTTGGATTTATGGCGTTTCTGGGAGTGGCTAGTTTGATTGGGGTGATTGTGAGCCACGTGATTGTGCTTTTCGATTTTATTGAAGAGATGCATGAAAGAGGCGAGCCGCTGGAGCAGGCATTGCGTGATGCGGGCATTCAACGATTGCGGCCGGTGATCATTACCGTGGGCGCGACGATTCTGGCGCTGTTTCCGCTGGCAATTGAAGGTGGGCCGCTTTGGAAGCCGCTCTGTTATGCGCAGATTGGCGGTTTGGCCGTGGCGACGTTTATCACGCTGCTGCTGGTGCCGGTGTTCTACAGCCTTGCGGTGTTGGATTTGAAGATTGTGAAGTGGGAGAAAAGAGACGGCTAGAAAGCCGTCTCGCTGCCAAGAATGGCCGCCCTACGTGAACACGGGGAACTCAAGGTGCTGTTTGGGTATATAGATAATCTGTCTGTTTAGGTAACTGGCAGGTGTGGGTGCCCTCGGGCATTTCGAAGGAATTCTCACCTGATCCGGCGTGAACCCACACGACTTGATTAGCGCAGATCAAGGGAAGATCGACGGAGAACCCTTCGTCGACGCCGGCCATTTTGAGGGACACGGAATTGCCCGTGTTGTGGAACGTCATCTTGGGGATGCCGGTAGCGTAAATCCAGTTATCGAAGAAGACGTTGAGAGACTTGTCCGATTGGTCTTCGGGCACGAAGGATGCAGCCACTTTGCGGAACTCCTCATTCGAGATGAGCTTGTTTTGATATTCGCTGAGAAGACGGGTTTGGAGATTGTGGAAACCTTCGTCTCCCAGACGCATACGCAGCATGTGCAAAATCCAAGCGCCCTTTTCATAGATGATGACATGCCAGGCGCGCATGCCATTGTTATCGAGCAAGCGCTCGCCAAAATCGACGGGGCCGGCGGATTCGAGCGGAGTGCCTTTATCGGTGGCGAGCAGATCGGTTCGATAACTGGCGAGCACGTCGTCGAGCGCGGCGCGGCCTTTGCTCTGCTCCAAGAACTCCAGCGCGGAGTAATTGGACATTGCTTCAAAGAGCCAGGAACTCCGGTAATCGGACGAACTCACCATATTGCCCCACCATTGATGGGCGATTTCGTGCGGCAACAGCATTTCGGAAAAGAAGGAATCGAGNNTAAATGAGACCCGGAAAGCCTTGCCCGAAATAACCTTCGACAGGAGAAATAGCGAGGCTGTGAATGCCGAGCGGCTGCCAGCGCGTGCTGTAGTAATCGAGAATGCTGGCGGCTTGCTCTGGCAATGTGGCTGAGTTTTGGAGTTTATTAGCGAAGAGTTCAATTTGATAGCGGCCATGTTCGGTGCTGTTGGATTCATAGTTGCCGATGTTGAAGCCGGCCAGGGGTTCGGGCACCTGCGTTTGGCGGTGAACGGTGCGGGTGTCGCCGGAGACGGTGTCGGAGAGCAACTCACCGGTGGCTACCACGCGCAGGTTCTTGGGACAATGAAAGGTCAGATCAAACGTGGTGAGCATGGGCGAGAAGAACGGATACCAGGTGTTTCGTTCGTCGACGAAATAGTTGCCGGCGGCTGTGCGAAAGACAACTGAGCCTTCGTAGGACAACTCAACCTGGTGCGGTATGCCGGGCGCAAGTGTTTCTGCGGCGATGAGTAGTAGTGGTACACCGCCAGCGATTTTTTGGGAAGCGGTTGTTTCGTGTTGAAAAGCGGCAGCGGGTTTGCCATCGACCTGAGCTGCTGTTACGTGAAGGTGACTGGACAGTTCCAAGCTAATGGCCCGGCCATCGTCGGCGGCAGCGTGATAGGCGAAACTGGCTTTGGAGACCATCGTCAGGTCGGGATGGATGACGGTATCGAGGCGATAGTCTGAAATGCTGCGAGTGGAATCGTAAGCGGGCGCTTTGCGGCGCGGCCGGAAACTGCACCAAACCTGGAAGAACTGGCTATCGCTGGCAGTGGCGATGTGGCCGAGAAGAACGGGTTCCGGGCGGCTGGGTTCATACACAACGTCGAATATGCCTAAGCTGCGTCCGCCGATAATTCCATAAAAGAAGCCGCGATCCGGTTGGTGGTTGTCGAGCAACGCCTGGGTCATTTTGATNNTCTTTGCCTTCGTCGGGCGCTGGATGCAGCGGGTGATCATCGATTTGGCTGCGCAGTTCTTTGGCGGAGTCGTCAGAAAAGAAGAACACTGCGGAAGTGAAGTGTTCATCGAGATTGGGCGTTTTGGTGAAGCGAGCCAACGAGGCGCGTTCGCTGCGATTGGGAGGCAGGACGAGAACTTCGGCATCGCCTGCCTCGGTATTGGCGGTGGTAAAGATGGCGGCGACGACGTGACCGGCGACCGGTTTGGTGAAGGCGAGAATGCCTTCGTTCAGGTAGACCTTAATGTCGCCGCGAGCGAGTTGCAGTTCACGCACGCGGAAGGTCTGCGCCGGATCAATGGACAACTGATGCAGGTCTGCCATGATGGCAGCGCCGGAATCGGCTGCGAACGAACTTGGCGGGATGCAGCCGAAGCAACAGAGAAGAACGCCGAAAATCGGACTGCGTTGCAAGCGGCTCGGCCGTGCCTATTGTTTCGCGGCGCCAGCTTCCGGACTGGTCGGGGTAGCTGGTTCTTGGCCCCAGTTCTGGCGGATGACGCCAGTCTGGTCTAAATAAAAGGTGCGCCGGCCTGTGGTGCCGAACGTCTTAGGGACGGCGGAAACGGTATAGCCCTGGGGAGTGGCCGTCATGGTGAAGACGTATCCGCTGGATTCGCCGGATGCCAAAGAGCCTGAGATGAGTCCGGCTGCTTCCGGTCCTTCTGCTCCGCCGGTGCCTGCTGGTGGGCCCAGTTGAGTCATGGTGCTGGCGAACTTATTGAAGGTGGACTGGTATTGGATCTGTGCCGCATAGATCGTTTTCATGGTCGAGATGGCGCCGGTTTCCCTGGCATTAGCCTGAATGCTGGTCATTTTCGGGACCGCGAAAAACAAAATGATCAGAATGATAGAAATAACAACCAATAGTTCGATGAGCGAAAAGCCGCGCTGCCGTTGACGGCCGCGCTGGCGCACTAGTAGAGGCATACGTTTCATATGATACGACGTTGCAGACTGTCCTAGCGTTGGTATCGGCTGGAATTTAAGGTTTGTGTAGGGGAAGGCAAACTACCATTGCTTGACCAGCCGGTCTAAGGCGGTGAGGCGCTGCCAAAACTCGAGTAAAAGACTGGCGCGCAGGGCGTTAGCGCCGTCGCTGAGAGCGGTTTCGGGATGGTCATGGACTTCAACGAAAAGTCCGGCGAGACCAACGGCGGTGGCGGCTCGGGCAAGCGGTTCGATGAACTGGGGTTGACCGCCGGAAGATGATCCCGCGGCGCCGGGGAGTTGAACGCTATGGGTGGCGTCGAAGACGACGGGGTAACCGGTATCGGCCATGATCTTCAGGCCGCGCATGTCGACCACTAAGTTGTTATAGCCGAAGGAGGAGCCGCGCTCGGTGAGGATGATGCTGTGGTTGCCGGTGCTGGCGACTTTTTCGGCGGCGTGGGCGATATCGAGAGGCGAAACGAACTGCCCCTTTTTTATATTGACAACGCGACCTGTGCGACCAGCGGCTACTAATAGGTCAGTTTGGCGGCAGAGGAAGGCGGGGATTTGGAGGATATCGACAGCCTGCGCGGCGGCTTCGGCTTGGGCGGGTTCGTGAATGTCAGTGAGCGTGGGGATGCCGAGCTTCTGGACGGTCTTCAGAATGCGGATGCCTTCGGTGAGACCAGGGCCGCGGTAGGACTTGACGCTGCTGCGATTCGCCTTGTCGAAGGATGCTTTGAAAACAAAAGTGCCAACTGCTGCACGGATGAGTTCCACCATGCGGTGGACATGCTCTTCGCTTTCGATGACGCAAGGACCTGCGATGAGGGCGAGCGGCCCGGCGTTTGAGAAGCTGACCGAGCCAGCGCGGACTGTGATCATCTAACGTCTGTGAGAACAACGGGGGCGTCGACCGAATCAGGCTTCGGTGTAGCCGGAACCGTTGTTGCGGTGACTGGTTTTTTTTTGCGGTATTGCAGCGCAGCGCCGAGGAAGGCGGTGAAGAGAGGATGCGGTTCGAGCGGCTTCGACTTGAATTCGGGATGGAACTGGCAGCCGAGATACCAGGGGTGGTCGGCCACTTCGCAGATCTCGACATAGACGCCGTCTGGGGTTTGACCGGTGAGGCGTAAGCCATGGTCGGTGAGTGTCTTTTCGAACTCGCGATTGAATTCGTAACGGTGGCGATGGCGTTCGCTGATGTCGGTTGAGCCGTAGGCTTCGTGGGCGAAACTGTTTTCGGCTAAGCGGCAGGGATAGGCACCGAGACGCATGGTGCCACCCAATTCGTCGACACCTTTTAACTCGCGCAGTTTATAGATGACGCGGTTCGGGGTGTTGGGATTGAACTCGGTGGAATCGGCTTCGGGCAGGCCGCAGACGTTGCGCGCATATTCGATAACCATGGTTTGCATGCCGAGGCAGATGCCGAAGTAAGGAATCTTCTCTTCGCGGGCGCAGCGGATGGCGTTCAACATGCCCCCGATGCCGCGCTTGCCGAAACCGCCAGGCACGAGGATGCCATCGAAGCGGCGGAGATAGTTGGCGCAATCGGGCCACTCCATCTGCTCGGATTCGATCCACTCAATGTTGACGCGGGCTTGATGCGCGATGCCGGCGTGTAGAAGCGCTTCTTTCAAGCTCTTATAGGAGTCTTCGTATTCGACATATTTGCCGACCAAGCCGATGCTCACTTCGGACTTGGGATTCTTCATGCGGGTGAGCATTTCGGTCCAGCGGGCTAGATTGCGCTCGCCGGCGTTCAGATGGAGCATGCGCAAGATGGATTCGTCGACACCTTGTTCGGCGAAGGCGAGCGGGATCTCATACACGGAGTGGACATCTTTGGCGGCGATGACGCTGCGCACATCGACGTCGCAGAAGAGCGCGATTTTTTCTTTGACGTCTTCGGGCAACGGGCGCTCGGAACGGCATAACAACATGTCAGGCTGAATACCGATGGCACGCAGTTCTTTCACGGAGTGCTGGGTGGGCTTGGTTTTCAGCTCCTGCGCGGCGGCGATCCACGGTACCAAGGTGAGGTGGATGAACAAAGTGTTTTCGCGGCCTTCTTCATGGCGCATCTGGCGGATGGCTTCGATGAAGGGCAGCGATTCGATATCGCCGACGGTGCCGCCGATTTCGACAATGGCTACATCGACATCGGCCGCGACCTTGCGGCAGGCTGCTTTGATTTCGTTGGTGACGTGAGGGATGACCTGCACGGTTTTGCCGAGATAATCACCGCGGCGTTCACGCTGAATGATGTTTTCGTAAATGCGGCCGGAGGTGAGATTGTTGGCTTGGCTGAGCGGTGCGTGAGTGAAGCGTTCGTAGTGGCCGAGATCGAGATCGGTTTCGGCGCCATCATCGGTGACGAAAACTTCACCGTGCTGGAAGGGGCTCATGGTGCCCGGGTCGATATTCAGGTAGGGGTCAAACTTTTGCAGAGTGACACGGAGGCCTCTGCTTTCTAAGAGGCAGCCAATCGACGAGGCCGCTATTCCCTTCCCCAGAGACGAAACGACGCCACCGGTAACGAATATGTACTTAGGCAAGGAACGACCTCCATGAGTTCATTTTTATGATTAACCGGACCTCAACGAATCACTGACACGAAAGAGCTTGTTGACGCGCTCCAAGTCTTCGGGCGTATCGACGCCTAAAGATTCATACTCCGTCTTCACTACACGAATGCGATAACCGTTTTCCAAAGCGCGCAATTGTTCGAGGCATTCCGCCTGTTCGAGCGGACCTACATTCAAATCAGGATAGCTGAGAAGGAATTCGCGCCGATACACGTACAGGCCAATATGTTTGAAATAGAGCGGCCCCTGGCTGCGACCATCGCGCTCATATGGGATGGGGCAGCGTGAAAAATAGATGGCATCGCCCAATAGATTGGTGACGACTTTGACAACGTTCGGATTGACGATGTCGGTTGGATCGAAAATCTGGCGTTTTAGGGTACCCATAGCGACGGCTTCATCGCCATGCACGGAAAGAATGGCGGCATCGATGGCTTCGGGATCGATGAGTGGTTCATCGCCTTGGATATTTACGTAGAGCGCGGCTTCTTCGGCGGAGGCAACTTCGGCTAAACGATCGGTACCGGACGGATGCTGGCTGCTGGTCATGCGCACGCGACCGCCGAATTTGCGAACCACTGTGGCGATGCGATCATCATCGGTGGCAACCACGACGTCTGTTAAATAACGAGATTGACTGGCACGTTCCCATACATGTTCGAGCATGGGTTTACCGGCAACAAGGGCAAGCGCTTTGCCAGGGAATCGAGAGGAGGCAAAGCGGGCGGGGATAACACCGAGAATCCGCGTCCGCACAACCGAGTGTAGCACTGATGGGGGCGGCGAACAAGTAAACAGTAAACAGTAAACGGGAGTCAGTAGACATTTGGACACACTTGTGGTGTGGCCATGGCTTGCTGGGTTTAGGCGGCGGCTTCGGCGCAGCTCCAAGTGCTGGGTTTTGCGCCGCGCTTGGCTAGTTCGGCGGTGTAGAAAGCCAGGAACTCGGGATTTTCTTTCATGGCGTTGAGTTGTTGGGTGCTGTTGAGCGAAAGTTGGTGGCAGGCTTTGGCGTCTTTTTGCAAAACGTTCCAGTAATGCTCCTGCTTTTTCATTTCGTGTTGCTCGTTTTTGATGCGGATTTCCTCCGCTTTGCGGTTTTGCGCTTCGAAGCCAACTTCGGCCTTGCGCTTTTCGGCCCTTAGCTTTATCAGGTCGTTAAGCGATTTGTGGAAGGCGCGAGTATGGGTGGTTTGGTAGCGGAGATAGAGAGAGAACATCTTCGCGTCTTTGATTTGACCGGTCATGAAATCAATACAGGTTTCCTGAAGGCTTTGGGAACGCTGGGAGAGCCATAGAGATTCAGCCATGCTGTTGACGAGGATGGCTTCGGTTGGGGTGGTGGGTTGGTGTTCGTCGGAAAGCTCTGTTTGGAGCGCTTCGTATTTGTCGCGTTTTTCCATGGGGAGGAGACGGAATGAGCCGTTGTGACGGGCGAGGCCGTGGACTGTCCGATTTTGTGAAGAGGCGGCGACTCCTGCGGGTGTAGTTGGGCCCGTGGAGTGCTGCGCATTTTGACGATTCGCTTGTGCTCTTGCTTCGGAGACAGGTGGTTTGGCGGACGTCAATGCAGCGAGTGACGGTAAAGGAAGGCCCGGTTCGGGTATGCCTGCCACGACTGGCGCATCGGCCGAGGTGGCGGGTGGTGGCGTTTGAGATGTTGCGGAAGGAAAGCCGGCTTTCCGGTCTTGTTTCCGTTGCTGGTGGGCAACGGCACGGCGTTCTTTTCGATTCATAGAAGGGGTCCTCTGGGTTCAAGTTATAGGCAGTTCTGAGCCGACCAGAACTGGATTTGGGGGGATTGCGGTGGCGAGGCTTGTAAGCGATTGAAAGGGTTGGAAATATAGTTGCGGGTTATTTTCGAACTTTTGTGACCGGTTTTCGGAAGTTCGGGGTTGAAGCTTTTAAAGGAGGCAAATTCGCGTTAGCGCATTGACGGCTATCCGCCAACTGCGGATACGAGGCAAGTAACATAGTTGGCGAAATTCGTAAAGCCGGAGTTTGGGAATGAAAGCTAAGGCATTTGAAGAGTTGCTTGGTAGCATTCGCGAGGGTGGTGCGATTTTACGCGGGGAGAAGAAGCCATCGCGTCGATTCGAAATTTCGGCTGGGGAATGCGATCTGTGCGCGAACGAACGAGCTTGTCGCAATCGGAATTTGCGGCTTTGATTGGGGTGAGCGTGAAGACGCTCCAAAACTGGGAACAAGATCGACGACATCCCACAGGGCCGGCGACGGCGTTGTTGAGAATTATTGCGTATAAGCCGCAGTTTGCCATGAGGGCGATCCATCATAAGAGCGGTTGATTTTGCGAAACATGGAGAGACGTCGTTGGTGAATGTTTCGACTTTCGAGTCATGGGTTGCGAAGGGGCTTGGGCGGGCTGCGGTTTTTCTAGAGGCGCACGATTCGAGAGAGTATCGGGACGCCCTGTGGCAAGCGTGTTCTCACAATGTGACCTACGACGCGCAATGTGAAGATGAACGTGCGCCCTATTTGTGGCGGCTCATTCAGCTATCTAAACAGCAAGCTTTTTTTCGGACGCAGGTTTTGAGACTGCTTAGTGAAGGGCACGCCGATTCTACTCAATATGACTGGGCGCAGTTGTTTGGATTAGCCAGGCGGTTTGCGGCTGCAGGAGGCGCCGAGATGCGGCGGGCTCTGTATGCGGCTTTTGAACAGCTGGGTTTCGAGACTGCGGGATTGTCGTCAGCGGCGGAATTGATTGCACTGGATGGGTTCGATGGG
>PMQB01000160.1 GCA_003169195.1 Bryobacterales bacterium
GAGCGATAACGGCTTTTCGATTCGGTTTGGTTGGTTACGCGCGTGCACTCAGCTACAGGACGGTTCGTTGCATATGTACGCTGGTAAAGTCCACATTTTTCTCGTCGAAGACAGTCCCAGTGACGTTTGGCTAATACGCGAGGCCTTGCGCCTTGCACAAGTCCCGGTTCTGCTCACAATTGCACAGGATGGCGCGGAAGCAAACAAGTACCTTCGCGAGCTAGAAACAGCTAGTGGAGATTGTCCTCATCTGATTCTGCTGGATCTGAACCTGCCGAGACGTAACGGTCGTGAGGTTCTGGCAGACATTAAAGGATCCCGCAGGCTTCGGGAAATTCCAGTAGTGGTGCTGAGCAGTTCACAAGCAGACGAAGACCGGCGACAGGCGTATCTGCTGCAAGCGGATGGTTTCTTTACGAAGCCGAGCAGTCTTCCAGCCTACGTGGAGATGGTACGAGGCCTGGACAGATTCTGGCTGGGCGGGTTCGAACTGCGGCGCACGGCGTAGCACAAATGTCTTTGTGCTAATACTACAGAAGACACCTTTATGAAGAACCTACTCGCGATGTTTATTTTGTTGATCGGTGCAACGCTTCTCGTTCCCTTCAGCGCAGCGAAAACCGCACAGACGACACCTTCGGTGGCAGGCAAATGGCACTTTGTTCTGAGTACCGAGGGTGGCGACCGGATCTTTGAACCGGTGTTCCAGCAAGAGGGCGATAAAGTAACCGGCAAGTGGGGAGCCGATGGCAACGTAAAGGGAACGTTTAGCGAAGGCAAGTTGGCGCTCGAATTTCCAGTGACCTCCGAAGAAGCGGGTCCTGGCACTTTGAAGATTAACGGCACGCTGGCGGATGATGGTCTTACCGGCGAGTGGGCATTCAACGACTACGCAGGGTCGTTCAAGGCGACGCGGATCAAGGAGTAGATAGACGTGCATACGGCTACTTGGCTTTTTCTCAGTCGAATGTTCGGAACACGCGATGCGGCCCGCGCCGGGCGTTGATGTGTGGCTTGATCACGGCAGTTTTGGGAAGCGTACTGTGAATGATGCACCAGGAGATGGTCCGACCTCCAGGTTTCCATCGAGTTGTTCCGTGAGTGCGCGTACGAGCTTCATACCGAGCGATTTGGACTCCGAAGCGTTGAAGTCCAACGGCAAGCCGACGCCCTGATCGGAGACGCTTAAACAGACGTGATCGTCGTGCGAAGAAAGACGGATCAGAATTTCGCCCTTACCGTCCGGATAGGCGTATTTCAGAGCGTTGGTGACTAATTCGTTCAATATTAGGCCACAAGGAACGGCTTGCTCGATTGGCAAGGTGGTGGAGGCGGCTTGGATGTTATAAGTGACCGACTCGCCCTGTGGATAAAACGCAAAGAGTTGTGCAACCAAGTCTGCGCCGTATTCGGCAAAATCAAGGGAACTCATGCTTTCGTTACTGTAGAGGCTTTCGTGAATCATCGCCATGGACATTACGCGGCGCTCGCTGATTTGCAGCTTGGCAGTAGTCTCTGCATTCTCGACACAACTAGCCTGCATGGCCAATAGAGATGCGATGACTTGGAGATTGTTCTTGACGCGGTGGTGGACCTCCTGCAGGAGAGCGACTTTGTCGTTGAGCGAACGTTTCAGTTCTTCTTCGGCTTGCTTGCGCTCGGAGATGTCTCGATTGACCTCTAATTTTCCCATCGGGGCACCGTTGGCGTCACGCAAGAGGACCTGACGACTATCGATGATGAGGGTATGCCCGTCGCGGCGTTTGTGAGCGAGTTCGCCATCCCAGCGGCCGTCCTTATGCAATGCCTCATTGACGTCGGGAGCGGGACTTGAGGCGATGGCAAGGACGGAAGGATTGATTCTGCCTACCGCTTCGGCTTCCGTCAAGCCATACATTTCCGTAGCGCCAGCGTTCCAACCGGTAATCGCGCCGTTGGGACCCGTAGTGATGATGGCATCATGCGACAAGTTGATGAGATGAACCTGCAAGGCGAGAGCGTCGCGCTGCAGACGCAATTCCGAATAGGCGGCGCGGAGTTGGGATTCGATGCGCTCTTTTTCCCGGCGGATATCGGCTTCCGCCAGTTCGCGCTTCACAGCTAGAGGTAGGCGAGAGAGGCGACTTTTGTCGATGAGATCGTGAACGCCCGCCTTCATTGCAGACACGGCAGCCTCTTCGCCAATTTTGCCGGAAACAATGATAAACGGGAAATCGAGGCCACTTTCGCGATAGATGGAAAACGCTTCCAAGGCTGTGAACGAAGGCAATTTGTGGTCGGCCAGGATCAGTTCCCAGCGGCCACCGGAAAGTGCCTGCCGCATTGTCTCTGCACTTTCGACGCGCTGCCAGTGAGGATTGAAGCCACCTTTCCGCAGGTTATCGACAATCAACAAGGCATCGTCTTCCGAATCCTCGACAATCAGGACCTGCAGTTCACCCTTCTGCGGCAGTTCTTTGGCAGGACTGCTGCTTTCTAAGTCTGCTGCGAATCCCTCAACAGATACGTTTTGTGAATTTTGGGTTAGATGGTTGCTTTTCAGCTTGCGCAATTGAGCAGGCCCTTCCCAGCCTTAGTCACTTGGTCTGAAACATGAAGCCGCCAGCTTTCCAATCAAGAACCACGTACGAGGGAAAACGTTTATGGGCCGAGCCAGCGTTAGTTAGAGCCACGTCTAAAGCGAGTCATGAAAGAGAAAGACGGAAGTGCCAGAACGGGCACAAGTCCAAATTCTTTCCAAAGCACGGCGATCCGGTCCCCAAACATTCAAAGCTTACTGATCCAAGGGCACCTATCCTTTCCCATTATAGACCGCGCGTTTTCAGCGCGATTTTGGGGAGTGGTTCAGCTGTAGCCAATAAAAGCCCACTTGCGCAATGTTTTCGCTGAGTTGTTTGAAATCGACCGGCTTGACTATGTAACTATTGGCGCCCAGTTCGTAAGCGTGGCCCACGTCGCCTTCCTCGTCTGAGGAAGTCAGAACGACAACGGGTATGTTACGTGTACGGGGATCGGATTTGATGCGGCGTAACACTTCGGTACCGTCGATTTTGGGTAGCTTCAGATCGAGAAGAACGACTTTGGGGACCGTTGAGCGGTGATCCGGACGGGCGTAGATACCTTCGCCGAAGAGAAAATCGAGCGCCTCCGCTCCATCGCGGACCAATTTCAGTTTGTTGCCGAAGTTAGCTTTGCGGAGGGCGTACATTGTGAGCTCAGCATCACTGGAGTTATCGTCCACCAGCAAAATGTCGATCGCGCTTTCAGTCATGATGACCCAACGTAAAGCAGAAAGTAGCGCCTTTCTCAGGTGCGGCGGTAGCCCAAACCACTCCTCCATGGCGTTGAATGATACGTTGCACAATGGCCAAGCCGATGCCAGTTCCTTCGTATTCGCTGAGAGAGTGAAGACGCTGAAAGATTCCAAAAAGGTTGTCGGTATATTGCATATCGAAGCCGACGCCGTTATCGGCAACGCAGTAGACGACTGCGGCAGGGTCGACACCTTCTTTGCGCAGATCTGCCGGCAGATCCGCGGACTTGACTGAAGCCAGGTTGATGCGGGTGAGACTTCGACCGCGTGTGAACTTTAGAGCGTTTGATAGAAGGTTGAAAAAGACGAGTTGGAGTAACTCCGGATCGCCAAAGCACGAGGGAAGGTTGCCGGTGGTCAGTTCGACATCTCGATCTTTCTGTTCAGGCGCTAGCTGGACAAGCGCCTGGCTGATCAATTCGGCCGGCCGAACGATTTCTTGAGTCATGGGCTGGTGAGAAAGCCGATGGAACTTGAGCAGATCTTCGATGAGGCGAGCCATCTGGCCAGCGTTCCGCCGAACGCGGCGGAGAAGCTGTTGAGCCTCCTCGGGAAGATCCGGTTGATAACTCTCCAGGAGGATATCGGAAAATCCGGCGATAGCGCGTAGCGGCGCACGCAGGTCATGCGAAATGGTGTGGGAGAACGCCTCTAACTCGCGATGGAGGGACTCAATTTCTTCCGCGCGCAGTTGCAGGAGAGCTTCGAGTTGCTCCTGTGATCGGTTGGCTGTTTTTTCCGACTGGTCAAGATGGCTCATACGAAGGCAGTCATTCACCACAAACGACTTTATTATGGCAGTCAATCCCGATGATAGCGGTAAAGGTGAACCAAGACCGATGTGACAGCAATGGCCTTCGGCCAGCGGTTCCATAATGAAACCTAATCACTCTAAAGCGAAACCGCGCGTTTCATAATGCATCACGCTCCGCGGTCGGCGGGCTGGAAAGTGATTCAGCACACTTACTGTGGATACCGAGTGAATTTAGCAGCACGAAGCACTCTGGTGAGTCTGGTACGCAGCGAAGTCACACCTACAAATCGCAAACCGTTATTTTGTGCCATTTCAGTAGGGTTTAGAAGAGCTAATACTTCTCCTAGACTGTTACGGACACCGTGTACTCATTTTTCTTAAACATAAGTGATGGAGATCTGGCTGGTAATTGTTCCACCACTATTACGTAAACACAACAGTGGCAATGCGAATGCATCTGAACATAATTATGAAACAACTCCTTACTTCCCTTTTTTTAGTTTTAGCCGCTACATCGACGTCCGTCCTCGCTCGGCCGGTTAAAGTTCCACCACCACCTGCCGTCACTAATTTCTTAGACCCCCAGTTGCTTTGGTCGATTATCACGTCTATTTTTACAACTCACACTTAAGCCGCTCGCGTGATGGTGACGCAGCTATATTGAGTTATCAGGGGTATTGGCTGTATCAGCGCCGGCCAGCGTGAAATAAAACGTTGCTCCTTCGTTGGCTACAGCCTCTGCCCATATTCGGCCGCCGTGACGGTGCACGATGCGCTGCACGATGGCGAGACCGACTCCAGTTCCCTCAAAATCCTCGGTTTGATGAAGGCGCTGAAAGACGCCGAATAGCTTATTGGCATATTGCATATCGAAACCGATGCCGTTGTCGCGAATATAGTAAGCACCCGCCGCGGTGCTGCTCACTTCGATATGCGCCACTTTTCGAGTGCGGCTGTACTTGAGCGCATTTGAAAGGAGATTGATAAACATCTGTTTTAATAAGAGCGGATCACCTTGGCAACCGGGAAGATCGGCGACGGAGATCTCAACCTGTCTTCCCTGACGCTCGCCACTGAGATCGTCCCAAGACTGCCGGATGAGATGCGTTAAGTTAATTGGTTGTTTCGCGAGCGGTTTGCGGCCAAGGCGCGAAAGAGATAGCAGCCCATTGATGAGTCCTTCCATTTCTACCGAGCTTTGATCTACCTTCTCAAGGAACTGCCGGACTTGCACCGGGAGTTGTGACGAATATTCCTGAGAGACGATTTTGGAAAAGCCGTTCATGGCGCGGAGCGGTGCGCGCAGATCGTGGGAAACCGAATAGGCAAATGCTTCGAGTTCTTTGTTGGCCGCGTCTAATTGAGCTGTTCGATCAGTGACGCGCTGCTCCAGCTCAACGTTGAATTTCTGAAGTTGGTCATTCAAACGAGCAAGTTGGATGGTTCGCTCGGCCACCATAGCCTCAAGATTTTCTTTGGCGATACGCAAGGATTGTTCGGTTTTTTGCATTTCGTCGGCGAGAGCGGTTCGACGACGCAGCAGAATTAGGCCTATGTAGGCGATCACGGCGGCAGCGGCGGTGATGATCTCAATACGCGCTGTTCGGATGAAATCGGCAAAGGCTTCGCTTTGATCAATTTTGACGACTACGACGCCATCAATACCTGGAACCTTCTGCAAGGAGGCGATGACGTCGACACCTCTATAATCAACGAAGCGCCCGAAAACGGGGTGATCTTCGAGGGCACCGGTAGCGGCGCCCTCGAGTGTGTCTGTTTTGGGAGGCGCGCCAAGCTTGCGGGGCAGCGGAAAGCGCGGTGGAGAAATGTAATGGCCGCCGTTAGGTTGCATTTGAAGAAACATCTTTTCGCCGGTATTCGTGGGGAAGTTTCCGGCTCTCAACAGCGGAATAATGTCCCGGCTGAATAGGCTCAAGACCGCAATGGCGCCTAAGGAAGTATTGTTAGTCTGATTAGGTGCACGCGCCGCAAGGATGGGCGCCACAAAGAGCAAGCCTAATTCGTTCTTCGACAATGGAAGAAAACTCATCCGGTAGAGGCTTTGGTGGATGGTTTGCCCCAAAATTGTCTGAGACTTAGGGGCCTTAATGAGCGGCAGCCAAGGCGCAGAGCCAGTGGATTGAATGAGAACTTGCCCGTTCTGGTCGAGCAAGACGATTGCAGCATATTCGTAAATCTTGCTGTAGTTCTCGAAGAGCCCCGAAACGCTGTCTCTTGTTTTGGTTGCTGAGGAGGACGTGTGAGCGGTTTGGTCGGCCGCAGGCAGCAAAAGTTCGCGGGCTGGGGCGAAATCAGCTAGTACCTGGACATCGTCCTTGCTCTGATCAAAGGAATTTTGAACTGTCCAGGAACAATACCTAACCTCTGAAGTGAGCCTTGATCGCCATAGGTCAAGGGTTGTCCGGTAATCCAGACGGAACAAATACAACGCCAATCCGGCAATCAAAGCTACTCCCAGTGCGGAACTTAAGAGGTCGGATTTGCGGAGCCAAGAGCGTTTGGCGTGAGTGTACGCGCGCTTGTGAAACAGTTCCATCTTTGTGATCGATCAGCAGTAGAGGATAGCCGACAAGGTAATACAGCTGAGCGTGTGCGCGGATCCAATGCTCAAAGGCAATGAGCAGGAGCCCTGGAACCGAAGCAAAGCGAATGATTCCGGCTTAGTAGGTCATGTTAGTGGACCGACTCTTGCACAGGCCAGCCGTGTACTTTCGAGTTTAACTTGTTTGGGAATGAGAAGCTGTGATTGAGCTAGTCTACTTGGAAACGCAGTAATGCCTGGCCGAGCTGAATTTGGTCTCCCGACATCAGCAGAGTGCCGCGGGCGTTGCGATGCACGGCCATGGCGAAGCCATTGCGAATGATATAGGTGCCACAGTTGGCTTCGCCGCGATAGATACGGTCGTTCACGAGGCGGCATTCACCGGTCTCCTGTGAAAACAAAATGTGCGCGTGTTCGCGCGACACGCTGCGGCTAATCTCCTCCTGCTCGCCGAAAGCGACATCATTGCGACGTGCCAAACCCGACCCTTCCCGATACACTTCCACGGTGCGGCCAATGTTAATGCGAGGGCCCTGAATTTGCAATTCAGCCGGTATGGCCGTCCCCGCTTCAACCGTTAATCGCGCGGGCGGATGAATGGCGGTCACAGACGGAGTCGCGACTTTTTCTGTAATCAGCGTATCTACTGTCAGCCATTCCTGGTTCGGTTCAGGGAGTTTAGGCGTGGTGGTGATTTCCACGAAGAGATCGTCGGGAAAGCGGTAGTTGGAACGCGATAGGCCAGCCCGCAATTCTTCAGCGAGGTACTTGGAAAGAAACTCGCCATGAAACACTGAGGCTTGTTCATCGGGAACACCCAACAAATTGATTCGCACCAAATTGTAAGGGAAAACGTTGCGGCCGCTGGCGCGATGGCTCTTGGCCTTGACCGCGTCGAGCACAGCGATGCGGATCTCTGCAAGTTCTGGTGCATCCTGGGCAATCTTCTGAGTGCCGAACGGCGCTTCAAAAATGGCGCGGCCTAATTTCTCAATTATGTTGGAGACTGGCATTTACAGTAACCTCTGGTTTTTGTGGAGCGAGCAAGTTGAGTGAGCCGGCAGCTTCTACTAATTCTCGGGCAATGGGAGCGGCAAATTTGGCGCCGTAACCGCCGTGCTCCACGACAACGGCAAACGCCAGACGTTGACCAACAGGCGCGCTATAAGGAACATAGCCGGCGAACCAGGAATGCGGGTCGCCTTCATCCAACTGCGCGGTACCGGTTTTGCCCGCGACATCATATTTGATTCCGGCCATAGAAGTTCGCGCTGTGCCGTTGGTCACTACCGAGCGCATAGCGCGCTGCATGAAAGCGGCGGAATCGGCATCGAAAATGAGGTGCGGCGGTGCGGTGCGAGAATTGCTGGGGTCGGTGACCCAGCGGCCTTCCGGCATTTGGCCACCGGCGGCGATGGTGGCGGCTACTCGCGCCATCTTAAATGGAGTGGACACCACAGTTCCCTGCCCGTACGCGGCAAACGGCAGCGACTCTTTCACTTTGGCAACGGTGCCGCTTTGGATGCCAAGCATGTCCGCCGTATCATGAAGTGCCTGCGCGCCGACGGCGAAGACTCCGAGTTGGGCAAAATAAGCATTGCACGACACGGTAATGGCGTTGGCCATATTGAGTGAGCCATGGGCGTGATCG
>PMQB01000573.1:0-2889 GCA_003169195.1 Bryobacterales bacterium
GGATCAAGTACTCCCGGCTCGCCTCCTCAGAGGAAAACCTCGCCTCGAACTCCTCGATCGTCTTCGGATAATCTTCCATCAAAGGTAAACCTACTATTCGGGTCTACCTGAGTCAACTGGATAGCCACTTAATATTAATAGACTCCAAAAATTACCCCTGCTTTCGCCCGCTCTTCTCCCACTTTTTACCTCTTTCCCGCGCGTCCCCTCTTCGCTCTTGGGTTCGTTTTTTCAGGCCTCCCAATCGCCCTCAGATTGGGTTCGTTTTTTCAATTCGGCCCCGCAGTTGTTCTCCTGCCTCCTGAATTCTGCCTCCTCGGTTGCTACAGTGACAAAGTGAACGCCACCCCAGACCCGGCGCTACAGCTTCTGCGCCTTCTCCAACTCGCCGATAGCGCCCTCCCCATCGGCAGTTTGGCTCATTCCTTCGGATGGGAAACTCTGATCGAAGAAGGCGACCTCACCGTGGCCGACCTGTTCGCCCTCCTGAAAAACGTTCTCGGCGAAGGCCTGCTCTTAGACGCCGTATTCTGTCGAACCGCCCACAATCGCGCTCACCTCGACCAACCCGTCCAAGACCTCAATCAACGACTCAGTGCCTTGCGCCTAGCCCGCGAATCCCGCGAAGCCAGTCTCGCCCTCGGCAAACGTTTCCTCTCGCTCGCTGCCAGCCTCGATCCGGACATAGCTCCAGCCTCCGAAAACACCCACTTCGTCGTCGCCTTCGGCTATGTCTGCGGCACACTCAACCTCGACGTTGAACAAACCGTCTCGGCCTTCCTCCACCAGAGCGTCGCCGCCAGCATCTCGGTCTGTCAAAGACTGCTCCGCCTCGGTCAAACAGAAGCCTCCCAAATGAGCTGGGATCTCAAGCCGTACATCTTAGAAACCACCGCCCGCAGCGCCGCGCTAACCGTTCCGCAAATAACAACCTTCGCGCACCTGCCCGAGTTGGCCTCCATGCGCCATCCCATGTTGCCCACTCGCTTATTCGTAAGTTGACCGCAGCATGACGCAAGCCACGCTGTCTCTCAACTTTCAGTTCGACGTTGATCGAACCGTGCTCAATGTCCTCCGTCAGGAGCCTCCCTGGCGGGCCTTGCGTGCTTTTCGCAATGATTCGGGCGAAGCGCTCATTCACTTGCACAATGTCTCAGGAGGAATTCTTGGAGGTGATAACTTACATCTGGAGGCCACTCTCCACCCCGGCGCACAAGCGCAAATCACTGCCGTCGGAGCCACTCGCGTCTATCGCTGCCGGTCCGGGCAAAATCCGTCAAGTCAGTCGACTCATTTTCACATCGGCTCGGGCGCGCTTCTGGAGTATCTGCCCGACACTGTCATCCCCTACGCCCACTCTCGTTTCGAACGGAAATCGGAGATCCATCTGGAGGAAGGCGCGGGCGTCATCTGGTGGGAGACTCTCTCCGCCGGCCGCATCGCCAGCGGCGAACGTTTCGCCTTCGATCATGTCTCGGTCGACACTGCTATCTACGCTAAACAGCAGCCCATCGCCATCGAACGCTATGCGCTGCAACCGAAGCTGCAAGAGTTAGAGTCGCCCGCGCGCTTCGGCAAGTATGCCTATAGCACCACCATGTACGTGTGCCGCGAAGGCAAGCCACTGCCCGAGTGGACGGCACTCGAAAGAGAGTTGAACGAGTTAGCCATGGCCATCTCCTCGGCAGAAACAAAGTGGGGCGTCAGCACGTTGGTAAGCAGTGGCCTGGTCATTCGCGGCATGTCGAAAACAGCGGCCGGGGTCAGTGAAGGGTTGCGCACGCTGTGGCAAACTGCCAAGCAGAAAGTATTTGGCCGGCCCGCGTTAGCGCCGCGAAAGATATATTGAATGAATCCCTTTAAGGAAAGAGCCGGATGCATCTAACCCAGCGAGAGCAAGAGCGCTTACTGATTTTTGTAGCCGCCGAAGTGGCGCGCCGTCGCAAAAACCGCGGTCTCAAGTTGAATTACCCGGAGGCCGTGGCCATCCTCACGGCCGAAATTTTGGAAGCCGCTCGCGACGGCAAATCAGTGTCCGAGATCATGACGTTCGGCGCAACCATCCTCCGGCGCGAAGACACAATGGAAGGCGTTCCAGAGATGATCCACGAAGTGCAAGTCGAAGCCACATTTCCCGACGGCACAAAGTTAGTAACCGTGCACGACCCGATTCAATAACGAAAGGTGAGGCCATGATTCCCGGCGAATACATTCTTGAAACAAACGACATTGAGGCGAATGTCGGTCGTGCCGAAGTAACGGTGTTAGTCCGTCACACGGGCGATCGGCCCATCCAGATCGGCAGTCACTATCACTTTTTCGAAGTCAATCCGGCTCTCCAATTCGATCGCGCACAAGCCCGCGGCATGCGCTTAAACGTCGCCGCCGGCACCGGCATCCGTTTCGAACCGGGCGAAGAAAAGCAAGTCAAACTCGTGGCATTCGCCGGCAACAAGCGCATCTTTGGTCATCGCGGCCAAGTGAACGGAGCCTTATGAGCTTGAAAATTCCACGCCGCCACTACGCCGATTTCTACGGCCCCACTGTCGGCGATCGCATCCGTCTCGCCGACACCGCGCTCCTCGCTGAGATTGAAAAAGACTTCACCCACTATGGCGACGAAGTCAACTTCGGCGGCGGGAAAGTGATTCGCGATGGCATGGGCCAAAGCAGCACCGCCTCTCGCAACTCCGACAAAGGAGTCTTAGATTTAGTCATCACGAACGCCGTCGTTATCGATCATTGGGGCATCGTCAAAGGCGACATCGGCATACGCGACGGCAAGATCGTCAAGGTCGGTAAAGCCGGCAACCCCGACACCATGGCTGGCGTTGATCCGGAACTCATCATTGCCGCCTCCACCGAAGTTATCGCCGGCGAAAACATGAT
>PMQB01000573.1:2940-3224 GCA_003169195.1 Bryobacterales bacterium
GAAGAATGGCCCATGAACTTCGGCTTTCTGGGCAAAGGCAACGTCGCCACTGCCGCGCCGTTAGAAGAACAAATTGCTGCTGGCGCTTGCGGCCTCAAGCTACACGAAGACTGGGGCACCACACCCGCCGCCATCGATTGCTGCCTCAGCGTGGCCGATCGCTTCGACGTGCAGGTAGCCATTCATACCGACACCATTAACGAGGCGGGCTTTGTGGCTGACACCGTCGTCGCCATCAAGGGCCGAACCATTCACACCTATCACACCGAAGGCGCCGGCGGCGG
>PMQB01000199.1 GCA_003169195.1 Bryobacterales bacterium
ACTTATGCGCCCCCTCCTTCGCACGTTCGTGTTCTCTTTTTTGATCTGCCTAGTCTCTTCGCAAGCCGCAGCGCAAACACGTAAAGGCAAGCCATCGAACGCACAATTGGCTGATCCGAAACTGGAACGCCGTGTAGAAGAATTGTTAAAGCGCATGACCCTGGCCGAAAAGATCGGCCAACTCGTCCAATACAGCGCCACCGAAGGACCTTCCGCCAACACCGCCGGTACAACCGCCGCACTCAACGTCAATCCGCCCGCGCCCGGTGGCGTCGATTCCTACGCATTAGCCTCAAAAGGTGAACTCGGCTCCATGCTTAACACCGTGGGGCAGGGAATTACCAATCATTTTCAACACGCCGCGGTTGACCATACCCGCTTGCACATCCCTTTGCTCTTCGGCGCCGACGNNCTGGTTCTACTCGCCCATGGTCGACATTGCGCGCGATGCTCGCTGGGGCCGCTGTACCGAAGGAGCCGGTGAGGACTCATATCTGGGCGCCGCCATCGCGCGTGCATATATTCGCGGCTATCAGGGCGATAGCCTTTCCGCACCCGGCAGCGTGGCCGCGTCGGTGAAACATTTCGCGGCGTATGGCGCGGCCGAAGCCGGGCGCGAATACAACACCACTGATATGAGCGAAATCCAGCTCCGGCAAGTCTACCTGCCGCCGTATCGAGCGGCTGTTGAAGCGGGCGCCGCCACGATTATGAGCGCATTCAATTCACTCAACGGTGTCCCCGCCAGTGCCAACACATTTTTGTTGCAAACCATTTTGCGTGGCGAGTGGGGCTTTGATGGTCTGGTGGTGAGCGACTATACCGCAGTCATGGAACTGACCCACCATGGCATCGCTCTCGACGCTGCAGCGGCCACCACCAAAGCGCTCAAAGCCGGCGTCGACATAGACATGATGTCGCACTACTACGATGCGGAACTGCCGTCACTCGTGAAGTCGGGCAAGGTTTCTGCAGCCACCATTGACGAAGCCGTCCGTCGCGTTCTTCGCGTGAAATTTGCGCTCGGTCTTTTTGATCATCCATTCACGCAGGGCGCGGAAGTCACGCATGCGGTCCCGGATCATCGCCCTCTCGCCAAAAAGGCCGCCGAAGAATCTTTCGTGCTCCTAAAGAATTCCGGCGGCACAGCGTTGCTTCCTTTATCGAAGAACAAGAACATTGCGCTCATCGGCCCGCTGGCGGATGATTCAAACGACATGGTGGGCGCATGGTCAGGCGCTAATAACTTCGGAGACGTTGTCACTCTGCGAGCCGCCCTGCGCGAGCATGCCCGGCAGAACAACAGCACTCTTCTCTATGCAAAGGGCACCGACATCTCCGGCAATTCCGAAGCTGGATTTGCCGAAGCTGTGACTGCTGCCCGTAGTTCCGACGTCGCTGTTCTCGCACTCGGCGAATCGAGCGACATGAGCGGTGAGGCTGCTTCGCGAGCCCACTTAAGCCTTCCCGGCAATCAAGAGAAGTTGTTGGAAACCATCGTGGCCACAGGCAAACCTCTCGTTCTGCTCATTTTCTCGGGCCGCCCCTTGGTGCTCGATTGGGCCGCCGCGCATGTCCCCGCCATCATGGAAGTTTGGTATCCCGGTGTCGAAACCGGCCCGGCTCTGGTGGATACTCTTTACGGCGACGTTTCCCCCAGCGGCAAATTGACCATGAGCTTTCCACGCGCCGTCGGCCAGGAACCGCTTTATTACAATCAACTCCCCACCGGCCGCCCCGAACAGTTCCCCGATCCCGCGCACCCTGGCTATGTAGAGATGAAGTATGTCTCTAAATATCTGGACGTGCCGAATGACGCGCTCTTTCCATTCGGCCATGGCCTCAGTTACACAACGTTCGCCTATTCAGATATGAAGGTGTCGGCCTCGTCAATTGGCATCTCGGCGCTCATGCGCGATCAGAAAGCGCACCCGTTGAAGGCGAGTGCGACGGTGCAGAACACCGGCCACGTGCGGGCCACGGAAATTGTCCAGTGTTATGTAAGCGTGCTGGGTGCCAGCATTGAGCAGCCCGTTCGCAGCCTTAAAGGTTTCACGCGCGTAACCTTGGACCCCGGCGAAACAAAAAAAGTCGAATTTGCACTCGGCTTTCAGGAATTATCTTTCTATAACTTCGAGAGCCATGCCGTCGTCGAACCTGCCGACTATACCGTCTGGATCGGCGGCAGTTCCACCGCCAAAGATTCGGCTCAGTTCAAGACGAGGCCGTAGTCTCAAGAAAAATTGGGATGGAACTTTCTGGCCAGCGTATCTGCCTTCGCTAGCACGAGTTTTGTTGCCTTCTTATTCGGATCGCGCCGCACCTCTGTCTGTGCATGTAACAGATGGTGCTCCACACACAGCTTTAGCTGTTTCCAATCGTGGCTGTCGTGATCGAATTCCGATTCGGCAACCTCCAGACTGGTAAGCAGATGCGTCCGTTCGGGTTCGTGGGCGTACTTGGCAACGGCTTTCTTCAGAATCTCGCGCTCATCAACATTGGGCTTAAAGATAGACATGATCCTGTCGCGATGATCGTATCACTTCCGCGCCCACTCCGTCCGGTTTCTTACGAATCGAACACGTTGTCGCAGGCCACCTGCGCTTCGGCGCTGATCTCACAATTACCGCACGGATCATCGCAGTGATTCATGTGTGCAGCAAAAGCGTCGGTTACCGCTTTCTCCTTATTAGGTGCATAAATCGTGTAATTAACGATGCACTCGCCTTTTTCTACAGTAGGGCCAGCGGTGCATCCGTCCTCAGGCCGGCAATGCAACGTTACGAGATATTTATCAATGTCACTCATGCAACTGTTGTGGCTCCTATCCAATTCTTCTCTCATTGGGCAATAGGTCGACCCGCTCGTATTTTTCTGACTTTACTCGCTGAAACGATTGCCGTTATACTGCCGCAATACTAAGCCTAGATCCATGCTTCAAATACCCGCAGTGCGACAGCTCACATACGTTCTGACGAAACGGTGATAAACTCGATTTTAAGATACGGTCAACCGTGATCGCCGGATTACCGGTTGAATGGCGTGATTTTTGTTAGAACCACTGGGCGTCTTGGCGGTTCTCGAAAACAATTCCAATCGCCAATCAAGCTCGCATTCGATGCTTGCGAGTTTTTCAACACACCAGCCACAGTCTATCTGAGAAATCTTTCTATATGTCGAAATTAATCCAAGTTACTGAGTTGATTTTGCGCGATGCGCATCAGAGCTTGATGGCCACGCGCATGGCAATGGAAGACATGGTGCCGGCCTGCGAAGATATTGACAAAGCAGGTTTCTGGTCTGTCGAATGCTGGGGCGGCGCCACCTATGACGCCTGTATTCGCTTTCTAAACGAAGACCCCTGGGAACGTTTACGCACCTTTCGCAAATTAATGCCGAATTCACGCCTGCAAATGTTGCTGCGCGCGCAAAATTTATTGGGCTATCGCCACTATGAAGATGGTGTGGTTGATCGTTTTGTAGATAAGTCTGCCGAAAACGGCATGGATGTGTTTCGAGTCTTCGATGCGCTCAACGATATTCGAAATCTCGAGCGCGCTGTTGCCGCCGTTCGTAAGAGCGGTAAGCACGCGCAAGGAACCGTTTGTTACACCGTGAGCCCGTTGCATACCACCGCGAAGTTTGTCGAAATGGCGAAGCGCCTGATGGACATTGGCTGCGATTCCATCTGCATTAAAGATATGGCGGCACTGCTGAAACCGCAACCCGCCTACGACATCGTGAAAGGTATCAAAGAAGCTTGTGGCGACAAGACGTTTGTGCATGTTCATGTGCACTCCACAACCGGCGTAACCATGGTCAGCCTGATGAAAGCCATTGAGGCCGGTGCCGATTGTGTAGACACAGCCATCAGTTCTATGAGTCTGGGTCCTGGGCACAATCCCACTGAAAGTCTGGTGGAGATGTTGGAGGGAACAGGCTTCGAAACGCGCCTTGATAAGGACCGGTTGGAAAACATCCGTGCGCATTTTGAAAAAATCAGGCCGCGCTACAAAGAGTTTCTCTCGAATATCATTGGCGTCGATACGGCCATTTTCGATAGTCAAATTCCCGGCGGCATGATCTCGAATATGGAGAGCCAGCTCAAGCAGCAGGGTGCGGCCGATCGCATGCATGAAGTATTAGCGGAAGTGCCCAACGTGCGCAAAGACGCCGGTTATCCGCCACTCGTCACGCCATCGAGCCAGATCGTCGGCACGCAAGCCGTCTTCAACGTCATGATGGGCCGCTACAAGGTGCTCACTGGCGAGTTTGCCGATCTGATGTTGGGTTATTACGGCGAAACAATCGGCCCGCGCGATCCGAAGATCGTCGAAATGGCAAAAGCGCAAGCCAAGAAGCCTTCCATCACACAGCGCCCTGCTGACTTACTGAAACCAGAGTGGGAGGAACTCCGCTCAGCGGCCATCGCCCTTAAAGGCTGCAATGGGTCCGATGAAGACGTGTTGACTTACGCCATGTTCCCGCAAGTGGCCGCGAAGTTTTTCGGAACCCGGGATCAGGGCCCCAAGAATGTCGGCAAGGATCCAGCGAAGGCTGCACCCCCAGCGAGCGCGCCCGGCCAACCTGCGGCAGCCAGCGCCGCGCTTAGCGGTCCGGTGACTTACAAGGTTGAGTTGAATGGCAAGGCACACAAGGTTGTGGTCTCGCCGGCATAGGACGTACTCTTTTCATGACCACACTGACCAAGACCCAAGAAAAGATCCAGGATTTACG
>PMQB01000198.1 GCA_003169195.1 Bryobacterales bacterium
GCCGCGGAAAAATCGCTGCAAATTTTCTTTGTCGATGTCGAAGGCGGCCAGTCCACTCTCTTCGTAACGCCGTCGGGCCAGTCGCTTCTCATCGATACCGGCTGGGGCTATAACGGCTTCCGCGACGCTTTGCGGATTGACAAAGCTGTCAAACTGGCCAAGATCAAGAAGATTGATTACGTCCTAATCACTCACTTCCATGCTGATCACGTGGGTGGCGTTCCGCAACTGGTGCAGAAGGTGACGGTGGAACACTTTGTGGACCATGGCGTGAACCGCGAAGAATCCAAAGCCACCAAGACCCTCTACGAGGAGTATCAAAAAGCGATTGAAGGCTATGACCACATCGTGCTGAAGCCCGGCGATAAGCTGCCCATTAAAGGCATGGATGTGACTGCTGTTTCCGGTGACGGCAATGTACTGGCGCAAGCTCTGCCCGGTGCGGGACAGCCGAATGATGCCTGCTCCGGAGTTCAGCCCAAGGCAAGCGACCCGAGCGAAAACGCGCGCAGTCTGGGTGTCGTGATCGAATTCGGCAAGCTGCGGATTGTCGATCTGGGCGATCTTACGTGGAATAAAGAGTTGGAGCTGATGTGCCCTAACAACAAGCTAGGCAAGGCCGATATCTACATTGCTTCGCACCATGGCATTGATCAAAGCAACAGCCCGGCGCTGGTGCATGCCCTGCAGCCGCGCGTGGCGATTATCGATAACGGCACTAAGAAGGGAAATGCCCCGAGTGCTTGGGACATCATCAAGTCGTCGCCGGCGTTGGAAGATATCTGGCAATTGCACTTCGCCGATGCGGGCGGCAGCGAGCACAATACGACCGACCCGTTTGTGGCCAATGTGGACGAAGCCGATACCGGGTTTTATTTGAAACTGACCGCGCACGCGGATGGCAGTTTTGAAATTTTCAACGCGCGCAATAAATACGAAAAGACTTATCAGTCGTTGAAGTAGTCGCACGATGAAGAATTTGTTTGATGCGGCCTCGGTGGCGGAAGTCAAGACTCGGTTGGCGAACCTACGGCCTGATAGTCCCCGCGTTTGGGGAAAGATGACGCCTTCGCAAGCAGTAGCGCACTGTGCCGGTGCATTGGAGGTAGCGCTTGGGGACAAGACTGTGCCGCCGGCATTTGTGGGACGGATTCTTGGTCGCGTGATCAAACCTTTCGTGTTTCGCAACGACGATCCCTTACGCCGCAATGCGCCGACTACCAAGGGCCTGGAAGTTACCGATGAACGTGACTTGAATAAGGAACGCGAGCAACTGCAGGCCTTAATCAGCCGTTTTGCCAACGCGGGGCCGCAGGGTTGTACGAAAGGCGCGCACAGCTTTTTTGGAAAGCTAACGCCGGAGGAATGGGCGATCTTGGCGTATAAGCATCTCGACCATCATCTGCGGCAGTTTGGGGTGTAACACCCACTGTGAAGCCTTTTCCTTTTTGGCGAGGAACTCCGTTTACTTCATAAACGCGCGCAGCATCAGGATCATCTTCGTGCTTTTCGAAACGCTAATGCGCTTGTTCAATACGGCGTAGTTTGATTTCTCAATGCGCTTGAGCAATCGGGTATAAACCTCGCGCAAGGCCCAGAGCGAGCGGCGGCTTTTCTTTTCGATGAGATCGTTCAGCGGTTCCGATTCTTCATAGCAAGCCCAGGCGCGGCTGGCTTCGAATTTCATTAAGCTACGGAAGCGGTCGTTGTCCATGCCCAGGCGGAGTTGCTCGGCGTTGACACCGAAGCGGCGCAGATCTTCGCGCGGGAGATAGACGCGGCCCATGTCNNATTTTTCGGCCAGGAGCAGCGCACGCACAGACTCAAATCCGAAGATGTGAATTATGGTCATGCCCACCACCGATGCCACTTGATAGCAATAGCGGTACAACTCTTCCCAGGTTTCGATCTCGCGCGGTTCGATGTCGGACATAATGCCGTCGATCATTTCGTGGAAAAAGCGATGGGGAATCGAGTAACGCTGCACGGTGTCGCAGAAGGCCGGCCAGAGCGGATTGTCGGCCATGCGGCCCTTGAGCGAATTGTCCAGATCCATGCGCCACAGGGAGACGCTTTGATGGATGAGCGCTTTATCGTCTGTTTCGGGGTTGTCGCTCAAATCATCGCAATGGCGCATGAAGGCGTAGACGGCACACATGCCGTCGCGCTGGGTTGGGTCGAGAAGGCGAAAGGCGTAGTAGAAATTCTTGGCGCGATTCTTCGCTAGCTTGCGGCAGTAGCGATACGAGTCCTTTACTGCAGCAGCGTTTAGGATTGAAGAAGTCGCGGTAGACATTTAATTAGGAGGACCACGCGTTCCGCCTTCGAAATATGCGGACGCCGGCACAGTACGTTATAATTCTGGTCTTTTATTTTCTCTAAAATCTTCATCCCGCCCCGGCTGAACAAATCAATATCCAGAGCCAAGCGGCGGTCTAACGTTTTGATGAGCGGCAATCCTTTTTGAAAAAGATCGTCCGCCACGGCCACGGCTTCGCGCATTATGCTGCGGAAGCGTTCATCTTCCTTTCCCTCAAATAGCTCATCGACCGTATAACCATGTTTTTCGAGCAGAATCAGGGGGAGGTACACTCGATTTTTTTGGAGATCGACGCCGATGTCCTGCCAGAAATTTGCAAGCTGTAAACCAGTGCAGGTGAAGTCGGACAGTGCCTGCCGTTCGGCGTCGCGATAGCCGCACAGGTAAAGCACCAAGTGGCCGACCGGGTTTGCGGAGTTCACGCAGTAGGCGAACACTTCGTCAAAGTTGGCGTAGCGTGTAATGGTTTGATCTTGTTCAAAGGCGGTGATCAATCGATCAAACGGCTCAATGGGAATGCCATGGCGTTCCACCGTGTCTTTGAGCGCGACGAATACAGGGTGCGATGTTTGGCCCTGATACATGGCATGTAGTTCAGAGCGCCACCATTTTAGAAGGCGCAGGCTTTCCTGCGGATCACCCATTTCGTCGCCCAGATCGTCGGCCCACCGGCAGAAACTGTAGACGTTGTAAAAATCCTGGTGCAGTTTCTTCGGTAGGAGAAAACTGACCACCTGAAAATTCTCGTAGTGGTGCGTGGCAAGCCAACGGGTGTACTCCAGCGACTCTTGCGTGGAATACCCAGTGGTGCCTAACGGTACGCTCCGAACGTACTCTTTCGGCTGTAGGTAAGAGACTGCCACGTCCTCTTTCTATTGTCTATGTTGTTAGGGTATTATGGCAGTCTTTATTTGACCATTACGCCGATGAGCTAGGTCGTATAGAACTTGCGGGAGCTGGCTGAGCGGTTCCTCGTGATTGACTAGAAAACTGGCGTTCACCTTGCCTTGCGCCAAAAACTCCAAAGAACGGCGAATATGGGCAGGTGTGTGGTGAAAACTGGCTTTGCAGGTGATTTCGGAGTAATGCAAAAGGCCTGTATCTAATCCAACTTTGGTACCAGACGGACAACCGCCGAAGAAATTGATCGTGCCACCTTTGCGGACGAGTTGGGTGGCGAGTTCCCAGGATTCGGGTTGTCCGATGGCTTCAATGACAACGTCGGCACCGCGACCGGAGGTGTGACGCTTGAGTTCGGCGAGGAGCTCGTTGCGGTCGCCAATTAAAATTCCCTCATCTGCGCCCAAACGCTTGGCTCG
>PMQB01000462.1 GCA_003169195.1 Bryobacterales bacterium
ATGCTGGGCACACTCCGCGCGGACTGAAGGCCGCCCTCCGGTGAGAGTTCCGGACCATGTCGGAATTCAGATTGGTGGTTTGCGCGTAGACCTGTTCTAGTTCGTCCGAGATAACTCGGCGTAAAGGCTGTGGAGGCGCTGTGCAGGAAAGTTCAAGTGCCATCCAAGATCGTCCGTCTTTAGCTGCCCCGTGAATTGGTCTTCGGTGACACCTTTCTTGACGAGACCGGTGGCGCGGGAAAGGAGCGTATCGATTTTGCTTTTGAAGGCTTCCAATTCCGCTCTGCTAATCACGGGTCCGCTGCTCGGCACTGCAATGTCAAAGTCCAATTTGAGAACTTGGGCCAGCACCGGACTCCATTCCACCAAGCTTCCGCCGGCAGCGAAATCCGGATCGGGATTATTGGCATAGAGACCTCCTAACGCGACCACTTTCAAATTCGGAAAGTACACGACTGTGTCGCCATTGGTATGGGCGTTGCCGAAATGGAGCAGGTCCGCTTCCACTCCGCCTAAGCGGAGCTTATAGTTGTCGCGGAAGGTGATGGTAGGCAGGGCGACGTTGCCACCGTTAGGGCTGGCCTGAACCAGAGATTGTTTGACGTTTTCCTGCGCCACGATCTGCGTGCCGGCCGCTAGAAACTGAGCGTTGTTGCCATTGTGATTCTCCGCAGAATCGGTCACGATCAAAGCGCGGATGGGCTGATCGGAGTAGGAAAGTTTGGCGGCCTGTTTCACAATGTTTTCATAATTGCCGGGAAGCTTGCCGTCTACAAGAATCAATCCATTGCCGCTCAGGCGCAGTAGAGTATTGCAGCCGCCGCCCGAGATCATGAATAAGCCCGTTTTGACGAACTGCGCGGTGAGTTCGCTAGCGGGTTGAGGAGTTTGCGCTGAACAGACACAGCCGAACGCGCACAAAACGAGGACGTATTTAAACATGGGAGTCTCCTGGAATCAGAATTTTTTCGGTTTGTAAGGCGGACCCTTCGATCCGCCTCACGGGGCACTTCTTACTTTCCGTTCAGTGAGAACGCGTAGAACTTTTTGCTAGCCGAAAAACCCGGCAAGCCGAGGTGGCCGTAGCCGGACCCCCAGTAGACGACACCGTCCACGATGGACGCTCCCGCGATCACCGATGCGCCGGATGAGAATTGCCACAGCGTTTTGCCAGTGGCGGCATTCAGAGCCAGCATGGTAGGCGCGGTGGTGGAACCACTGGCTGCGTATGGGGATTGGGAGCCCATGGAGGGAACAAAAAGCACGCCGTTGGAAATGGCGAGTGGGCCGAGGTCGACAGCGCTGTTCGGATCCGCGACCTGCCACAGAATCGCGCCCGTGGCGGGATCGAGGGCCGACCAGGAACCGGCGTTGATGCTGCCTTTGGAACCATAGGGGATGCCGTAAAAATCGGCGATCGAAACGTAGATGCGCTTGCCATCGGATGCCTGTCCCCACTCCATGCCGCCGAGAGACGAGCCGGGGCCCACCTGTGTGTGCCACAGTTCGGCGCCGGTATCGGGATCGAGCGCATAATAAATGCCGCTCTTTTGGCCAGCGCCAATGATGGTCTTGGGGCCGCTGGCGGTTTGGTAGGTGATTTCGTTGGGGTCGGAGCCGAAATCGTAATCGGGGCCGGCGGGTATTTTGTTCGGGGCGACCGTGTTGATGTTCGGACAGTTCTTGGTGGAGGAGCCTGGAATGAAGGCGGAGCAGGAGGTGTTCCAGAAGTCGGTGCCGTCGGCGACGCCCTGCGTTGTCGCCTGGCCCCAAGTCATTAATCGCGTGGCCCACCTGATTTTCCCGGTGAACATATCGAAAGCGACGATGGAGTCGACGTGGTCGTCAGGCGAAAGGCAAGCGGCTTGCGTGGCTCCGGGTTTGGCCATGCAGATGATATAAGCGAGGTCGTTGGGGACGCTATAGTTGTTACCGGTTCCGACGATGACGATTCCGCGGAGCAAGTCGACAACGGGGTTGCTCCCCCAGGCGTTGCCGCCGCTATAGCCCACGGGCACGGTAAACGTCTGCCAGAGTTTGATGCCAAAGAAAGCATCAATGGCGACAACGCTGCCTCGCGCGGAGCAGCAGGCGTACGTGGGGTCTGACGCTGCGTATTCCTCGTGCGAGGTCATACCCACATAGACAATGCCGAAGGAAACCACCGGGGAGCCGGTGATCACTGGGAATGGATTCGACGTATCGGGCTGCACTTTCCAAAGGAGACTCCCGCTGGCCGCGTCAATGGCCAGGAGCCATCCCGTTTTTCCAGTTGGTGTGTATTGGGTGCCAAGGTAAACGATGCCGTTGGCCACGGTGGGACTGGTTCGGGAGACAGTGCCCGCCGTTAATCCATAATCGGAGAGCTGATGGGACCAAATCGATTTTCCCTTTTGGACGTCGACCGCCCAGAGGTTGCCGGCCCAATCCGGGAAGTAGGCAACGCCATTCACGATGGCCGCGCGCGCCGACACGTCGCCGCCCGTGGTGAATGTCCACTTAGGTTTTAGGTTTTGGACATTGGTGGCAGAGATTGTGGTGTCCATAGAGCTGGCGGTGTTCGCGACGTTTTGCCCGAACACCGGCCAATCGGTTGGGAGTGCGAAGCCGGGTAGTTGCTGCGCCATTATAGGGCTCACTGCCAACGCGCCAAGAATTACGTAATGGGCCCATCTGCGTTTGCACACACTATTCCTTGCTTGGGGTCGAGCGTTAAGCCCGAGGGTAAACTTATTCATTGTTCGTGCTCCTTGTGGTCTCTTTGCTGCGTCGTCTGATTTGAGTCTTCCTAGATCAGGTCTCACTAGGGAAAGGGGAATTCGGCGGCAAAAGTGTTCACAATGGCGCAACTTTTTTTCGCGCAGGGGAAGACCAGGGTCTCCATCGAGATTTGTGTTACCTTATCGACTAATAGGTGGAGGAGTCGCGTTCCGTTTGCCCGCCCCCAAATCGTCCGAGATCACGCAGATGTTGGCCGCCTGGCGAGAAGGCGATCCAGCGGCGCTTTCTGAATTGGCGCCTCAGGTGTACGACGAGCTTCGCCGATTGGCCAGCGGCTGTTTAGCGCGCGAAAAAGGCGGACACATTCTTCAGCCCACGGCCCTGGTGAACGAAGCCTTCCTGCGGATGATGGATTGGCGCCCCGCCCAACAGTGGCTGAACCGGGAGCATTTTTTTGGCGTTTCGGCAACGCTGATGCGCCGCATCCTGGTGCAGTTCGCGCGCGAGCGGCAGGCCGCCAAGCGAGGCGGGCATGCGATCCAGGTATCGCTTTCGGAGGCATCCGGGCTCAAGACCCTGGATGAGACAGATTTGGTTGCGCTCGACCAGGCGCTGACAGAGCTGGAAGAACTGGATGCCCGGCAAGTGCGCATTGTGGAACTGCGATTCTTCGGCGGCCTCAGTCTGGAAGAAACAGCGCAATGTCTCGAAGTCTCGTTGAGCACGGTGCGGCGCGATTTGCGCATGGCGCAGACGTGGCTTCGGCAGCGGCTCGCGCCGGCATCATGACACCCGAACGTTACCGCCGCCTGGGTGAGTTGTTCGATGCCGCGCTCGACCGCCCCGCCGCGGCGCGCGCTTCTTTTCTCGATCGTGCCTGCCAGGGCGACGCCGAACTGCGCAGCGCCGTCGAGGGTCTTCTCGAAAATTATGTGGAGTCGGATGCGTTTCTGACGCCGCCCCAGGCTGAGCCGTTCCCTCACAGTATTGGTCCCTATACCATCCGCCGGACTCTCGGCGAGGGCGGAATGGGCACCGTCTATATGGCGGAGCAATTCGAACCAATCCGGCGCGACGTGGCGTTGAAAGTGATCAAGCCGGGTATGGGATCGAAAAGCGTCATTGCGCGCTTTGAGAGTGAGAAGCGCGCCTTGGCGATGCTGGATCACCCCTACATCGCGCACGTATTCGATGCCGGAACCACCAGCCAAGGCTTGCCCTACTTCGCCATGGAATTAGTGGAAGGAACGCCGATCACTCTTTACTGCGAACGCAAGCAGCTGGGGGTAAAGGAACGGCTCGATCTTTTTGTGCAAGTCTGCCAGGCGATTCAATACGCGCATCAAAAAGGCATCCTCCATCGCGATCTCAAGCCATCGAACATTCTAGTAAGTGAGCTGGAGGGCAGACCGATTCCGAAGGTCATCGACTTCGGGCTGGCGAAAGCGCTCGACGCGGGAGTGAACGGCGAAACCAGCATGACCGAACTGGGCACCATTTTGGGCACGTTTGAGTATATGAGTCCGGAGCAGGCGGACCTGGGGCGGCAAGATATCGACACGCGCAGTGACGTTTACTCGTTGGGCGTGTTGCTCTATCAACTGCTGACCGGAAGAACCCCACTCGACCTGAGCCGGAATCCGGACGATGGCTATCTCACTCTTCTCCAACGGATCAAGGACGATGAGACCAAAGCGCCGAGCATGCAGGTAAGCCAGCCTTCGGCCGCCACGCGCAATCGAGTGCTGCGCGGCGATTTGGACGCCATCACTCTCAAGGCACTGGAGAAAGACCGCGCGCGCCGCTATGCATCGCCCGGCGAGTTCGCTTCCGACATCGGACGCTACTTACGCGATGAACCAGTGGAGGCCCGGCCCGCCAGCACCTTTTATCGAGCTGGAAAATATGCCCGGCGTCATTGGCTCGGAGTTTCGTTTGCCGCCGTGGTGGCGCTGCTGCTGGCGGGCGTGGCCGTCGCTGAATCCTTCGAGTTGCAACGCATTCGGCGTGAGCGCGACCGCGCCGACCGCGTGACTGCGTTCATCACGAACATGTTCAAGGTATCGAACCCGAGCGAATCGCGGGGCAACGATATCCGCGCGCGCGAAATTCTGGATAAGGCCGCCACCGAGCTCGATACCGGACTCAAGCAAGATCCCGAAATGCGGGCCCAGATGATGCAGGTGATCGGAAACGTGTACCTCGACATCGGGCTGTATCCCAAGGCGGATGCCTTGCTGCAGAGGGCGCTGGAAATACAGCGGAAACAACTCGGCGTCAAGAGCCCGGAGGCTCTGAAGTCCGCGATCAGCCTGGCCGGGGGGTGGAATGCCGAAAGCCGTTACCCGGAGGCCGAAAAGTTAGCGCGCGCCACACTGACTGCTCTTCAACAAGATCTTGGTGTGAACCATCGCGATACTCTGTCCGCGGAGTCTCTACTCGGGAATATTCTGGATAATGAAGGGCGCTATGCGGACGCGGAAAAGTTAAGTCGCCAAGTGGTGGACACAGCCACCAGAGTATTTGGGGTGAATGATAAATTGACGCGTGAGGCCGACAGCAAGCTGGCCATCGATCTCGCGTACCAGGGCAAATTCGCCGAGGCCGAGAAAACCTTTCGAGAGTTGTGGGAGACGGACCAGCGCTTGCTGGGGCCCGATCATCCGGAGAGCTTACGCAACGCTGCGAATCTGGCGAGCACGCTATTGCAGGAGAGCAAGCTGACCGAAGCGGAAAAGCAATTCAGGATGGTTCTCGAACTCAACCGCCGCGTTTTTGGCCCTGACCATCCGAACACGCTGATGGATGCCGGAAATCTCGCGCTGACGCTGGAGATAGAGCAACGCCATGGCGAGGCGGAGAAATTGTTCCGCGAGACGCTCGCGGTGAAGCGCCGAGTGCTGGGCGTCGAGCATCGCTCCACGCTGGTGACGGCCGGAAATCTGAGCGATGTTCTGGTGGCGGAGGGGAAATATCGGGAAGCCGAGAAACTGATCCAAAGCACCCTGGACGCGGAGCGTCGCACGCTGGGTCCCGCGCATTCTGATTTTCTGGCAACGCTGAACAGCTTGGCGCTCGTCTTGGCGCAAGAAAGTAAATACCCGGCGGCCGAGATGGCGGCGCACCAGGCGGTGGACGGCTACATGAAAGTTTTTGGCGCGGATCACCCCGATACCGCGTACTCGGTGTATATTTTAGCGACTGTTTTCGCCCGCGAGGGCAAGTCGGAAGAAGCTCTCCGCAATCTGCAGTTCGCGTTTGAGCATCGCCTGGTTGCCGATGTGCGCCAAGGGCTCGCGAAGGACACGAATTTTAATTCGCTGCATGGCGATCCGCGATTCGCCGCTCTTGCTGGGCGGTAAGCGGGCCAGCCACCTGATTGAAGAACCCGTGAAAACGCCGCTTTATCGAGCGGGGACTGTTGATACACAAGCCATGGCCATGCCTAACTAAGCGGGCGCCCGTGCCGGCCTTCAATAGGACGCGGGGCGCTAAAAGAGCCGCGGTACAAAATCTTTCAGATCTCGGCGCCAAGTCTGCCATTCATGGTCCGTGCCGGGCGATTGATAGAAAACATGCTGAACACCGCCTTCATCGAGCGCGGCATGCAGTTTCTCCAGCCCGGCTTTCATCCGGTCAGGCTCTTTCGTTCCTACTCCGATCCAGAGTAAGTGAACGCGCTTCGCAAACGCCGCCGGGTCAGCCATTGCTCCGTGATAGGCAGTCTTGATGTCGAGGTCGTTGTTACCCGGCACGAACGGATTCGCCGCGCCGCTGAATCCACCGATATAGGAGAACAGTTCGAGATGATCGAAGGTGACTTGGAAGGTCTGCATGCCGCCCATGGAAAGGCCAGCCATAGCGCGATGATCACGATCGGCCAGCGTCCGGAGCGACTTATCGATGAACGGGATGAGCGCCTGGGTCATGTCGTCTTCGAACGCGCTCATACGCTCCTGCATGACCTTGAGAAATTCTGGCGAACCAAACGGCTTGCCGGTTAGATCGGGAGCTACGTATCCTGCCCGGCTCGCGTACCCATTCGCCATGACCACGATCATTGGCTTGGCGCTACCGCCGGCAATCAAGTTGTCGAGGATGAAATGAGCATCACCCTGCCGGACCCAACCTGTTTCGTTTTCTCCCCCACCATGCTGCAAATATAAAACCGGATAGCGCGTGTTGATCTGTCTGTCATAGTCTGGTGGCAAATACACGACCACGTGCCGCCAAGTTCCTGTGACGCCGGAGTGATACCAGATCTCACGGACCTGGCCGTGTGGCACATCCTTCGGTAGATAATAGTCTGTCCCTGCCTCCGGAACCTCGACCGCGCTGGCCCATTTACTGCCGCCAAAATAGGCGGTGCTGCCGGGGTCGCTTACATCCGCGCCGTCGACGACGATCGTGTAATAGTGAAGGCCCGGCGCCATCGGTTTCGTGGTGAAAGTCCAGAACCCGTCCGGTTGCTTTTCCATGTCGGCCTTCTCGCCGCTCCAAAAATTGACCCTCAGCTTAGTGGCATCTGGGGCCTTAAAGCGGATCTTTACGCGGGAAGAGCTGTCCACCCTCGGGTACTGTGCGTCCAATACGTTGGAGGTAGCGGGTTTGAAATCACCCGGGTCTTGCGCGAGGCAAAAGCTCGCTCCTAACAACATCACCATTAGCACCCGAAGCATAGATAACCTCCAACGCTTTCTTCAATGCCCGAAAATGAGCAACTCGTATCGTACTCTACGTCGCTTTCTCAAAACGATTCTTTTGTCGACTTCGTCGCGCGTTCCATTCTTCGGCTGGCGAAACTGTAAGCTATTTCGCATTGCACAGTAGGATNNCTCCTCTCGAAGCGGCTACTTGATCTGCCCCAAAATCTCAGTCGCCTGTTGCCGAATCACGAAATCGCCGCTCGCCGCTGCCATCTTCAACTCCGCAATACCACCGGCCAAGTCTCCAGTCTGAACCAGCGCCGCCCCTAGACCCAGATGCCCTCGCGCTGAGTTTGGTGAAATCCGCAGAGCCTGTCGATAGTGGGACGCCGACTCCGGCACGTGCTGCGTCGCCATTAATAGGTCACCCAGCAACAGGTGGGCATCGACGAACTCCGCATCGGCGTGCAAAGCCTGCTCCAACTCACGTTGTGCCTCATCAAAATGCTTGGCCCGTCCCAGCATCACTGCATAGTTGTAGTGTGTCGCCGCATCGTTGGGCCGTAAGCGCAACGCAATAGCAAACTCGCTCTGCGCTTCGTCCAACTTCCCCGTGGCTGAGAGCAACCCGGCTAGATTCGCGTGCGCGTCCGCATAATCCAACCGATTGCGAATCGCCTCGCGAAACTCCGACTCGGCGAGCGCGGGAGATCCGCCCGACAGCCATAGCATCCCAAGGTTGTTGTGGGCCTCCGGCAAGTCCTGATCCAACTCCAACGCTTTTTGCATAGCGGCCAGAGCGTCGGCGGGTCGGGCCAGCGCCTGATAGGTCAAGCCCAGTTCATGCCATGTCAGCGCCCGGCCGGTATCAGCCGCTACCGATCGCTTCAGTGCATCGGAAGCTTCCTTTAGCTGCCCAGTCTGTCGGAGTGCCGTCCCCAGTTTCTGGAGTCCAAACGCAAATTTCGGATTCTGTGCCACCGCTTGTCGGTACATGGGAATCGCCTTCGCAAGCTGCCCGTTATTCCTGAACGCTTCCGCGAGTTCAAGATAATACTCAGGCCGTTTCGGCTGGTACTTTTGAATGGCAGCACTCAACTGCGCAAGGCCCGCCGTCACATTGCTGCCTTGAATGACCTGCGCCACGGCTAGAGTCAAATCGTTTTCAGCCGTCCTCGGAAGAGTTTCCGGATAGTAGAGAGCGACAGGCCCGCGATAAGCGTCCCGCCGTTCGTTTCGTTCCGCCAACAAATCTCCAGCGGGCGGGCGGCGCTGAATAAAGTGGTCAGTGGCCACCACGTGAATCACGTCTTCGGTGCGCCGCTTGGGCATGTGGCAACCGGCGCATCCTTCTTCGCGCACATGTCCCGCCAGTTGCACGTGACATTGCCGGCAGACGGCGGTGTAGTGCCGCTCCGCTTCTTCACCGCGCGGAATGTTGTGCGGATCATGACACGTGGTGCAAAGCATTTTTCCCTGGCTCTTCAAGAAGCACGCCGAACGCCGCAGCCGGTAAGCCGCGTTGACGATTTCAAACTTGTCCTCCCGCCCCGTCCCTGGCGCGTGGTCAAAGTTCAAAATGAAGGCTGCCAAGGGTTCGCCCGGTTTGAAAGAAAACGCGCCCCTCTCAAAGCGCTGTAACGCATTGGGCAAAGGAAAGCTGGTGCTCTCCAGGTGGCACACCATGCATCCTTCCATTTGCCTCTGCGCGCTCAACCGCGCAGGGTTCACAATCGCGGCTCGAATGTCTACACGCTTTGCTCCCGCCGTACCGGCTAACTTGATATGCCGTTCCCCATCGCCATGACACCGTTGGCAATTGATGCCCTCCGGCAAAGGGCCTTCGTAGACAGGCTCGGCTAACGGTTGCTCATGTCCCGGCGGGATCTTCGGATAGGCGTTATGACAAAAGAAGCAGTCGTAGGTAATCGGCCGTCGGAATCCATCGTGGTTCGGCCTGTCATAGCCGGGGTTCATCGCCCAATAGCCACCTTTTTCCGCGTACCATCCCAACGGCAGTTCAATCAACGTATTCGCGCTTGTCCGATGCAAATAGGTCCGCGCGTGATTACCGGAACCCATCACATAATCAATCTGTTTCTCAGTCGCGTTGATCGGTTGGCCGCGCGCATCCAATTGATACCCGCGCTGAAAATACTTCCCCTCGCGTTCAATCATCGCGAAGTACGTGTTCGACGGCTGGTG
Organism: Bryobacterales bacterium; assembly: GCA_003169195.1. Taxonomy (GTDB): domain Bacteria; phylum Acidobacteriota; class Terriglobia; order Bryobacterales; family Bryobacteraceae; genus Bog-105. Next base: position 9,573 of record PMQB01000462.1, read on the forward strand.
ATAAAAAGTCGTACTTTTAGCGCTGAAATCCTCCACCATGTTTTGCTTTGACGCGCTATAAAAAGACCGCGCCATGCCGGTCCGCCGATAAGTCTCCATCACTTTCGGATGACAATTACCGCAGACATTGCGGCTTTGACCGCCGAACGCGGCACCTGTTAGCAGCAAGTTCAGAACAAGCGCAAATGCCGGTAGCTGCACGAGTGATAGAATAACCCAAACCAAAATCTGGTTGCTAAAAGGAAAACAACATGAGCATCGGTATTTCCCTTGTCAGGAAGTTCTTGCCTGCGGCTTTGTTCGCGATCGCCGTGACAGCCTACGCGCAAAGCGGCGCAGGCGTCATTCAAGGCACCGTCCAGGATTCTACCGGCGCCGTGGTCCCGAATTGCGCCGTTCACCTAATCAACCAGGCGACGTCGGTAGCAAATGACACGAAAAGCAACGCTAGCGGCTTCTACGCCGTTCCGGGTCTATTTGCCGGGACCTACACCGTTACTTTCAGCGCGCCGGGCATGAAGAAGTACCAGACTGTCGTGGAGTTGCAAGATGCCAAAGTGGCTGTTCTTGATCCGGCGCTGGCTGTGGGGGATGTCACAGAGCAAGTCACCGTGACTGGCGAATCCATTCAGTTGGCCACTTATGACAGCGGTGTAGTTAGTACCGAACTCGATGCCAACCGCATTGATCAACTCCCGCAAAACGGCCGCAATGTGTTAGGACTAGCGCAGAACACCGTTCCCGGCGTAGAAGCCGGCGGCACGCGCGCCAACGGCCTGATGGGAGAGGCGATGGAGTATTCGCTCGACGGCGCACCGATGACCAACCGCAATTTCGGCGGCGAAGCCAACTCATCGCAAGCCACACTCCCTGATCCCGATGCCGTACAGGAAGCCAAGTTCGAAACCATGAATTCCAGCGCACAGTTCGCTACGCCCGCGACGGTCATTCTCACAACAAAGTCCGGCACCAATGCGGTGCACGGCTCGCTTTTTGAAACCAATCGCGATAACTATTTCGGAATTGCCAAAGCGCGCCAGAACCCATCCAATTATGCCGCGCCGCATTTGGTAAGGAATGAATTCGGCGGGAGCGTAGGGGGCCCTATTTACGTGCCGAAGCTGTATCATGGCGAAAACAAATCGTTCTTCTTCTTCGCCTACGAACGTTTCTCGTTGCGGCAGAACTCCAACGAACTGGTCACGGTTCCCACACTGGCTATGCGCAATGGTAATTTCAGCGGACTTATCAACAGCGCCGGTATCCCACAGATCCTCTATGACCCGGCCACCACGCAAGGCGCCAGCGCCAACTACGCGCGCACGCCTTTTCCGAACAACCAAATCCCGATGACCCGCGAAAGCCCGCTCGCGGCATCACTCTACGCCGCGACGCCCCTTCCACAGACCGGCGACAACCCGCTCGTGAATTCGAACTTCAATGCGGTCAACCCAACAACCCAAACCGTTCCGAACATCAGCTTCCGGGTGGATCACCTCTTTGACCAGAGCAATCGTGTCTACGCTCGGTTTAGCGATATTGATCAGCAACAGCAGGCCCTGCGCAATTATCCGGCCAATTCACCGGCGAACATTGCCGGCGGCGGATTGCCCGCGGGCGCGACTGGCTTTCAGGACATCCCCATCCAAACCGTAAGCTACGCGTTTGGTTACTCACACATCTTTTCGCCCACGTTCTTTTCGGAAACCATCGCCAGTCAGCAGTGGCAGCGAATGTATGTCCAGGGCAATCCTGCGTCCCTGGCGAACTATGAGCAGCAACTGGGCTTGCCCAATGACTTCGGGCAAGTAGGCTTCCCGGCCATCGGCTCTAACCTGATCATGCCCTACGGCGGCTCGCAATGGTATTACGGCATGAGCCAGATGCTGGCCACGCTCGATCAGAACTTCAACAAAATTGCGGGCAAACATCAGCTTGCCTTCGGCGGGCGAATCCGACACGAACGCTTTTCTTATCTTTCAGACCGTTCGCCGGACCAAATCGCGTTTTCGAACCTAGCCACGGCCATCTATGACCCCACCACCGGCGCCAATTATGCGGCCAAGGCTAACACCGGTTACGCCGATGCCGATTTCTTTCTGGGTGCCGCCGACAGCTACACCCAAAACAAGAACGCACCTTTTAATCAGGCATCAGACAACGAATTCGATACCTACATTCAGGACAACTATCACGTTGGCAGCCATCTCACTCTGAATCTCGGCCTTCGTTGGGAGATGCATCCTTCGCCCCACGCACGCAACGACAACTTCGTCACCTTCGACCTGAAGAACGACGCGCTGGTACTGCCGAAGCCAATTGGCGATTTCATCAATAACGGCTACACGACACAGGCCTTAGTCACGAACCTGCAAAACCTTGGCGTGAAATTCGAAACGCCCGCACAAGCCGGTATCTCATCTGCCGGCTTTGCCAACAGCATGGCCAACGTTCTTCCGCGAGCTTCGTTTGCCTGGACACCCTCGTTCGTCCCGAAAGGAATGGTTCTGCGCGGCGGCTATGGCGAGTATATTTATCCAGTCCCGGTCCGCAACTCCATACGCTACCTAACCGCGAACTATCCGTTCACCGCCAGTTACTCGCAAAGCTATACGGCCGCGTCGCAGTCGCCTGACGGCCTTCCCAACTATCTGCTGCGCGCGCCACAATCCGTGGTGGCTGGCGTGAACAGTTCCGGCGTAGTGAACAGTACCTCGACCACCGCGCTGTTACCGGGCATCAGCATCGGAGAATCGTTGGCGGCACAGTATCCGCCCGATCATGTGCGCGAAGCCAACATGACGCTCGAGCAGCCTTTCCGCGATGGTTCGGTGTTCCGCGTGAGCTATGTCTTCACTCACGGTTCGAACCTTGATCAGAACTATCAATACAACAATGCACCGTCAAACTACGTTTGGGAATTGGCTACCGGCACCACACCTCCCACGGGCAAGTATGCGTCGGTGGCTACGCGCCCGTACGACAACACTACCTGGGGTGGCAATGTCATCTCACAGAAGACTGGTTGGTCGAACGATAGTTCGCTGCAACTCAACTACCAGCGGCCTTTCAAGAAGGGCTTCGCCTATCAAATCTTCTATGTGTACTCGCGCGCGTTTCGCGTGGGCGGCAATACGTTCCGCGATAGCGTTCTGTATCCGGCGGCGGACTTTGCGCCCGGTGTCTTGCCCGCCAACATGAATGTGGGTACGCTCCTCAATCCAAGCCAAGCCCTGAACCGCTATGAGAATTATCACGTGGATACCGCCATTCCGGAATACCACCTCACGTTCAACGGCATCTATGATCTGCCAATCGGCCGCGGCCGCCGCTTCCTGAGTAACTCAAACAAGTTTGTGAACGCGGTGTTGGGCGGTTATCAAGTCGCCTATGTCGGCCAAGCGGTCTCACAATCATTCCAGGTGGCTTCGAGCAACTGGGGGGCCACCGGCAATCTGCAAGTGTATGGGAGTTCTGAGCCTGTAACGGACTGCAGCAGCGGCGTCTGCCACCCCGCGTACCTGTGGTTCAACGGATACATATCTCCGACTCTCGTCAATGCTGCCAAGGGAGGAGTCACGGGAATTCCCGCCAGCTACGTTCCGTACCTGGCGCCGATCAACAATACACCGGGCGCCGCCAACTTCGGCAACAACAACGTGACCGTTACGCTTGCGAACGGCAGCAAAGTGGTTACGGCTTATTCGCCCGGACCTTCTGGCGCCAATCCTTTTTCGCAGACAATCCTACTCGGACCGATGAACTACGAAATGGATTCGTCCATCTACAAAAGTTTTGCCATTACCGAGCGCGTCCGCCTGCGCGTGAACTTCGACGCCTTCAACTGCTTCAATATCCAAGGCCGAGTGAACCCAAACACGACAACCGGCGTTGAATCTCTCCAAACGTCTTATTGGACGCCTCGTCAGATTCAGCTCACGGCCCGCATTTCGTTCTAAGCCGCCAAGGGTGGCTCGCGCCTTCGTCGCTCGGCTTGAAACTTTCTGCGACGAGGGCGCATTCGACAGTGATGGGTACGTTACTGTGATTATCCGCATAGGCTACCCAGCGTCTTGAGTTGCGGGCGAAGACCTAGCCATTCTTTCGTCCTGTCATAAGCTTGTGTCGAACCTCTCGACGCACAAGTGCCGGTAACCGCAGTTCAGTCTCTTTAAAGAACTGCCGCACTGCCTCTGAATCTTGCCGCGCCAGCGCCCGGAGCGCCCACGACAGAGCCTTCACTACCATCTCGTCTCGGTCATCGATGAGAAGTTTACAGATACGAAGCGTGCGCGCCGCGTCGCCTCGTCCGCCTCTGGCCTTCACGTTTAGCGGAACAGTGCTGACGAGCGCAGCGCGTCGCCACCAGCGGTTGCTCGATTGAGCCCACTCTACTATTGTTTTGCTATCGATGGAGCCTTCGCGCCACGCCGGACCAGAGAGATAGCTGGCGAAACAGTCGACCTGATCCCAGCTTGAAATAGCTGAACCAAGGAGTTCCAGTTTGGCCCGATCAAGAGTTGCCAAAGCATCCGTACGACTGGCGATGAGTTCATCACCAATAAAGCGAGGAACACGCCGATTGGCGATTAATGCGGAGGCAATTTTCACTATGTCCTCCGCTGGCACCTTCTTAAGGCGTTTTGAATATTCGCGGCGCAGGCCTCTCAAAGACGCCGCGGTTCGAACGGGCAAATACTTTACTCGCATTTCGATCTCTTCGACGAGCGCCACGAGGTCCATCGCGTATAAGCCTAGATTAGCTCCTTTCTCCAGATCCGATAGCAGCTACAAATTTCAACTCGCGCTGAGATTCGTCAGAGCCCGCCCACATTAACTCATTCGTGGATTCGTCGAGTAATCCATTCGAATCACCAGATCCCGACATACCCTCAACGCCAATAGTTTAAAGTTGGGGTAACGCCACCTATGGCGCAACGGCTGTCATTATGTCCGGCAATGATACTGATCCCGAACCGAAAATATTGTTAGTCGAAGACAACCCCGTCGATGTCTTGATGATGAAGCGCGCTCTCAAAAACGGTGGTTTTAAAAACCAGCCGATCGTTCTCGATGATGGCGAGCCCGCCTTGGCCTTTCTCGCCCAACAGGGGAGATATGAAGACATGGAGTTACCCGACTTGGTGATTCTTGATTTGAATCTACGCAAAGTAGATGGGCCGGAGGTTCTCTCCTTCATTCGCAACACCCCGGAGTTACGCAGCCTCCGAGTCATCGTGGTAAGTTCATCTCCCGAAGACGTAATGAAATCCAGCGCCGCCGAAGCAGACTGCTACATCGAAAAACCCAACGACGTTGTCTCCTTCCAAAACCTCGGCAACCGCATCCGTAGCTTCTACCTGGGCGATCATTCTTGATCTGCAGAACTCGGCGCTTTCGGCGGCGCATCCGCTTCCGCTTGCTTTGAGACGGCTCTCTCCGATGCTCGTCCCGCCGTCCCCATTTCGTCGATCACAGGTGATGAAAATAAATTTCACCACAATCTTTTCAATCACTTAAGTCACTTTCGCCGATAAATCCCAACCGCCGCGATTCTACACTTTGTTGGTAAGTCAATAGTTTTCACGAACAAGGATGGAAGCGTATGGATGAAGTAACTGAAAAAAGCATCGCCGATTTGCCGGAGGAACAGCAGCATCCGGAAGGGCCAGTCAAACCCACGGGACGTCCAAGATGGAATCCCACACCGGAAGATCGTCTCAAGATTTCCCGCATGGCGGCCCTGGGCATTCCGCATTATCAAATCGCCATTGTTTTTGGTATCGGAGTCAAGAAGTTGCGTCGCAATTGCAAAGCCGAACTTTCGGAATCCGCCATCTACGCCAATTTACAAGTCACGGAAACGCTGCACAAAATGGCAACTTCCGGCACTAACACCGCTGCCTCGATTTTCTGGGCGCAGACACGTTGCGGCTTTCGCCCCGGGTTGCCGGCTCTCTCGGATACGGGCGCTCCAACAAAGACGCCCCCTCCTCCGCCCGCACCGGCCGTGACACCGGCTTCGCCCGCACCCGCTCCGCCCGATTGCATCGTTTTTAAAAACTCAAAAGGCGAGCGCATCGGCTAGTCATGAGAAGCTCCGCACACCATCTCTGAAGCAGTGTCAACAAGAGGTGTCTGATTGCCCGGCCCGCTTCCGCATTCTCGTGGCGGGCCGGCGCTTTGGCAAGACCTCTATCTTGCGGTCGCGAAAGTGTTGCATCTGGACTCGTTACCCACCGGCAGAATTTGGTATGTCGGTCCCATTGACGAACAAACCAAACGGTTGGTGTGGGAGCGCCAGAAAGGCCGCTCACTATCACAGTTTATGGCGATGCGAGCGGTAGCGCCGTACCTGTGGTGCGCGCTCTCATAGGCCTCCCATCATTTAAAAGTGAAACCCAATCGTGGCGGTAAGGGTACGCGGCGTTACATAATGCGTCCCACTGAAAGTCGAAAGGAAGTTATAAAGCGCTTCCTTATCCATGACATTCACCACCGTGAAACGGGCGCTCCATTTATATTTGTCGCCTTTGAAAATATTGTCGTCTCCGACGGCCAGATCAAAAAGATTGCGCGCCGCGATGCGCGGCGGATTGTGATCGTCATTCTCAGTGCCAGCGGCCGGGATGCTCACCAGCGTGGACGAATATTGAGACGCTGGGCAAAGGCCAGTTGCATTGATCGGCGTAGTCGGTGTGGCGTGAACACCGGCGCACGTGAGGCCAGCTTCGTATTGCTGGTCTGGCGTCAGGCCCGAGAAATCAACAACGGTGTCGCTGCCATTGGGCCCGTTAACGCAATTGCCGCCGGCGCAGGGAACAGGTCCGGCCACTAAGCCGCTGTCATAGCGCCAGTTGAAACCGATCCAGGGTCCATTCTTTTTGAACTGATATTGGAGATGGGTTGTTTCGTTAAACAGCTCATCGTGATCAATGCGGAACACGGTTGTGTCACCAACGGAAGAGGGTGTTGCCCCAATTCCACTCACTTGCGGACCGAAGAAGCGCGCCGCTACAGACGAAGCCACCACATAGGCTGAGAAGCCGTAAAATTCCGGCAGGCTGGCACGCAACGTGTAGCCGGGGATCTTGGATTTGGCCCACTCGATGGGATAAGTAATGGGCGTGTTGCCTAAGACGCTAAAGTCAAAAGCGCGATCGGTATATTTCCAAATGTACTGCGCATCAATGACCAAATAGCGGCCGAACGCTTGCTGCAGGCCAACATGATATTCGTTCCGAGTGGAAGGGCTCAGAGGCACCGTCGAACAAGCGTAGCCTTGCACGATTGTCTCTAGAGCATTCACTACCGGGCTATCACAACCGAGGCTGGCGAGCACCAGGTTCTCATTGAAGGGTGTCTCCAATGTGCGAGCGTAGGAGGCACGGAAGACAGTGTTCGTAGGTTTGAAGTTATAGGCGACGCCGACTCGCGGTTCCGCTTGCCCAGCCGAAGTGATGCCATTGTATTTGTCGCCCCGCAGTCCCAGATTGAACGTGAGGTTCTTGAAACTGATGGTGTCTTGTATGTAGAGCGCTAACTCTTTGATGTCGGCGTGGCCGAAGAACCCGTACAAGCCCGTAAACGTGCCGGGACGAGTGAGATCATACTGGCCCAGCAGCGGGACGTAGTTCGGGTTCGCTTGCAAAGAGCCGGAACATTGGTCGGTAGTGGCAATGTTGGGGTCGGTCACCGCAGAACCATCGGCGTTCACGCACGGTGCATTGAACGTTGGATCAACAATGCCGAAGCGGTCGCGCTCGGTAATGAATGTGTGTTCGTACACGCCGCCGAATTTGATGTTGTGAATGCCTTTCACGTAAGAGAGTGAAGCGCGCGCGCCGGCATTCGTGAGTCGGCGATTCTGCCCGATGGTTTGCGTCTGCACGCCGGGTGAAAAGTCCGCAAAGGGATTATCGCTCGGGTAGTAGTTATATTGATCCTGTCGCAGGAAAGCACCGAATGTTAATACGGTGTGCGCATTGAGCGTGTGAGTATAAGTGGGGGCGATATTGAACGTGGTGATTTTCGAGCGCTGATCTTGGGAACCGACGGGAAGACCGTTGGGACCAAGGCCGCCGTTATCTACCACCAAGCCCGACCAAGCGGTGGCGTTCTGGGCATCGTAAGAGTTAGGTGTTTGAAACCATGAGCGCGTGAAACTGAGATTGAGGCTGAAGGTATCGGCGGGTGACAGGTCTAAGTCCACACGGTCGAAGATGCTTTCTTCATTGCCATGATCATGCATCGTTTGGAACTCAGGGCCGTCTAAGAAGCGCCCTGTTTGGAGGCCGCTGGCTGAAATGAAGTTGCCCCATTTGTTGCCGCCGTAGGCCAGATTGACTCCTAAGTTCGCAGTGCCGAAGGTGCCGTAGGAAGTAGAAATATCGCCGTGCGGAGTTAGTGCTCCCAAGCCAGAGCGGGTGGTAGCTACGATGACCAGACTTGTTTTGTCGCCGTATTCGGCGGGAGGTGCGCCTTCGATGACCTCCAACGACTGTACGGCCTCAAGCGGAATTTGATTGGAAAAGACTTTGCTTTGTTGATCGCTGATGGGCTGGCCATCAAGCGAGAAGGAATTGGAGGCGTGATCGCCCAAGCCATGGAAGAGACCGTTGGAATCGGCCGAGACACCGGGGGCCGAATTAGTGACCAGTGCGCTCATCGAAGAAGATGGGCTCTCTAGCGGCAGTTTCTCGAATAGGCCGCGATCCACATCGGTGTGTGCGGTTGAATCTGTTTCGACTAGATCACCTCCTTCGGCAACAACATCCACGGTGGTGGCGGTCGTGCCGAGCTTGAGTGCGATCTTGATTTGGATCGGGACAGTGGAACGTACGTCCACGTCCGCTACGTCCGTTTTAAAGCCAGGCGCCGTGGCTACGAGGTGGTAGTTGTTGAAAGGAAGATTAGGAAGCACGAAGTTTCCCTGACCATCGGTTTGGACGGCTTGGGAATAATGCGAGACAGGATTCTCAATTTCCACGCTTGCCTTCGCTATCACGGCGCCGGACGGATCTTGCACCAATCCGCGGACGGTACCTGAGTTACCGCTGGTAGATTGACCGAAAGCAAGAGAGAGGTATGAGACGAATACGAAGGCACAGGCGAAACGCATGCTTTGAGTTTGGAGCCCTTCGGCCCAAATCGTTTACCTAATACGGGTAAACGACCTGGAATTTCCGGTGAACGGGCTAGTTGCGCCGTAAGCGGATTTTAAGTCACCACTGAAGGACGTCGCGCACCCTATAAGCCTGGCGCTTACTGACAATAAATTCCTGGCCGTTGCTGAGCGTGATGAGCCAGCGCTGACTGCTTAGCATACTCATCTTGCGTATCTGGTTGACATTGACTAACGCATTTCTATGAATGCGGCGAAAGGAATCGGCACCTAGGCGCTCTTCCAGAGTCTTGAGGTTTTGGGTGGCTAAGTAGCGCTTCTTAGCCGTAATAATCCACACCAAGTCACCATCGGCTTGAAAGGCAAGAACTTCTTCTGGGCCCAGGAGGAAGTACTCTTCGCCCGCCTTGCCAACGATTTTACGAAGACGTGCATCGGGAGAAGAGGACACGGCGGGTGCGATTTGTTGCAGCTGGGCAATACTCTCAGCCACAGCGCGAGGGTTCGCGCGCATACGGAGAGCGCGTTCCACGGCCTGTTGCAGGCGCGCAGGGCTGACAGGCTTAAGCAGATAATCGATGGCCCCGGCTTCGAAGGCGCGGACCGCGTGTTGATCAAACGCCGTAACCATGACGATGGCGGGCATGAAGCCGCCACTGAAGTGACTCAGTAGCTCAAAGCCTCCCATGACTGGCATTTGCACGTCTAAGAAGACGAGATCCGGCTTGAGGCCGGAGATAAGGGCAAGCGCGGTCTCGCCGTTTTCGGCTTCGCCCACAACCTGCATTCCCTCCAAGGCGTTGAGTTCTTGGAGGAGGACCCTGCGAGCGATAGGTTCATCGTCGACTATGAGTACGCGCAATAGAGCCACTGCATCAGGCTGCCTAGCCGGCAACTTCAACCTCCCGGTTGACGTTCTGTGGGCGAACGGTGGCTGGAATGGAGAAGGAAACGGTAGAGCCGAACTCACTGGAGTGAACGGCCAGAGCCGCCCCGGGCCCATAGGCGAGACTAAGACGGCGGCGCACGTTGCTGAGTCCTAAGCCCATTCCCGCAGAGCTAACAGAGGCTTCATTCGAGAAGCCCGGCCCGGTATCTTCGACGCTCACGTGTAGAAGACCTTGATCGTTGTGCACGCGCACGGTAACGCGCCCTGCTGTACCTTTGGCGGCTACGCCGTGTTTGACAGCATTCTCGACGAGCGGTTGAATCGAGAGGATAGGGATCATCACAGAGAGAGACGGCTCACTCACCTGGAGTTCGGTGATGAGTCGATCTCCGAGCCGGAGAGCTTCGATCTCGAGATAGGCACGCACAATGCGCATCTCCTCCGAGAGCGGAATAAAAGAACGGTCGCTTTGCAGGAAGTAACGAAAGATATCGGTGAGGTTGAGAACGAGGCGGCGCGCTTCGAAGGAACCGCGATCAATCGTGCCGTAGAGAGTGTTGAAAGCGTTAAAGAGAAAATGTGGATTGATCTGTGCCTGCAGCGCACGCAGTTCGGCTTGGGTGGCCAGACGCCTAAGTTCTTCCGAGCGGAAGCGCTCTACAGATTCGACGATGGCAGAGCCAAGGCGGCGCATGTCTTCGAGATCTTCACTGAGGTAGCGCTGGCGGCCACGGCGCGGACCAGTGAGCAGAAAACGCACTTCGCCGCTGGAAAAGCGCAAGGGAATGAGTGCCTCGGCCCAAAGAAGTTTCTCGGGCAGGTGAGGATTCAGCAGACCGCCGAACAGGATGGCGGGTTGATCCAGTTGCTTAGCGCCTCCTAGATCAGCGACGACGGCAAAGCGATCGGTACGAAGATGAGTGGCTAGTTCCCGAGCGGCGCCGAGTAACAGTTCGTCTTCAGTCTGATTTTGGGAAGGCAGTTTCGTGATGCGGTGAATGCCACTATCGAGGTTCTGGCGACGGAAAATGACGCGGCCAATCCAGCGTTGGAACATGTTGCGAACGTGGGCGAAAAATATCAGCGATAAGCACAACGCGACTAACGCTAAGCCGCTGAGGAACATGCTGGAGGTGGTGAGCTGCCATAGGTGGAAGCGGTTGTTCAGGAAAAGAATAGTGGCGACATAGGCCGCAGCCAGCCCGGAATTCATCAGAAAGCGGATGAAGGTATCCAGCAGCAGAAAGCGGTAATCCTGCAGCAAAACAATTATGGCGACAGGGATACCAATGTGATGCCAAGTGATTTCTGCGGCCCAGGGCGAGCGCAAATGTAGATAGCCGAAGTGGGGAAATGAGCCGGCAAATACCAGAAGGCAAGCCAACGAGATCCATTCCGAAGCGCCCTTGCGTCGTTTGATAAGAATGGCGACTAGAGTGAGAATGCCGAAACCAAAGGCGACCAACAGCAGCGCCGCCTGATGGGGCGCTGGACCGCTCAGGAAAAGTTCGGCAACGTGCAGCAGTACGGCAGTGATGCTAATCGCGTAGCCGGCATACATAACACCCGTTAACTGGCCTCGTAGAGCGATTTGCAACAACACAGCGGGCAGCAGGCTCAAGACAGCGAAACTGGCTGCCATGACGATTGACATGGAGAGTGAGCCGGGATTATCAACGCCGAGCGCCACCAGCGACCCCACGTTCCAACCCAAAGCCAGCGCGGCGGCAACGATAGAGAGTTGCGTCTGGCGAACCCCATGGGCGCGGCGATCACGTAGAAAGAGAGTAATGATGAAGCCAAAGAGAAGCACCCCCGCGGTGTGTCCTATGGTGTTGACCAGGACCGGGTCATGCAGGTTTGTTTCAGTAAACATGCTGGGAACTTACTTCCCACAATACTGCAAAACCTCATGTTCGCGAGGGGGTTGCTTCGAGATTTGTTCGCGCTACCCGGATTTAGTTATTCCTTGTCCGCTCATTCTGGAATTCAGTCCGCTCATTCGGATTGAGGCGACAACTAGGGCGTCCAGCCCTACACTGCAAGGAGTTTCCGAATGGGGTGGACACTATGAAAACTCAAATTGCACTAGTTGACATAAGAAGACTCTTTCCGCTAGTGGACGTGTTTCGACGATTCAAGCCGGAAGAGGGCGAGGTGACAGCCAACCCAGCATTAGATGAATGGAGGGAGTACGGGCGGATTGGATTGGTCGGCCTTGGCATCGTGTGCTGTTGGCTCAAGGTATGGGAGCCCTTCCCCCATTTCGATTTGGTGGGACTGCTGTGTGCGCTGACGGGAGGCTATCCCATCTTCGCGGAAGCGTTGGAAGACGTTTGGTCAAAGCGCATGACTATGGAGCTTTCTATGACGATTGCACTAGCGGCGGCACTCTTGATTGGTGAGGTATTCACGGCGTTGGTGATTGTATTCTTCGTGTTGATAGCAGAAGTACTGGAAGAGAAAACAGTGGAACGCGGGAGACGAGCGCTGCGCAGCTTGTCGGAGCAACTGCCCAAACTCGCTGAAACGATTTCAGCCGGCGGACTGCGAACTAAGAGCTTAGACGACGTAGCGAGTGGGGAGGTCCTATTGATTCGACCCGGTGGTTGTATTCCCGTGGATGGCGAGGTTGTTAAAGGAAACTCGTTCGTAGATCAATCCGCGATTACTGGCGAATCGCTGCCAGTGGAGAAGATGTCGGGAGATAAGGTGTTTGCGGGAACTATGAATCAGTCGGGCGCATTGGAAGTGCGCGTGGCGAAAGTGGGCCGGGATACGGCCTTCGGAAAGATTGTAGAAACAGTGGAACGTGCCGAAAAGAGCCGCGCGCCGGTGCAAAGATTAGCAGACCAGCTAGCGGCGTATCTGGTGTACGTGGCGTTAGCAGCAGCTTTGATCACAGTCGTTGCGACTCGCGACCTGCGTTCAGCCATCTCCGTGATTATTGTGGCGGGCGCGTGCGGAGTTGCTGCAGGAACACCACTAGCGATTCTAGGCGCGGTTGGTCAGGCCGCCAGGCGCGGAGTCGTTGTGAAAGGCGGCTTATATCTGGAACGGCTGAGTTCGGTGGATACGGTTGTGTTGGACAAAACAGGCACGCTCACTTATGCAGAGACGGAAGTGACGTCCATTCTACCGGCCACGGGAGTTACAGAAGAGTTTCTCTTGGCGGTGGCAGCTTCGGCCGAACGCGTCTCAGAACATCCATTGGGAAAAGCAATTGTACGGAAGGCGGCCGCACAGGGTGTAGCGCTGCTGGAGGCGGAGGATTTTCGCTATTTCCCAGGAAGGGGAATTCATTGCTGGGTAAGCCGGCTGCCAACGCTGGTTGGATCTCGTGAGTTTGTTGCAAGATTAGGCATTGATGTGGTGGGAAGTGAAAAGACTTCATGCGCTGAGATATTCGTTGCACAAGGCAGCCGGATGCTAGGCAAAATTCAGATTGCCGATTCCGTGAGGCTTTCGGCCGGGCCAGCGGTGCGGAGCTTGCAGGAGATGAAGTTGCGCGTGTTGCTGATGACAGGCGACAGCATGCCGGTGGCACAAACAGTAGCGAGTAGGTTGGGAGTGGATGGATTTATTGCAGGGCTACTGCCGGAGGGCAAGCTCGACCGGGTGAGAGAGTTGCAGACTGCGGGTAAAAAAGTAGCAATGGTGGGTGACGGCATTAACGACGCTCTGGCGTTAGTAGAAGCGCATGTGGGAATCGCCATGGGATCCGGCAGTGACATTGCACGGGAGAGTGGCGGCGTAATTTTAATTGGTGATGACTTGGCACGGTTCAGCGAGGTACTGCGGATCGCCAAGCGGTGCCGACGCGTGATACTTACGAACTTTGCCGGTACCATCGCGATTGACCTTGTTGGGATTGCACTGGCCATGAGCGGCGTTTTGCATCCGATTGGAGCAGCTTTGATTCACGTTTGTTCGGAGACGGCGTTCGTATTGAACGCGGCCAGGATGTTGCCAGTGTTCGAGCGTGAGTGATTATTGGCTGATCAAGCCCTCCGCGACAAGTAAGGGAGGGCGCCGGAATTTGGTGGCTTGTTCGTAGGCATACGCCCAACCAAGCAGATCGCCATCGTACCAAGGTCGCGCGGATAACTCGAGGCCGAATGGAAGGCCGTTGGGGTAGAAGCCTCCGACTACCACAACCGCTGGAACTCCGATGCGATTGGCCCATCCTGTGTTGCTGTGTGGACCGCTACTAATGCGCCCATCTTGGGGCATGGTTTCATCTGGAGGGGGCATCTGAGTAGCTGGATAGACCAGGCCATCGAGGTTCAGACGGTCAAAGACTTCGCGATAGGCTGCCAACGCCTTTCGTTGAGGTGCGAAGAAGTTGGCTTCAGCATCGGGATCGGTCTCCAAGACTTTTTGCGGTGCTGGCGTCTGCTGGTCGCGTCCGGGGGTGGACGGGCCGGCAAGCCCTGTGACGGTTGCCGGCAAAGGCGATCCCACCGAAGCCAAGTAATCTTCGGCCGAGTGATATTGGGCTGGGCCAAAGTCCTTGAGAAAGTTTTGTGTGCCCTCCAACCGGTACGGACGCGTGTTGACCTTTCTGATGAGATCAGAGAAGCTTTCGGGGAGAAGAGTGTCATCGAAGATCACCTCTGCGCCGGCCTTCCGGAGGCCCTCAATGGCGCTCATGAACATCGCCCTGGTTTCGGGGCGGAGAGTTCGAGCGATGCCGATGTTGGGGGCAGCAGAGGCAGCGCTCTCTTTCACAATGAACGCAGGCACACCGAAACGCTTGCCTTTGAGCGAATCTGCTTTGAGATATTGCGTGTACGGTGCCGCCTGTGCGTGGAGAGCGGAACCGGCCGTGCGGAAGTCGCTTGGATCTTCGCCGGCCATCACACCGAGTTCGATCGCGGTATCAGTGACCGTCCGGGCGATAGGTCCGGTATCGTCGACCAACCAATCGAGGGGTGCGATGCCGGAGATGCTCACTAACCCGCGCGTAGGCAGCACGCCAATAACGGCGCTAGTGGCAGCAGGCATCCTGATCGAGTTGCCAGTGTCAGTGCCGGTTCCAAGCACTGCAAAGTTCGCCGTGATCGCGGTGACGGTGCCACCGGAAGAACCACCCGGACTGTAGCGCACGTCGTAGGCGTTGCCGGTTCTGCCAAACGCAGTACTGCGGTTGGTATCGCTGGCGGCGAAATCCGGCATGTTCGTGTGGCCCATGATGATGGCTCCGGCCGCGCGCAGTTTGGCGACGATGGGTGCGTCTTGAGGAGCGATCAGTTCGTGGCCGGGAATCAAGTAACCTTGCCAACCATCGGAGGTGACCAAACCTTTGATGCTGGTGTTGGCTTTGATCACAACAGGCACACCCCACAAGGGGCCGCGTTTAAGGCCGACATGCTTGGCGGCAGCGTCTTCCGCAGCGGCTGTACTGAGCGCGCCGGCGGAATCCACAGTCTCTACGGCTCGATAGATGCCATTGTATTTAGCGATGCGTGCTAGATGCCATTGCACCACTTCGGTGACTGAGTATCTATGAATCAGATAGAAGTGCTCAAGCTGCGGTATGGTGACTTCGAGCAGGTCTCTGTCCATACCAGCTTGCCTTGCTTGACCGTGGCATAGAACAGCTACAAGGAACAACGAGGTTGCGAATACCACCCAAGACTTTGTTCGCATGGACCATTATCACCACGCGCAAGAATAATGGCGTCATGATGGGCGACGAAGCAATTCGAAGGCGATGTTCCGGCTGAAGCCATACTTAACGGCCAAAGAGATCCAGAGCAGTGCGAATGGTTCGAGCACACGGGCTTGTTTGAGAGGGCCGGCGTCAAGTGCGTCAAAACCTAATTCGTCGATCAGCCCGTGGATAGTGGCTTGAGCAATGGTGAGCCATTAGCGAGAGGCAAGACAGTCACCGGCTTTGCCAACGTTGAGGAGGATTTTGCAGATAATGCCGTGTGGAGCATGAATTTCCTGGCTCGTGATAAGCACGTCATGCCTTGGCGGATTGAGGACGAGTTGAAGAAACTCGGCGCCAATTATATGCAGGCGGGTTTGTGGCGAGGCTTTGCGATCAGAGATGGGAATTTAATTACAGGGCAGCAGAACTTCTCGGGAGCTGAAACGGCGGCGGTTGTGATCGAAGCGCTTGGCAGGTAGGTAAGCACGGACGTGCTTAACTATGGAGGAGGGAACCGCGCTCGTTTCCCATGGGAGGAATCTTGCGCAGAGAAATCATCGTGTTCCTGACTGTCGTGCCGGCAATGCTAGCGGCGGGACAGTCGCCTTCGTCAGCCCCCATCTTCGGCTTCGGGCCCGAAACATCCAAGGCAGAGCAGACGTGGGAGGCGCGGTTCAAAACGATTCCCGATGCAAAACGAGTGCATGCCAACATGCAACATTTGGCGGCGCATCCACATAACGTCGGATCGGACTACCAAAGACAGAACGCCGAGTGGCTGGTGGCTCGCTATAAAGAGTGGGGCTGGGATGCCCACATTGAACGGTTCGATGTGTTGTATCCGACACCCAAAGAAAGAGTGCTGGAGTTGGTATCACCCAGTCACTTTGTGGCCAAGATGGATGAGCCGCCGTTAGCCGAAGACCCATACACGCACGAGAAGAGCACGCAGTTACCGGGTTACAACGTGTATTCCGCAGATGGAGATGTGACTGCGCCGCTAGTGTACGTGAACAACGGCATGCCGGCGGATTACGAAGTCTTGCAGCGCCACAACATTTCGGTAAGTGGCGCGATTGTGATTGCCCGATACGGCGGAGGTTGGCGCGGGCTGAAGCCGAAGCTGGCGGCCGAGCATGGCGCAGTGGGTTGCATCATCTACTCCGACCCTGCGGATGACGGATATGCGCAAGCAGAGGTTCTGCCGAAAGGACCAATGCGACCGCCTGGAGGCATTCAGCGCGGGAGTGTTTCCGATACCACTCTGTACCCAGGCGACCCGCTCACTCCAGGTATTGGCTCAGTCCCGGGAGCGAAGCGCTTGAAGATCTCCGAGGCGGAGACAATCATGAAGATTCCGGTGCTTCCCATCGGCTATGGCGATGCTGAGCCTTTGTTGAAGGCGCTCGCAGGGCCTGTGGTACCGGCGGAATGGCGCGGCGGGTTACCCATGACTTACCATTTCGGACCCGGCCCAGCAAAGGTACATCTCAAGCTAGTCTCTGCTTGGGGACAGAAGCCAGTGCTGGATGTGATTGCCACCATGAAAGGTTCGGAAGAACCGGATGTGTGGATTGTGCGCGGAAACCACTATGATGCTTGGGTGAATGGTGCGGACGATCCGATCTCGGGGCAATCAGCTTTGCTCGAAGAGGCGCGGGCACTGGGAGAACTTGCGAAGCAAGGCTGGCGGCCGAAGAGGACTCTCATCTATACAGCGTGGGACGGTGAAGAACCAGGGTTGATTGGTTCAACAGAATGGGCCGAAGCGCACGCAGAAGAATTGAGCAAGCATGCGGCCTTGTATGTGAACTCCGATGAGAATGGGCGTGGGTTTTTCGGCGCTGGCGGCTCACATGAGTTAGAGGAATTGGTTAACAGTGTGACGAAGGACATTGTTGATCCAGAGACGAACGTCAGCGTTTGGAAGCGCCAGCAGGCGGCTCTATTGGTTCGCGGCGGGCGGCGCGGCGGCGGTACTCCCAGCCAGGACGCATTGAGCCAGACGACACTTCCTATTGAAGCGATCGGCAGCGGTTCGGACTTTGCGGCGTTCTTGGATCATTTCGGTATTGCTTCGTTGAGCATTGGCTACGGCGGAGAAGACCGCAGCGGCACCTATCACTCCGCTTATGACACGCCTTGGTTCACAGATCAGTTTGGGGACAAAGAAGAAGTGTACGGTCCGGTGCTGGCGCAAACAGCAGGTGTACTCGTGATGCGGTTCGCCTCTGCAGATGTGCTGCCGTACGACTTTACTTCGATGGCGCACACGTTGAAACAATATGACCGCGAAGTGAAGGAGTTGGTGAAGTCGCTACAACGGGAGGCGGAGACGCGCAACCGGAATATCGAGATGCGTCTGTACGCGATTACAGACGACCCGAAGCAAGGTTTGCAGCCTCCGCCTTCGCTAGTGGCGCCACCCGACGTGGATTTCTCGTCTTTGGATGAGGCGATTGCTTCGCTTGAAAAAGCGGCGACTCACTTCAACGCAGCGCGCGCAGGAATGGGAATGCTCAACGCGGAAAAAAGGAAAGAACTGAACGCGGAGTTGACAACCGTGGACCGCAAACTACTTGGAGACGCTGGATTACCGAGACGAACCTGGGTTAAGAACCTGATCTATGCGCCAGGAACCTATGCGGGTTATGGAGTGAAGACTTTGCCCGGTGTACGCGAGGCGTTGGAGCAGGGGCGCTTTACAGAAGCGACAGAGCAGTTAGTGATTGTGAACAAAGCGATTGGCGACGAAGCAAACTACATAGAAGCACTTGTCGCCAAGTTCGGAGCTGGTCAATAACAGTAAAAACGAAAAGGGGCACATTCAAGTCCGTGCCCCTTTTCCCAAATCCTACGCTCGCCGTAGCGCGTGGTACGCAACTAAGAAGATGATTGATCCGACTACTGCTACCAACAGGCTGTAAAGATTGAGTCCTGTCACTCCGGCATGGCCGAAGAAGTTAAAAATCCAACCGCCGATTACAGCACCAAGCACGCCGAGAACGATATCAAGTAGAATGCCCTCGCCTGATCTGTTGACAATCTTGCTACCAATGAACCCGGCCAGCAGGCCTAGGATTATCCACGCAAAAATCGACATTGCTCTTTGTAAAGCCTCCTCGGTGTAGGTGAGCAATTCTGGAACCAACGAAATTGCGCTCTTTTTTACAGATACTTAACTTTGGGGACGGGTAGTAACACCAGCAACAAATTGATAGGGTTGGGGTAAAAAGCGCCTAGTGAGACGTGGCATACTGAGCTGATTATGAAGTTCTCCTCTGCGATTTTGCTTCTGTGTGGAACTCTGTCAATGGCCCAGACCCATCAACATGCTCCGCCCGCAGAAGACGGACGTGTAGACCTGACGGCAATACCGGTGCCTCAGCAGATGGACGGAATCGGCTTAAGTCACATTACAATTACCACGAAGTCGACCGAAGCACAGCAATGGTTCGATCAAGGCTTGGCGTTGTTGCATTGCTTTTGGGATTACGAAGCGTTGCGTGCGTTTGAACAGGCGCTGCGGCTTGATCCGGATTGTGCGATGTGCCATTGGGGTGTTGCGGCCGCATTGGAGTTCCGTGGCCATGGACACCAGGAGCAGGTAAAGGAAGAATTGATCAAGGCCAAAGAACTGGGAGAGAAAGCAACAGACCATGAGCGGCGGTATATTCGAGCTGCCAATGAAGCACACGATAAAAAGGGCGAGGATGCGGGTACAAAAGAGATGGAGTCATTGATTGATCACTACCCGGCTGATGTGGAGGCGCGGCTCTTTCTAGCGTTGAGTTCGAACGGCGGCTATGACGCAAAAGGCGACCCGCGCAACGGAGCGCTTTATGGGCAGCAGATGCTCCGTAACCTTTTGAAGGAATTTCCAGAGAACGCGGCCGCGAATCACTATTGGATTCATGCGATGGAAGTGAGCGGGCATCCGGAATGGGCACTGGAGAGCGCGGAAAAATTGGGCCGACTAGCACCGGCTTCGGGGCACATGGTACACATGCCAGGCCATATCTTTTATCGAACAGGCGACTATGAACGGGCACGGCAGATCTTTCTTGATGCAAAGAGAGTGGATGAAGACTACATGGCCAAACAGCATGTGGCTGTGCGTGACGATTGGAACTATGCGCACAACATCAGCTATTTGATTGCAGACTGCGCCGAGGCGGGCCGTTACACCGAGGCGCGCGAACATGCGCGCACGCTGGCTGGTTTAGCGAACGATCCTGAGCATTCCGGGAATGTGTTTTTCTATGTACTGCAGATTGGGGCTACAGAAGACCGGTTGGCGATTCGTTTTGCGAATTGGGATGAGGCGATTGCGCACCCCATGCAGTTCGGAATGAGCGACGACAAGTTAAGTTCGTGGATTTGCAGCTATAGAGATGGCTTGGGGCGTTATGCGCTCGGGATGAAGAATGCGGAAACTGGTCACGCAGCGGAAGCAGAGTTTAATTCGAATCAACTGGACGCGCTGCTCTGGCGGCTCTCGCAAGAGAAGCTTGAAAAAGATGACGACAAGGCGCTGCGCGACAGGGTCTTGAAAATTCTTGGTACTGCGTCTCTCGAGTTACGCGGGGAGATTGCGACCCGGCAAGGCGATCTGAACATGGGCGTAGCGCTCCTCAAACGAGCTGCGGACGAAGAGAAGGAGATTGGCTATTCAGAGCCACCACAATATGCAAGACCGGCCCTGGAGGTTTTAGGAGCAGCCTACACCAGAGCGGGTAAGTTCAATGAGGCTCGCGCTGCGTTGCAGAGGTTCTCAATGCACGGCCTCACTCCGGTTTTGCGCTTTATGGGATCGCGAAAGCGTGGGAGCAAGAGGGCAAAAAGAAAGAGGCTGCGGAGGCTTATCGAACTTTCTTGACGGCGTGGCAGCACGCAGATCAGGATCTTCCGCAAATGCGAGCAGCGAAAGAGTATTTGGCGGTGGCGCAAACACGCTAGTTGTTCACGCTGGCAAAATTGCGTGAATTGGAACGATCTCGGTCTCTGAGAGAAGAGATCCGGTAGTCAAGTGGGCAATCAAATCGGCAGTCGTGGAACGGCGTGTCAGCATAAGACAATGTGCTTCCCGCGAGTCAACGCGAGTAGCATGCCAGCAGCCGGGGCGCATACAGATGCCCCCGCCAACCAGCACGCGGAAGGCAAGCAGACTGCCGATGTCTGGAGAGCCATCCGCGAGACTGGAAGACACGACCTGAGTGATGCTGCCCGTAAGAGGGATCACGGCTTGTTGAGTGAAGCGATGGACCTCCAGGCTTGTGATCGTGCGCCGAGTGTTTCGATAGACGACGGAGAGCAATTCGGTTTGTCCGCCGCCGCCGGGGTCGAAGATATGTTCCTGCCAGAAACTTGTCTCCGCATTTTGAAACGACGGGATAGTGCTGTCTTCTGGGAAAGCGTTGCAGAGCAGCCAGCCGTACGAACGTATTGATTCAGCAGTTAACTCTCGAACGTCGATCAACATATTCCACCTACGGCCATTCTGGCAGTGATTGCTACGATACACAGCGTGGAGGCGGGCCTGTGAAAGCAATCGCGTTGTTGTTGGTAGTGTTTGGGACGACGCTGGGAGGACAGACGATTGTTGTCTCGCCCGATGGCGCCGTCAAGACGCTAGAGGCAGCGCGCGATGCGGCACGTGAGATGCGGCACGGCGGTACCAGAGGAACAATTCAGATTCAGATCAACGATGGCGTCTATTTCTTGAACGACAGGTTGGTGCTGACGCCGGAGGATTCTCACACGAGTTGGGAAGCTGCTCCAGGAGCCCGGCCTGTCATCAGCGGGGGCCGCGTAATCTCAGGATGGACGAAGGGTTCTGGACCTATTTGGACCGCCGATGCCGGCGATGCGCATTTTCGCCAACTCTTTGTAAGCGGACGGAGAGCGCAACGTGCACGTTCGCCGAACTTCGGTTTTTATCGGATCGATGGCGCGAGTCCGACTGACAAACCGACCCTCCTCCATTACCGAGGCAACGATATCAAGCCACAGTGGGCGGGTAGCGGGGCGGAAGTGGTTGCCCTGTTGGCGTGGGCCGATTTTCGGATGCCAATTGCGAGTGTGGATGAGGCGGCGCATGCGGCAACTTTGACTCTCAATCCGCGACCTTCTAACAAAGAAATGGATGCGCGCTACTACATTGAGAACGCGCCGGACGCGCTGGACTCTCCGGGCGAGTGGTATTTGGACGTGCGCACACACACCGTTTCTTACTGGCCCATGCCCGGTGAAAACATGCAATCGGAACAGGTGATTGCGCCGGCATTGGTGCAACTGGTGAAGTTGGAGGGCAAACCCGAACAGCAGCAGTTTGTCCGCAATGTCACTTTTCGCGGATTGCAGTTTGTGCACGCCGACTGGGATATGGACTCGCGCGGCTATGCGGATACCCAAGCGGCGGAAACCGCAGCGGCAGCGTTGGAAGGAATTGGCGCACTTGATACCAAGATTGAGAAGTGCACAATTGCGCACTCGGGAGGCTATGCCATTTTCTTTGGCCGCGGTTCTAAGCGTACGCAGGTGCTGGCTTCGGAGTTGTTCGACTTAGGCGGAGGAGGCGTGAAGCTAGGGGAACCGCAACAGTTTCCTAACGACGACGAGCAGAACTATGAAAATGTTGTGGCCGATAATCATATTCACGATTTGGGCCTTGTCTACGCGCCAGCCGTAGGAGTCTGGATATTGCAAAGCGGGCGCAACCAGATTGTACATAACCATATTCACGATCTTTTCTACACGGCGATCTCTGTTGGCTGGACCTGGGGCTATGGGGAAAACCAGTCGAAAGGGAATCTGATCGAGTACAACCACCTCCATGACATCGGCAAAGAGATGCTAAGTGACATGGGTGGTATCTACACGCTGGGAGTGCAGCCGGGCACGCGGATTCGAAACAACCTGATTCATGATATTGCGTCGTTCACTTACGGCGGATGGGGGATTTACCCGGATGAGGGCTCGTCAGAGATGTTGATTGAGAACAACATAGTCTATAACTGCAAGAGTGCCGGCTTCCATCAGCACTATGGACGCGAGAATGTGGTTCGAAATAATATTTGGGCATTCAACCGAGAGAATCAGTTGATGCGTACCCGTGCCGAGCCGCACGTTTCATTTACATTCGAGGGCAACATTGTGTACTTCGACCAGGGGAGGCTGCTTGGTAGTAACTGGGAGGGAGGTCAATTTGTGATGAAGAACAATCTTTACTTCGACACGCGCGGAAGCAATATTCGATTCGCCGGACAGAGCTTTGATGCGTGGAAGGCGGCGGGTCGGGATGCGGGCTCGACCATTGCTGATCCGCTTTTTGTGAATGCAGGAAATTTTGATTTTCGTCTACGAGCCGATTCACCCGCGCTGAAAATGGGCTTTCAGCCAATTGATATGACGAACGTGGGGCCGCGCGTTCCAGCTGGGCAATAGCGATTTTAATCTTTTCGCTGAAGCAATAACGCCCAATCACTTTTGTCCGGCGCTTCAGGCGATGTCCACAGAGGCGCATTTGCGGAGGACAGAGCGATTCGCTCTCCGGTCAGCGCGCAGAACCATTCAGCCGTGTAAGCGCCACGCTCAAGTTTCACTGTCACTTTGCCGCCCTGCGGAAGGTAGATGGCATAAGTCTTGCCCAAATTGGCCAGACAGTACCTGCCATTGTCGACAAGTTCATCGTGAGGCTCGGTCTTCCACCATTCGAAGCTGGTGAAGAAATCGACGATGTGACCATATCCAAGAAACATGGTCATCGTGTTATCGCCCCGGCCGTTCATCCAACCCCCACCGGTATCGGGAGCAATGTTGGTACCACGACGGCATGTTTCACCAGCAGTTTGATAACCTCCAGCCACGTAAATGTCCCACGCAGTCCGGCGCAGAACATCTGCCGAATCGGAACCGGGTGCGGCCCAGGTGGGATAGTGATCTTCATAACCGTACTCTTCGTTGGTTTGCGGAATAATGCGGCCAGTCTTCTTCTGTAGTTCTCGCGATTCGAGCATGAGCGCATGNNAATCAGAGTGCCGGTATTGTGAACCCACTGATCGTCGCGGTAGCCTTCCATGTCGTCTCCCAGATCCCAGGTGATGTTTGAGAAGGCGCTGAGACGTGCCACGGCGTAGCGAATAAAGCGCCACTCGTCATCGCTGGCGGGTGCGGGATGGACCTTGTTGTCATTCATATCGAGGACAACGGAGATGATGACGTCTTCTTCGCGCGCGTGACGCAACATGCGTTCGAACTTCTGCCAGAGCGGAAGGTAAAAACGTGTGTAGTCGAAATCAGGGTGAGTGAAGTCGTTAGGATTCTGAGCGGGCCAGACCGTTGGGAGGTTGGAGTAATTAGCTGCTGTCATGACGGGCTCGCCGAAATAGAGATTGCTGCGCCCGGCGAGAGTGACACGAATGCGATTCACTTTGAGGCGATGAAGACGGTCGATGCTCGTGCGGATGATACGCTCTTCCTTCCAGCCAGTCAGCCAGTACGCAGTGGTGCCGTTGAAGAAATAGTGTTCGCCTGTTCCCTCCCAAATGAAATGCCACGGGTAAGCTGGGTCAACGCGAATGGGACCGCGCCGGTGATTGTTACTAAGCAGGTCTAGCAAAGACGTTTGCCTTCACGAATAGTTCCTCTTCCAAGAGCCCGTTTGTGGCAAAAGGCATGACCGCAGCTTCCACCTCCGACTCAAATTGCGGGCGGCGATCTCCAAGCGAAGCGGGAGAGTTGGTTGAGAAGGAAAGCCCGCGTCGAACTAAGTCAGAAATACTTATAGCGTGTTGGTGTCTGATAGTGATTTCGGCCACTTTACGAAAGAGTGAGGGCGCGAACCACTCTTCAAAATTTATTTTGTACTTTGATTCATCCGGATCGGAGGCCCAAGTTCTTCGAACCTCCCTGAACTTTGCTACCCACTCATTGCCGGGCGAGTCCGTAGACATCGAGCCGCACACGGCGATGCACCCACTTGGAGTTACAATGCGCTCGAACACCCCGAGTGTTGCTTCGCGAGAAAGCCAGTGGAGTGCGCGACCGATGGTAACGAAATCAAACGATGCCTTTTCAAAGGAGGCCGTCTCAATGGGTTGAAGCAGAAACTGAATACCTAGGCCAGCGGCTGACTCCCGCGCGACACGCAGCATGTCTGGCTCAACATCTATAGCAGTGCATTGTTTGATGAACGGGGCAAAGCCAATGGCGAGATTAGCTGGACCGCAGCCCACATCAAGCATTCTAGTTCCCGGAGTGAAGGCCAGGCGAGCGGCAACCTCGGCGAAGAACTCCGGAGGGTAAGGCTCTCGATATTGATAAAAGTCAGCAGTGGTCTCGAAACGTCCCATCTAGCTGGATTGCGCGGCACGTTCAAGTTCGGCCAAATCAATCTTCTTCATTTTCATCATGGCCTGCAGCGCTTTTGGGTGTCTGATGAGATCGGGCAGTTGAGTAGGCACAATTTGCCAAGAAAGTCCGAATTTGTCTTTGAGCCAGCCACACTGGCTTTCCATGCCACCGGCCGCGGTCAGCTTCGCCCAATATTCATCAACTTCCTGCTGCGAATCGCAGCGGACAACGAATGAAACAGCCTCGGTGAATTTGAACATAGGGCCGCCGTTCAACGCTGTGAATGTCTGGCCGTCTAGCTCGAAGGCAACCGTCAGAACCTTAGCCGGCGCTTTACCATTCTCGGGCTGCTTCGGCGCATCCAGACGCCGCGAATTCTTGAATACCGTTAGATAAAACTCTACAGCCTCTTCGGCGTTCGAATCAAACCACAGGAAAGGGGTAATACGAGGAAAATTTTGAAGTGCACTCATGCAAAAACCTGCCGCACCTAAAATACCAGCTTTAATCCAAACTGGATTTGGCGTGAGGTTGTAGCGGTAGCGGTGATAATGCCGGCGGACGAACTAATGGCGCCGTTTGAAAAGACAGTCGCATTGGGAGTGCCCAGATTCGTGTGGTTGAGCAAGTTGAAGAACTCCGCTCGCAGTTGTAATTGGGCCCGCTCACGAATGCGGGTGTCTTTCAATAGCGACAAATCCAGGTTCGCTAAACCAGGCCCGTTATAAACACCGCGCCCCACATTGCCGTAAGTACCGAATGCCGGCAGACTGAAAGCATTCGGATTAAACCATTCGTTGGCCTGGCCCAGAATCACTGGTCCGGCGAAAGATGGATTGAGCGAAGGCCTATCTGGGTTGCGCGTATCGCCATCACCGGAGCGATTCGAACCCACTTGCGGCGTGAAAGGGAAACCGCTCAAGAGAGTGACAATGCTATCCGCCTGCCAACCACCGAACGAACGGCGCGCCAAGCTAGGGCCGGTACGGAAAGGTAACTCGTAATGCACAGAGATAGAGCCTTGGTACTTCGCGTTCAATGCCGCCGGACCCCAATCGCGCCGCAGATTGTTGCGATCAAGAATCATCTGCGCCTGATTGCTCGATTGGGCACCGGTCAAGCCTGAGTTCAGATCGAGATTCTTGGCCCAGGTAAAATTCCCGCGAAATTGCAGGCCCTTACTGAGCCGTTTCGAGACGTCCGTTTGCAGCGCGTTGTAACTGCTGTTGCCTTCCGTGAGCCAGAAGAACGCGGCGCCCAGGTACGGGTTGGGGCGCGTCGATACTGGAATATATGGCGTGCCGACCGACACTTTGCTTTGGGAGGCGACCGGGGCTTTCGCACCGCCGGTAGTGGTTCCCCCCGCCGTGCAACCGCTGGCCGTGGTGCAGATCTGCGCGGACACGGTGTTTGGATCTACACTCAACAATTCGTGATAACCGAACGAACCGAGATAGGTCACACGCAGAACAGCTTCATGTGTCAGTTGCTGCTCCAAGGTGAAGTTCCACTCTTGGACGGTGGGCGTTTTTGCATTCGCCTGCACGCCTTGGGGTGCATAGGTGGTGCACGGAGTGGGAACGCCTGGACCGCACGAAGGCGCAATTGCAGTAGTGCGGCTGATCGGCGTAATTGAGGTTAGCGGGCCCGATAACGAAATCGAGCCATTGTACGGAGGGAGCGAGTTCAGAAGGAAACTCAATGCATCAATCAGCGAGTAGTAGGTTCCGTAGCCGGCGCGAATGGCCGTCTTGCCGTTACCTGAAGCATCCCAGGCCAAACCCAGACGCGGGCTTAGAAGGCGAGTTGCATTGTTCTGGGTAAAGGCGGCGCTTCCAAGTGTGGGAGTGGTAACCAATACACCATTACTGTCCGTCACATAGTTTGCCGCACGGCCCGATACCTCATTCCAACCGGTCGTGAACTCATCGCGCAGACCTAAGCGCACAGTCAACCGCGGACTCAGCTTAACGGAATCCTCAAGCCAGAACGCACCAAAAAGACTCCGCCAACCCAATTCATTGGCGTTGGGCACAACCTGAAATGAGCTAACAGTACCTTGCAAGAAAGTAGTGAGGCTGGTAAACGTGGCCTGTCCCAACTGGCGTGACGCAGAATCTTCGTTATCCTGCATGCGCTGAAACCAGGCGCCGGCACTCCATTGATGAATGCCGCGCGTGACCTGCACGGTGTCCGTGTAGGTGAAAAGATTCCGCCGGTTCCAAACATTGGCGGCGTTATTGGCGCCTGCCGCGGTGATGCTGCCGCCGCCGGTTGTGGTGACGCCGCCGCCAATGGTAATACCGCCTGGGGCAGCGCCCGTCACAAACGAGAGGTTGGCCGGGAACGCTGTGAGCGGGAACGAATCATAATTAAACGCCGCGCGCGAAAATCCGGCAGTAAACGTATTCAAGATGGTCGGTGAAAAGATGTGCGTCTCTTGCAAGCTGGCCACTTGGCTTCGCAGCGTTACGTTCGAACCGAAGAGTGGATCGGACAATGGCAGTAGATTGTCGCCATCGTCAATCGTGTAGGCGGCAGAGATGGTGTCGCGGTCGCTCTTCACGTAGTCGCTGCGCACAGTTCCAAAATCTTCGCGGATATGCTGGCGCGGATTGTTATAGGAAAGCGCGGCGCCTGGCTGCCCCGCCACCGCCGGTAGTTCGCCACCGTTGGGCAAAGGCCAAAACGCCATATAAGGCAAAATGGCTTTGTTCAAGCTGGCGACCGGTGCACCACTCGGCAGCAAACCTTGGCGCGCGAGCGCATCAGGAACAATACTCACACTACTAATAGCCAACGCCTGACGGAAGCCTTCGTAGTTGCCAAAGAGAAAGAGTTTGTCCTTCTTAAGAGGCCCGCCCAGAGCGCCCCCAAACTGGTTGCGGCGAAAGGGGGGCACAGAGTTCTGATCGAAGAAATTCCGTGCATCGAGCTTGCTATTTCGGAGGAACTCAAACAGCGAGCCATGCAGCGAATTGCCCCCCGATTGCGTCACCACACTGACTTGCGCGCCGGAACGTTTTCCATAAGCAGCGCCATATGTATCAGTGAGAACGTTGAACTCGCGCACGGCATCAATGCCTAACAACTCGCCGCTCACTCCACCCGGTGTGACCGCTAATTGGCTGGATCCGGTATATTCAATGCCGTTCAGCAGAAACAAATTGTCTAACGGACGCCGACCCGCTACGCTGAACGTGTTGCCGTTGCTGGTGCTGGTTTGGGCGCTTTTCAAACCGTAGTTGATGGCGCCCGGGTTCAGTGTGAGCAGCGCGTCGAAACTACGGCCATTGAGCGGCAGATCTTTCACTTCGCGTTCACTTACCAAACCCGAAACCGCTGCCGTTGTCGTGTTCACCAGGGGCGCATCGGCCGTGACAGCCACTTCCTGGGTCAAAGGGCCAAGGTCCAGTTGAACATTTACTACTGCTTCCTGCCCAACAGCCAGTTGAATGCCGCTGCGCACAACAGTCTTGAAGGAAGCCTTCTCCACACGCACTTCTTGTTGTCCGAGGGGCAGCGCCAAGACCCGAAAATAACCTTCGTTGCTGGTGTCTACAGCGCGCGTTGCACCTGTTTCCAGGCTCTTTACAGTGACGGCGGCATTACCTATACCTGCGCCTGTACTATCCACCACACGCCCTGAAATGGCACCGCTCGACTGTGCACCTAAGGGCCAGACCGATACAAATATCGCAAGACAACAGAGTAATCTAGACCGCTGACGCATTTTGTCCCACGATACACGAAGCCCAGTCAGCTAAAGTCCTTTATATGAAGATTTTTGCTGTGGCACTTCTTGCCGTCTCTTACTGTTTTGCTCAAAAGGTAACGGTGGAATTCGATCAAGGCGCTGATTTCTCACGCTTCCATACGTTTGCGCTAGGCCAAGGAAAACTGAACAGCCACAATCCAGCGCTGAACAGCGATCTGATTCGCAAGAAATTGGACGATTCCATTGCCCACTATCTCGAAGCGAAAGGTCTCACGGAAGTTTTAAACCATGGAGATTTGAATGTGCGCTATCACTTCGGATCTGCCCGCAAAAAAGAAATTGAACGCTATCCAGTTGGCTGGCGGGGAACGCGTACGGTTCGCATCAATTACACCGAAGGAACACTAGTGATTGACCTGCGCGATACTTCAATTCAGTCTCTGGTCTGGCGCGCGATCGTGCTCGAAGACAAAAACGATCCGGAAAAAATCGTGAGCAAGTTGGATGAAATGGTTAAGAAGTCAATTGCGAAATACCCGCCGAAGCCGGGCTCAACTCATTAACTGGTCGGCACATTCTTCCAGCGCGGCCACACAATTCGGATCAAGTTGATGGCAAGCTTCTTTATGCAAGACATGCAGCGCGTTTTTGCGGCTACGGGGCTCTCGGTAGGGCGTTCGCGCCGCCAAGCCATCAAAGATTTCCGCCACCGCTAGAATTCTCGCCTCCAGGGAAAGCTGTTTGTCTGCTAGGCCGCGAAAATAGCCGCTGCCGTCAAGCTTTTCATGGTGCGAAGCTGCAATCTCACTCAACTCGCCAAAGCGTGGGATGGCGTGCAAGATCTTCCAGGTATAAAACGGATGCAAGCGCATGACGCGCCACTCATCTTCATTCAATTCACCTGGCTTTTCCAAAATCTGATTGGAGACACCCATCTTTCCCAGATCATGCAGCAGCGCGGCATTACGCAGAACGCGCAGCCGGCGCGCATCCAAGAACATCTTTTCGCCAATCGTAACCGCAATATTCGCCACATTCTCTGAATGGGAAAAGGTAAATGGCGATTTCGAATCCACAATCTGGCCAAACGCGACACAGATGGAATGAAAGGTCTGATCGTCTTCTTGCATCTCTTTCGGCTCCGGCTCCATGCTGAGCGCGACGTCGTACACTTCTTCGCTACTCAGATCGGCCCAGAGCATGCCGCGCGCTTCAATCGATCTCGCCGCGTTCACCAAATCCGGTTCAAACCATGCACCACTCCGATTCCGCGCCACCTGCATGGCCTCGGTAGCACCCCGCGCTGTGAAATAGATATCCAACGTTTGTGCCAAGAGCATCAGACGCGATAACAAGGGAATTTCTTTTTTCTTGAGACCTTGGGGTTGACCTTCGCCGTTCCAATGCTCATCCAGACTGGCAATGCCGTCGGCAGTGACTTCGCTCAACCCCACCAAACGTGCGATGGCCGCTCCGCGCTCACAGCGGATCTTGGTGACCTCCCAACTATACTGCTTGCTAGTCCGGGCCATGCGCCACAACGCAGCCACCCGCTGCGCCAGAGGCTTATCTGGCGCCACATTCTGCAGAGCGTAGGACACAGTCTCCCAACTTGTGCGTGTCCAATCTGTCAGTTTTACATCACGTTTGGCTTTGATATCGTCCGAACCTAAGGCATGAAACATCTTCGACGCGTTCGTACTGCAACCGGCATCTTTCAGCAACGTGGCGTAAAAGAGATCCTTGCGCATGGCCTTTGATAGGCCGATCTCTTCGGCCAAGCGCATAGCCAACAGACAACTGCGTACGGAATGTCCCACCGGCTGTCCTGTTCCCAGATCCAGCGCATGCGACAAAGCCGAAACCACTTCCGCTACTCGCAATGAAAATTCAGTAGACCGCCGCGACCGTTCAGGCACGTTCCAAAGCGGAACTTCTTCTTGCTTGAGAAAAATCGTGCCGTTCATCAACTACTTATCGACGGGCCCAATTACTATTCTTAAAGACTTAATAAAGTCTTACAAAAACAACACTAGTCATAGGTCCTGTGGAAATGTGGATTTCCTATTAAGGCAATGAAAGTAAAGGGTATAGCGATATCGCAGCCTGTGGTAATTGTGACTTTGCTTTCTCTAAAACTCTCCTCAGACGAATCCTTAGTCGGGGATGCACAGCTCTTTAACGGACTACTGTGGAAAAGTCTTCTAAACCTCGAGATAGCCAGATCTTAGCGTGAGGAGACTCCTGTCAAAAACCCCGAAGCACAAGCTTTTACGTAGTGAATTGACCCAAGCAATTTTTCTGAAGACGAGATATCCTTATCAGTAATACCTCGCGCCTTTTTAGGGTACGCCGATCTAGTTACAGATCAGCTTCTTTTGCGTCGTCATGAGAAACTGCCCCACATGTCAAACGCCGTACCCGGCAGGTACCGCCGTCTGCCCGAAAGACGGCACCGCTCTTCACGATGGGAATATTTGGGCGGAAGGCAGCATCATCCGCGGCAAATACCAGATCACCCGCCAAGTCGGCGTGGGCGGCATGGCCACGGTATATCAGGCCGAACACGTTCACTTCCGAGAGACTTGCGCGCTCAAAGTAATTAACCCCACCATGATTCATGACGAAGCACTGGTGGAGCGCTTCATGCGGGAAGCTGTCCTTACGCGCAAACTGCGTCACCCGAACGCCATTCGAGTGGAAGATATTGACCGCGCCGAGGATGGCAGCCCATTCATGGTGATGGAGTTGCTACAAGGGCAAACGCTGCATGAGGTTCTGCACTATGAAGGTCCGTTGCCGTACGCGCGCGTGCGAACTATTGCCGCGCAGGTAGCTTCGGCCTTGCATGCAGCGCACGAAATTGGGATCATTCACCGGGACATCAAACCGGCGAATATCACGATCCTGAAGACTCCGGACGGTGATGTGGCAAAGGTGCTGGATTTCGGCATCGCCAAGCTCAAAGAAGCGCACATTGACCATGCCTTTGAGAACGACTTCACCCTAACGGCGGCGGGCATGGTGGTGGGTACGCCGGCGTATGTCTCACCAGAACAGGCCATGGGCAAGCGCGGCAGCGAACTCGATGGCCGCTCCGATGTCTATTCTTTCGCCGTGGTTGTGTACCAGATGTTGACAAACAAACTGCCGGTGAATGCCGATTCGGAAGAGCAGTTTGTCGTGGCGCATGCCACTGTAGCGCCCGATGACATTACGCACCACGTGAATGATTTGCCGCCTCCCGTGGCTGATCTCATGATGCGCTGTCTTTCCAAAGATCCGAATCAACGGCCATGGGATCCACGTGTCCTCACGGATGAAATGGAAAATTGGGACAAGGTGGACGAGGAGCCTGTCGCAGCCCACGAAGAGTTTCAACGGCAACCCGAAAGCGTCCCTGCTGTAGCAACGGCGCCTTGGCCCCGCTGGCTTTTACCCGCGTTGGCTGGATGCGCGTTGCTGCTAATCGCAGTTTTATTTCTCCTGTTTCACCGCGGTGCGGCGACCAGCGGCGATAGCAGTTCGGAGGAAGTAGCGGCCATTCAACCATCTTCCCTCAGTCTGCCCTCTGGTGACATGATCTTGATTCCCACCGGTGCAGCGCTCCTCGGTGAGCATGATCGTGAGCAAGTGGTCCGCGCCTTTTACATTGATAAAACCGAAGTCTCCACCCGCGCGTATTTGGATTTCTGTGCGAAAACGCATCGGGCAACCCCGGCGAATATTTCCATGGCTGATGCAGATTTGCCCGTTCGCAATGTGAGCTATGCCGATGCGGCGGCCTTTGCTGCTTGGGCACACAAGCGTCTCCCCACCGGTGTGGAATGGGAAAAAGCCGCGCGCGGAACACAAGGGCAGCATTTTCCGTGGGGTAACGATTTAGGAACCGGCATGGCTAACCTACCCACCACTCCGGAAGAGGCACAGACGAACGCCCAACTCCAGGCGCGACCTGCCACAGTTGAATCATTTCCGCAAGGCGCCAGTTCGTATGGCGTGCTGAATATGGTGGGCAATGTTTGGGAGTGGGTAGCCGCACGGCCTGTCCAAATTCGCGGCGGCAGCTATCAGTCTTTTCCTCCCTCGGAGAATCAAAGCTTCGAATCTCTTGTTTATGCGGGGCAAACAGTGCCCGCCGATCTGAAACGCGCCGATATTGGCTTTCGCTGCGCGCGCTGAAATGAGATAAACTCCCGGTTCAAAACACTTCTCTTGTGGGAGGAATGTTTTGAAGCCACAAATTTACAAGGTCGGTATGAATTGGATTCTTTGGGTACCGGGCGTGCGCGTGTATCGTTTTTCGAGTTGGAGTGATGCCCTCACCTTCGCGCTAGATTCAACAGGGCGCGAGAGTGGAATGGCAGCAGGCGCGCGAGCGGCGACGAACGCCAATTAGCGCCCACACGCAGCATAAGATTATCCCTTCTGTGCAAATTCCCAGGCGTCGCGGACAATTCCATGCAGCTCTGCACGCTTCGGTTTCCAACCCAAGGTCTTCTGTAATTTCGTCGAATCGGCTACCAAACTGGGTGGATCGCCTTCGCGCCTAGGTCCAATGGTGCGCGGCACCATCTTACCCGTGACCTGCTCTACGGCGGAAAGCACTTCTTTTACGCTGCACCCACTGCCCGTGCCGACGTTAAACACGTCCGACACGCCGCCCTTCAGCAAATGCTCTACCGCCACAATGTGCGCCTCGGCTAAATCGCTCACGTGAATGTAGTCGCGGATACAAGTTCCATCGGGTGTTGGATAATCGTCGCCAAACACCTTCACCGGATTGCCGGTCTGCACCGCGCGCAAGACAAGCGGAATCAGATGCGTCTCCGGGTCATGCCGTTCGCCAAGACCACTGGCTGGCTCTGCGCCGCAGGCGTTGAAATAGCGCAGCCGAACGCTACGGAACTCGCGAAACCTATCAAGCCATCCTAAAATCTTCTCCACCATCACCTTCGATTCGCCATAGGGATTAATGGGCGCAAACGGGAGATCCTCGGTGATTGGCACTTTCGTGGGAATGCCGTAAGCCGCGGCAGTTGACGAAAACACCAAGCTCTTCACGCCCGTCTTCAGCATCGCGTCGAAGAGATTCAGAGAGCCGCTCACGTTGTTGATGAAGTACAGTTCCGGCCGTTCCGTGGATTCGCCCACAGACATGTAAGCCGCAAAGTGTATAACCGCGTCGAACTTCTCTTCTTGCAGTACTTGTCGCACCTTCGCCGCATCGCGCAAGTCCACTTGCCGCAGCATTCCTGCCGGCACGGCGCGAGCATCGCCGCGCTCTAAACTGTCGAGCACCACTGTCGTGTGCCCGCTTTTCTCAAGGAAATATCGAGTGTGCGAACCAATATAGCCCGCACCCCCTGTTACAAGAATTTTCGCCACGCCCTTAGAGTGTAGCCAACGGTAGCTGCGCGCCCTCATGCTCCAGCAGCCAGCGCTTGCGTCCCAAACCACCCCCATAACCAGTTAGCGCACCGTTGGCACCGATCACTCGGTGGCACGGAACAACAATCGCAATTGGGTTCGAACCATTGGCCAAACCCACCGCGCGGCTTGCCCCTGGTCGCCCAATCCGTTTTGCCAGTTCGCCGTAGCTCAGAGTCGTGCCAGCCACTATGTTTCGGAGTTCCGCCCAAACCTGCTTCTGAAAAGCTGTGCCTTCCGTGCGAACGGCAATGCAATCTATACTCGTCAATTCACCCGCAAAATACTTTTCTACGCGCTGCTTCATTGGCAGACTCGCGCAGCTTTTCACCGGCCGTTGCTCGCCGTAATGCAGTTTCAACAGCCGCTGCATGCGTTCCTCGCAGTCGGCAAAGTCGAGAACGCGTAGCGCCTCGTCATCGCAGATCAGCACAATCGTGCCGAGGGGCGACCTCAGCTCATCCAGAAACAAATCCATGTGAAAAACTATCTTAGTGAACCGCCGTCACTTTCTGGCATCCTCGTCCGCTCTTATGCTCAATGCTATGTCTGCTGCAACACTGCCACGCCGCGTCATCATCGACACCGATCCTGGCACCGACGACGCTCTGGCTATCTTCCTTGCTTTGAATTCTCCTGAACTCAAGGTGGAAGCGCTCACGCCAGTAGCTGGCAATGTTCCCCTGTCGTTGACGTTGCCCAACGCATTGCGCTTACTCGAGATCGCAGGCCGTACGGATATCCCTGTGGCTGCAGGTGCCGATCGACCATTAGCGCGCCGTCTCATCACGGCCACTTATGCTCACGGCCAAAACGGCCTCGGCGGAATTCAGTTTCCTGAGCCCACCACCAAACCCGTCGCCGAAACCGCTACCCAGCTCATTCGCCGCCTGGTGCACGCTTCGCCTCAAGAGATCGGCATTATTGCTATAGGCCCGCTCACGAACATCGCCACGGCTTTTCGCGAAGACCCCGAACTGCCGCGCTTGATTCCGAACCTCACCATTATGGGAGGTTCGCTGTCCGGCGGCAACATCTCGCCCGCTGCTGAATTCAACATCTATGTCGACCCCGAAGCCGCGCAAATCGTGTTTCGCTCGGGTGTTCCTTTGACGATGGTTGGGCTGGATGTCACGCGCCGGGCGATGCTCCGCGAAGACGATATTCAGCGGATGGAAACATCGAAGAAACCGGAAGGCCGCGCGGCCGGAAAAATCGCCCGCGCGTCTATGAATCAACTTCGCAAGAATTCCGCTACTGGTGGCCCTGCGATGCATGATTCCCTAGCGGTGGGAACGTTCATCAATCCGGGTGTGGTCACTTTAGAGAGTCTGTTCGTAGACATTGAAACAGCAGGAACACTGACAGCCGGCGAAACGGTTGGCTATCGCAAAGCTCCTATGCGCAGTTCGCCTCCCTTGACGAACGCACCCGAGGCGACGCTATCAACCGAATTCAAACCAAATGCCAAAGTGGCGCTGGATGTGAATGTTGACAGATTCTTAACGATGCTTGTTGATAGGATCGCCGGATAGTGATGAAGATGATATACCGCTCCGTCTTGACGGTTTTACTTTTCTGTATAGCTGTTACACCGCTCAGAGCAGCAAACCCATACGCCGGTCAATATGTTTTAAAGCTCGGCCCGCGAAACTTCCTGGTACTCAATATCGCCGAAATCAACGGGGCGCTAACCGGAACCATTTCCCTGCCCAGCCACATGGATTTCGGGTCAGCGGGTGTCGCGTTCTCCAACATCAGCGCACAGGCTGAAACCGAACGCATCACATCTGTTTCCAACCAACAAGATCATCTATCACTCACCAGTCAAAACTCAAAGGATCCAAACGACACGACGAATTTCGAACTCAGGCTGATCCCGCCCGATCACGCTACTTTGAAAATCGTCGGTTTGCCGTTTGAACCGTGGACACTCACGCGAGTTCCCGCCGTCCCATCTCTCTCTGTCGCTACCGACTGGGATCGGCATCACACATATATGCTCGATGAAACCGATGAATCTAACCCTGACATGCAGCGCATCTACAATGAAGATCAAAAAGTGCGCCAGGGCTTGGCTCATATCGATTGGGAGGTCATCGGCAAAGAAGACGAGACACGGCGACAACAGGTCAAAAACTTACTCAGCCGCAGCGCACTTCATTCGGGTAAAGACTTCGAGCAAGCCGCCATGGTCTTTCAGCACGGCAGTACGCCCGATGATTACCTGCTGGCCCACACTCTTGCTATGATTGCCATCGCCCGGGGCGACGCAGGCGCCATTTGGATTGCATCGGCGACGCTTGACCGCTACTTGAACGCGATCAAACAACCGCAAATCTACGGCACGCAATTTCACTCCGATCCCAAACACAATTGGACGCAGGAGCCGTACAATCGCACGCTCATTTCCGATGCGCTGCGCCGTTTCCTGAATGTTCCCTCTCAAGCCGAACAGGAAAAGCAATTGGATCAATACCGTTCCCACGACAAGCAATAAAAAACCGACGCCGCAAACAGGCCAGCGTCGGTTTCGTGAAAACAGCTTATTCGAATTGGTTCAGCGTCGCAACACCGAATGCTGTTTGTCGCTTTCGAAAACTTCTTCACTACCCGGGACGCTCACTCCCGGATGCACGTCTGAAGGTCTTCCTTTCAGTGGATCAGCCACATACCGGAATTTCGGCTCGGAGTTCCACGGGCCGCGTTCGTCCTTGCCGTTCGAACTCATATTGAAGTAAATATTCACCGTATCGTCGGGCGGAATATTGCCGAAGTACGGATCTGTCAGCTTGCCTAGGGATTGTAAAGCCTCCATAAACATAGCTGTATGTGAGATCTCACGAGTCAGCAAATGAACCAAGGCTTTCTTGCTGCCTTCATCGGGCGCCTGCAGAATCAGGGACTCATAAGTCTGCCGCGCGCCAGCTTCCGACGCGATATTGGCGCGAAGGTCGCGAGTGACGTCGCCGCCTTCATTGATGTAGCTCGCAGTCCAGGCCGAACCAAAGCTATCAAGAAAATGCGGTCCGCGACCGCGCAACGCGAATAGCTGACTCTCTTCCGCCTTTACTTTCGACGCACCGCTCGTATGTTGTTCAATGAGCATACCAACCATTTCCAGGTGGCCCATCTCCTCAGTTGCAATATCCAGTAACATGTCTTTCAGTGGCGCATTCGTCACATGAAAAGACTGGACAAAGTATTGAAGAGAGGCTGTAAGTTCTCCGGTGGCGCCTCCGAATTGTTCGAGTAGGTATTGGCCAAACCGTAGATTGGGAGCCTCTACTTTAACCGGGACAAGTAGTTCTTTTTTATGGATAAACATCGATACTCCACCCCCACACTAGCGCGGGAAAGTAGATCGATCAATGCGTAAGGATGACCGCGTATTTTGTGAGTGCGCGGCACGATTAAGATTGCCCTCCGATATCCTAGAGCTAGTCAGTCCTCCTTCGTACTCATTTCATGTCCATTCTGGAAGCCCGCCGTGTCGCCAAACTTTATCGCACCGAAGGCTCAACGGTTAGCGCTCTTGCCGGTGTCTCGCTTACGGTGGAGCCGGGCCAGTTCATCGCGTTAGTGGGCCGGAGTGGTTGCGGCAAATCCACCCTTCTCAACTTATGCGGCGCTATGGATTTCCCGACGTCCGGCGAGA
This sequence comes from Bryobacterales bacterium, assembly GCA_003169195.1. Classification (GTDB taxonomy): domain Bacteria; phylum Acidobacteriota; class Terriglobia; order Bryobacterales; family Bryobacteraceae; genus Bog-105. The sequence continues at coordinate 47,405 of PMQB01000462.1, forward strand.
TCTTCATCGATGGCCAATCCACCAGTAGCCTCAAAGACGCCGCGCTCACTCGTTTACGGCGGGAAAAAGTCGGCTTTATCTTTCAATCTTTCCAACTCCTCAACACCCTCACCGCCATCGAAAATGTAGAACTTCCATTGCTGCTCGCCCATCATCCAAACGCCCGCCAAGCGGCTGAAGAACGCCTACGCTGGGTCGAACTGCAGGATTTGGCTCAGCGCTTTCCACATCAACTCTCGGGCGGCCAGCAGCAGNNGAACCCACCGGCAATCTCGATACCAGCACCGGTGACTTAGTTCTTGATCTGCTGCGCCGTACCGCCAGCCAATTCTCGGTCGGCGTCATTATGGCCACCCATTCGATTGAAAGCACCGCCATCGTCGACCGCGTGGTCAAACTGCGCGATGGCCGCATCGAAGCATGACCGCCTTCCGCCTCTTCTCGCATCTCATCTTGCGTCCGCTGCTGCGCGAACCCGTGCGCACTGCACTCACCGTGTTTGCCGTGGCTCTTGGCGTGGCAGTAGTAGTGGCGATTGATCTCGCAGGGCAAGCGGCGGCTGGCAGCTTTCATTCGTCGCTCGAATCGCTCACCGGCAAAACAGACCTGATTCTTTC
>PMQB01000461.1 GCA_003169195.1 Bryobacterales bacterium
GGGCACGTTCGCGCGGTGCCGGTGCCGGACTGGGTGAAGCGGGCCCTCGACTCTTGGCTTGCCAGCGCCAAGGTTGAATCGGGACGGCTCTTTCGGTGTGTGAGCAAAGGTGGCAGGGTGTGGGGCACGCAAATCAGTGAGAAAGTGATTTGGCATGTTGTCAGGAAGTTCGCGGCTAGGGCGAATCTTGGCAAAATTGCGCCCCATGACTGTCGCCGGACCTGCGCCCGGTTGTGTCACGTAGCAGGTGGAGAATTGGAACAGATCCAATTTCTACTTGGGCATGTCAGCGTTCAAACAACGGAACAGTACTTGGGCTGCAAGCAGCGGTTCCGGTCGGCGGTGAATCACCATATTGGTTTGGAGCCGGATAGAAACACCGGCTCCACGTTTGCGGGAGATTCTCATTGTCCAGAAAACACACATCGGACACTAAGGCGAATCGCTGTTTGGGCAAAGAGTACGCAATTGACCTAAAGATCTCTGTCCTCGTGCTCAGTGCTACGTTAAATGACAAGAGTGGGTGTTCAGCATGGGTCACGCGAATCGAGTGGTTGGATATCTAGCTAGCGTTGCAACGGCCTCGCTATTTTATGTGGTGTGGTTAATGGTGCGCTTTGGGTTCGTTCCACATGAAGGCGGACGCGTTGGCGACTTCTTATCATCTTTTCGAGTAGCGGCATTCATTTGGGTTGTTAGCGGTATGGGTGCAACATTCGTTTTGATGACTCTTCCGTGGTTTTTGGCTGTGCGGGCCTATGGTCGGCTCCAATCTTTTCCCCTGATCTACTTTCTGCTCTTTGGTTCGACGACCGCATTTTTGATTGGGTGCGGGGCTACATCCATGGTTCCCAGACCTCGATTCTTTCGAGATGATACGTTTTTGGGAGGATTCATGAACGTCGCTCAAGGCGAGGGCTTTTGCCTTCTGCNNCTGGGTTCGTCTTCGGACTTACATTCTGGCTGGTCAGCGAACGTCTACGCCCTTCACGTTGTATCAAGGCTTCGTAGACAGCTAGACAGTTACCGTTGAAAGACGCGCATACCGGACACTGACCCCTTCAGAAGCATCCCTTACGTCAATCAACCTGACCATCGGATGCGGAGCAACGAAAACACTTGTCCGACCGCCATTCCGACGCCAGCACCCAGAACCAGAGCGAGCATGATGGTGGCAAAGGGTTCAAGCCAAGTAGGAGGTCCCCCTTTGACGACTGCGTTTGGCGTGTACAAAGTAGTTTTGTGAGGCCACACTGTTTCTACCATCGCCGAAATTGGCCTTTGAATGGTCGCGGTGAGCGGACCCACGACAGGAAGCTCGATGTGAGTCAGGCCGGACGCGACCATGGAAACGCCGATAATCAGCGCCGTCCCCAGACCAAACGGCAAGCCCAAGTCAACATGGATCTAGAAACGGTCATTCTCTCTTCTTAGCATGTGCATAGTTATGGCTTGTTGTTGGAAGACGTGCTTACCGGAAACAACTTGGTCAGATTGCCGCGACCCATTCTGACAATGCCGCCTTCCACTTTGAATCCCGCCTTCGATGCAGCCAGAGGTCAGGCTTACGATCTGTTCCACCTACAGTTGCGGAAACAGATTCAATGCTGTCGATACCTTTGTAACCGGTCCCATAATCCGAGACAAAAAACATCTTGAGCGTTTCCTGAAGACGAGTGGCAGTCCAGGCTTCACCAACTGCATACCAATCGGGTGATACCTCAAGCTGGACTGGGTTCGACCATCCCCTGCTGCTCAGTGCAGCGAATATGTCATCCCGGTGCCACGGCTTCAGCATCTTGTTTCAAGTCTGCCACGTCTCCGGCTGGTAGACGCCGTTATCGGAAAGTAACGCCACTGCGGTCAAGATGCCGCGCCATCACTTTCGTGCTCTTCGTACTGGCGGCAAAAGCTTAAACAATGGGCTAAGCGGTAGAATTTTATAAAGTGTGGACGTTAGGTCATGCCGTTCGGGAAATCGAGCGATCCCATCATCAGGTCACTATTGAGGAGACGGCAACGACTGGAGCGGCAGTTATTTTCTGGACGATTACCATTTTGTCGCTCATTCTGATCTTTCCCAATGTTATTCACCGCAGGGATTTTGGTGCTTTGTTCCTCCTGCCCGTGCCTTTGTACTTTTCGCTCTTCGGACTTTACGCAGCAGTGAGATCGTCATTCGTTGCAGATCGTGCGCATGGAATTCTCATCGTCAAACGCCAAATCGGCCCATGGTCTTTTCAAAAAATGTACAAGTCTGAAACGATTGATCTAATTTATGTCCGACACACAATCAAGGGCAGCGGGCTGGCAGTACACTTCAAATCGGGTAAAAACAAAGACCTAACGATGTCGTTGGACTCCCAAGCTGACATCGAAAGCGCCGCTGCTGCGCTAAATCACTTTCTGTAGAACAATGAGAGTCTTTCGGCTGGGTGATGGACTGGCCGGTGGACTAAGTGGTTGATAGACCGATATCGGAAACTAGTCAGTTAAGATCACCCTGCCTAATTTTGACAACATGAATTTCATGGCGCACACGAAGAGTTGGACATGGTCAGGCTTCCCATACGGTTGCGTCCTCTTTGTCTTCGCCACGGGTAGTGCTGGCTCGGGACGCGGCACCTATTTGCCCTTCAAGATTTATGGTGGGCCCCTGTGTTGGTTCCAATGCTGGGACTGTTCATGGCACCGGTTTGGTGGGTATTGGTTGGGAGAATGCTGGCATCCCAACGTCACCGGGCGGCTGTGATTATGTTGATCGTGCACGCAGCAACCGTAGCCTTGGTGCTCTACGGTGCTCCAGGGGAGCATCGCGAGGAGGAATGGCGTTACATTCGAATTGTGGAACGTGCGCTCCCTGGCACGATGTGGGGCGGAATCATTTTGTACGCGGTCGGCCAACTCGTAGCTTGGTGGGTCACAATTGCTGGCGCTATACGGCGAACTCCATCAAGAGAGGTGACCTAAATCCCGCAACCATTTTCCTTGGATTTTGGGTTTAGGATCGCGGTCGAAATACGCCGTTACGGGACAGAACCGGGCGCGTCTAGGCGTCTTCCTTGAGCCATCCTTTCCACTCCGCCTCAAAAGCTTCTAGCCATCGCTCCAAAACTGAGTAGTACCTGTCCGCTGCGATCCACAGATCACGAATGGTCCGGGGATCGTGAAGGAAGTCGCTTCCAAACTTGAACGCGATCAGACGTACTTGATCACCAACATCGAACTGGAGCACATAACTCCCATCGTCAAAAGCTTCGTCGCCATCTGGTGCCCAAACCAGATTGTTCAACCCCAAAACCTGGACGAAATCGTCAAGCTTGATGCCAAAGAAACTCTCCTTCTGTTCGTCGGCAAATCGCGCGTTCCGAAAAGCATCAGCGATTTCACCACCGTGAGGTTCACAGGCGAAAGGAGCAATATGAAGTCCACGGTCTTTTAGACGGCGTGCAACCTCATCCAACGAGTTGGCCAGCATCGTGGCGTCCGATTCATAGACTCCGTATCGTTTACCACCTACGTGGATTACAAATAGCCCGAGTGCCCGCAACCCAAGTCCCACATACGCTTTGGATATTTTGGATTCGATAGCAAAGACCTCAGGCTCGCCTATGATCATTGATCTTTACCCTGCAACATAAGAACATTACATCAGGCACGGAAGTTCTGTGGTCGGTGGACGTGATTATCGTAAAGTAGGCGCATGAACTGAGAGGCTGCTGGTGGCAGTCTGATCTGCCAAAGAAACGGTTCGTTTCTTCATTCCTGGTCGGAAACGGGCAGCCAATCGTACGATGGGTTCATGATCGACACGGTTAAGCGCTGGATGTACATGGTGTTGGGTTTGGGGTTGGTCTGTCTTGGGACTTTCATGCGCACGATCAACGGCTTTCCTATTGAAATGTGGCGGCGCGTTGCGGTCATTGCAGGCGGCCTTTTCTTCTGCTACTGCGGCGTGATGTATTACCTGCCGCGACATCGCCGCCGCCGTGAGGAGCTAAACGACCTCCTCGATGGAGCCGAGCGCGAAATGAATGAGCACCCGGAATCGCGTTGACTCTTTTAATTGAGCACGTCCAGTTTGATGAGCGGGGCCGGAGGCTGCCGATGAGAACTGCCCGCTCCTAAAGTCGCGGGCTTCAACCAAAACGTCTGTGGCTTGTGCCGCTCAGTCTTAAGACCTGAGAAGGCCACGGGACATCTGCCTCATCGCCCCATTGCTGAGATATAAGACACCATCCGGCGCGGAGTCACTTACAAATTCAGCGACAAAGGCCCGCGCGATATCATCCTGCTCAATCGTCCCAAACGATCCCGGAATGAGACGCCCCAACCAGGCAGCATAGCCCGGCGTGTGAGCATTGCCAGCGATAATCCCCGGACGAAAAATCGCGAGGCGCTGGAAGCCGACGCCTTGAACCGCCTCTTCCTTCAACCCCATGATCCGCGCGTAGCGGATCCTGCTTTTGGCGGTGCTTCCCGCGGCCGAAAGCAGACAAAACCGGGTGATGCCTCCGGCGTGACAGCCGCGCGCAAAGCCGCCGACCACGCCGATTTCGAGGGCCTTCAATTCCTCCTCGCTCCACTTCAGGCTGCCTTTGCCGACGCCAACACAGGATGCCCCATAAACAGGATCGCCCTGCGCAAGCAGGCTCTGCGCAAGCTTGATCACTTCCGCCGGAAACTGAGCGGCTGCCGTATCCAGGATCACCTGTCGCACACGCGGATCCGCGGCCAGAGGAATCTCCCTGCGATTTACCATCACTACTTC
>PMQB01000460.1 GCA_003169195.1 Bryobacterales bacterium
CGGCGCTGACAATCGAGGGGCCCGCCTCGCAATTTTGGTGGAGCGTGCGTTACGAAGGTGCAACAACGGCGCGCAGTTTTATCACCGCTAATGAGATCCACATCCCCGTCGGTGAGCCCGTACGTGTCGAACTCAAGAGCGCCGACGTGATCCATTCTTTCTGGATTCCGCAACTGGCGGGCAAAATGGATGTAATTCCCGGTCAGACGAATATGAGTTGGCTTGAAGCAGACAAGGCCGGCCACTATCGTGGTCAGTGCGCGGCGTTCTGCGGCGCCCAGCACGCACATATGGCGCTGCTGGTTGTGGCCGACTCCGCCAGTGCTTTTGCGGCATGGCAGGAAAGTCAACTCAGCGAGATGAGCTTGGGAAACGGAGAGGGGCAGAAAGTATTTCAAACGCATTGCGCCGTTTGCCACACGATCCGTGGTGTAAGTCCTGAGGGAATCAGGGGGCCTGACCTGTCGCACCTGAAAACCCGCGGCACTCTTGCTGCTGGACTGCTTATGAATACGCCTGCAAATTTAGCCGCCTGGATTGCGAATCCACAGTCGTTCAAGCCGGGTACGCGCATGCCGGCGCAGATTTTGTCGGGAGCTGAGTTAACAGCTGTCACGTCGTACCTGAACACGTTGGATTAGAGAGGTAACAGTATCGCTACCATCGAGAGTAATAGGACTCCAGTCATTGCAAGCGCAACGGAGAATTCCCTTAGTTCAGAGAAGCTTAAGAGAATCTGGGAAGGGAAACCTGGCCTCGCCGGCTGGCTCTCCACTGTCGATCACAAAGAAATCGGCAAGCGCTATGTAGTTACGGCCTTGTTGTTCCTGATTGTTGGCGGCCTGGAAGCTCTGTTGATACGTGCGCAACTGGCTCGGCCGAACCAAACTCTGCTGACTCCGGAGCAATACAGCCAGCTCTTCACGATGCACGGCGTGACCATGATTTTTTTGTACGCGCTGCCGGTGTTGTCTGGATTTAGTAATTACTTGTGGCCGCTGTTGCTGGGCTCGCGCGATATGGCATTCCCGCGCTTGAATGCTCTTTCTTACTGGGTCTTCCTATTTGCTGGTCTATTCCTATATTGCAGCTTTCCGTTGGGCAAAGCGCCCGACGGAGGCTGGTTCAACTATGTGCCTTACGCGTCACGTGCTTACAATCCGGGACCGAATATTGACGTTTATGCACTCGGGATGGTCTTGCTGGGCATCTCCACAACGGTTGGTTCCATTAACTTCATTGTGACTTTGGCGCGCACTCGTGCGCCGGGTATGTCTATTAATCGGGTACCGGTTTTGGTGTGGGGGACGGTAACCGCTTCGGCTGGTAACTTGCTGGCTGTTCCTGCCGTGAGCCTCGCGTTTCTTTTGTTGTTTATGGACCGCCAAGCCGGTACTCATTTCTTTGACAGCGTGGCCGGCGGACAGCCGCTGCTCTGGCAGCATCTGTTTTGGATGTTTGGCCACCCATGGGTTTATGCCATAGTATTGCCTGCCATGGGAATTGTCTCCGATGCATTGCCAGTGTTTTGCCGGCGCCAATTGGTAGGTTACACGGCGGTGGCACTCTCTACCGTGAGCACCATGGTGCTGGGCTTCGGAGTTTGGGTGCATCACATGTTTGCGAGCGGACTGCCAATACTGTCACTCTCTTTCTTCAGTGCGGCGAGCTTCGTGATTGTCATCCCTAGCGCGGTTGCGGTGTTCGCCTGGATCGCAACGATTTGGACGGGAAGGCCGGTGTTCACTGCTGCCTTCTTGTTTTTCGCGGGCTTCGTGCTGTTGTTCGTAATTGGAGGCGTATCGGGATTCATGACAGCCGCGGTCCCGCTGGACTGGCAGCTCACTCGAACCTATTTCGTGATCGCCCATCTGCACTACGTACTCATTGGCATCAATGTGTTTCCGGTATTAGGGGGTATTTGCTATTGGTTCCCCAAAGTAACCGGGCGATTTATGAATGAAGCCTTCGCGAAACTTAGTTTCTGGGTTATGTTCGTCGGCTTCAATACGGCGTTCTTTCCAATGCATATTCTGGGTATTCTCGGCATGCCCAGACGAATCTACACCTACTCCGATCACCTGGGCTGGAGCACGGCGAATCTTGTCATCAGCATTGGCGCATTTGTGTTTGCGATCGGCCTGCTACTGTTTCTGATCAATGCGTTTCGGAGTTTCAATCACGGCGCGCGGGCTGGTGCCAATCCGTGGGGCGCGGCATCGCTGGAATGGTCCACTTCATCGCCGCCGCCGGTCTACAACTTTGCGGTAATTCCGATAGTGGCCAGCAGGTATCCACTATGGGAGGACATGATGGATGAGGGGCCGGAACGAAGTTCAGTGGGAACAGGGATGCTTCTTGACCAGGGACGCGAAACAGTGGGCAGCACTGTGTTGGATGCGGAGCCGGACGTCATCCTCAGAATGCCTGGTGATTCCTATCTGCCGTTTTTATTGTCGGTAAGCTTGACGGCTATCTTTGTTAGCTTGTTACTGCATTCGGGCTGGGGGCTGGGCATTACGGTTTTGGTGACGTTCGCGGCGAGTGTGTGGTGGCTGTGGCCGCAAAAATCACTCGGTCAGATGCAGGCGCAACATGATTGAATCCATGGTTTCCGATAACTCGCTTCCGGTGGGTAGCAAAGGCCATCTTGCCTCAGGCTGGTGGGGTATGATCGCGCTGGTATTCACCGAGGGGGCACTGTTCGCTTACCTATTTTTCAGTTACTTCTACCTTGCGCTGCACTCCATTTCCCAGTGGCCGCCTGGAGGGGCACCCCATCTGAGCATCGCTATTCCGGGCACTCTCATATTGGTCGCGGCGAGTGTTGTGGTTTGGTGGGGTGAGCGCGGTATTCAGCGCGGCAAGCCTCGTCAGTTGATCATCGGTCTGAGCACAGCCATTTTGCTCGGGTTGACGTTTCTCGGGATGCAAGGTATGGAGTGGCACAACGAACCATTCAAACTCAGCAGCGGTGTTTACAGTTCGCTCTACTTCACGATCACAGGCACGCACATCTTGCACGTCATTGTTGGGTTACTGATGATGGCTGTTTTGCTGCTCTGGACAACGCTCGGCTATTTTAGTGCCGGTCGACATGCCGCTATCTCCATCGGCGTAATTTACTGGCACTTCGTCACGGTTGTCTGGTTAGTGGTTTTCTTCGTCATCTATATTGCGCCTCGCTTAGGTTGAACAAATGGCCAGCAACAACACTCTTCCTGCACAGACCGGCCATCCGGCGCCTCATCGTAGCCGCGTCGGTTTGGCCGCACTCTTATTCGGCATTGGCGCAGCACCCGTTGCCTGGAACGCGCAAATTCTCTTCAGCTCGGCGCTTTCAGGCTTCGTGTGTTACCCACATGACGCGCCGTTGGCGTCTCCGCTATTAGGTGGTACGCGTTCACTGATGGTGGCGGTGAACCTTAGTGGAATTGCGATCGCCATCGTTGCCGGGCTGACGTCCTGGCGAAGCTGGCGTCTGACAAACGCTGAGCGACCCGGCTCCTTTCACCATCTGCTGGAACTCGGCGAAGGCCGTACGCGCTTCATGGCAACGGTCGGCATGTTAACCAGCGTGTTGTTTCTCATTGCGTTGGCGTTCGGACTCGCAGTCTTGTGCCTGGTTCCTCCATGTGGTGGTTGAAGCCTTTACTCGCGCTCGGCTGGAACTGTGACCCGTGGATACTAGCGAGTCTCTCGCTCGCACTCGGGTTCTATCTCACGGGTCTGCTGCGAATCGCTTCGAGCGTGCGGTCAAAGTTACTTGGCGCGCGACGCTGCCTATCGTTTATAGCTGGTATCGCCACGCTATTCGTTGTTCTCATCTCGCCGCTCGACGGGTTAGATGATCAGTTGTTTTCGGCGCACATGGCTCAACATATGGTGCTCATGATGGTTGCACCTCCATTGCTCCTCTTCGGAAGGCCGGCACTGGCGTGGCTCTGGGCTTTACCATTACCGGCGCGGAGGATGATCGGGCGAGTCTGGGTCAAGACCGGACTAGGCCACTTTCTTCATGAAATAGGCAGGCCGGCAGCCGTCTGGATACTCTGCAGCGCGGCTCTCTGGTTCTGGCATATACCGGCACCGTTCGGCTGGTCACTGGCGAATGAGAAGGTACACGCACTGGAGCATATGTGCTTCTTTGGGACGTCACTCCTGTTCTGGTCACTCGTTTTAGAACCGATCGCCAAACGGCGCATTGACTATGGCGTCGCTATTGTTTTCGTGGTGACATTTGGTTTGCAAATGGGCTTGATGGGTGCCCTGCTAACCTTTGCGGGACATCCTCTCTATGCCGCTTACTCGCAGACAACTGAACAGTGGGGCCTCAGCCCACTGGAGGACCAACAACTTGGCGGACTCAGCATGTGGATCCCTGCCAGTCTCATCCATCTGACTACACTTGGAGTCCTTGTGGCGGCTTGGATGCGCCAAGATGAATTTCTGTGCTCACCCGTTTCATCCTCTAAAGTATTAACTTCACGGTGATGGTCACGTTCATTGTCGTTTAAGCTGCCGGCCGACAGGGCGATTGATGGGCGGCGGCACGGATTTTCACGAAAACCTACCTAATTATTTGAAAAATATGGAAGAAGTATTTTTCGAAATCTGCCCTGAGCCGAGTTGGGGGTATAATCGCTGAACTTACCAAAAAATGCGCATACTAAGCGAAGGCATACCATTGTTACTGGCCCTGTTACTGACAGTGCATCCGGCGGCAGGGGCGGCGCGGAAAATCATTATCGATACGGACCCGGGGACGGATGACGCGATCGCGATTATGCTGGCGCTGAACTCGCCGGAACTGGATGTGCGGGCGCTGACGATTGTGCCAGGCAATGTGACCACAGCGAAGGGACTGGACAATGCCTTGCGCATGATGTCTTTGGCGGGCCGGTGCGACATTGCGGTGGCAGCGGGCGCGCGGCAACCATTGTTTCAGAAACTGACCACGGCAGAATTTTTTCACGGACAGAATGGTTTGGGGAATGTGGAGTTGCCGGTGAGCCACTGCCAAGCGGATGTACGGTTTGGGCCGGATCTAATTATCGAGATGGTTCATGCGAATCCGCATGAGATAACGCTGGTGCCTCTAGGGCCTTTGACGAACGTGGCGATGGCGATTCAGAAGGACCCGTCGATTGTGCCGTTGGTAAAGGAAGTGGTGCTGATGGGCGGGTCGGTTTCGGGCGGCAATGTGAGTGGGGCCGCCGAGGCGAATATCCATAACGACCCGGAGGCGGCGCAATTGGTGTTTCAAGCAGGCTGGCCAGTAACGATGGTGGGGCTGGACGTGGGGAACATGACGCTGCTGACGCGGAAGCATATTGAAACGCTGGCGAGGCATCCTGGGCCGGTGAGCGACTTTATCTATAAGGTCGCGGTGTTTCGGATTGCGTTCAGCGAGAAGTTGGGAGCGGCCGGTGCGGCGATGTACGATCCGCTAGCGGTAGGCGTGGCGATTGATGCGACGTTGGTGGAGGCCCCGTTGCTGCATGTGGATGTGGAAACGAAGGGCGAGTTTACGCGGGGAGAAACTGTGGCAAACCGGAATGGCCGGAATGAATTGAACGTGCTGGCGCGTTTTGCGGACGGGGATCATTAGGTGATTGAGGGCTTCGAACCATTGAAGGCGAATGTGAAGGTATGTACGAAGGTGGATGCGGAGCGGTTTCTGACGATGTTGTTGGGGCGGATCCAGGGAAAGTAGTGACTGATCGATGTTCTTAGGGTTATACTCGACCCTGCGTAAGGAAGCAAGAAGGGAAAGCAAACGATGGCCAAGAAGAAGAAACCAGTCAAGAAACCAACGAAACATAGTGGCGGGCCGGTTGGTAGTGGAACTACGAGCAGCGGGGACGGACAGCCGGTGTTTGCGCAGCCGCAGCCTTCGCCTGATCCGAGTGGGTTTAAAGATCCCGTTACGGACAAGAATCAACAGGGATTGGCGAACTTAGAGCCGCTTCCGCCGGCGCCGGCGCCGGCCG
>PMQB01000554.1 GCA_003169195.1 Bryobacterales bacterium
GTGTTGCAGGTTGACGGATGTAATGACGGAGATGCCGGCTTTGAGCAACTGGTCGACATCCTGCCAGCGTTTGGCATGAGTGCTGCCGGGGGGATTGTCGTATGCCAAGCCGTCAACTAAGCAGACTTTAGGAGCGCGCCGGAGGATGGCGGCAATGTCCATGACGGGCGTACCGTCGACTTGCTGAAGGGGAATGATTTCGAGAGTGGAGACGGTATGAGCGAGATCGGCCGTCAGCATGGGTTGAATGGCACCCACCACCACATCCTGCCCGCGTTCGTGGCGGCGGCGGCCTTCGTCGAGCATGCGGAAACTTTTGCCGACGCCCGAGGCGTAACCGAGAAAGATCTTCAGCCGCGCAGTGGCTTGATACTCTTCGTCCGACTCCAGCTGTTGCAGGAGTTGCTCAGGAGTCGGCTTTTTTTCGATTGTTGCACCCACAGTCTTATTATCGCTTGTGCGCTGGGCGTCCATGGCTTACGGCCGTTTCGGAAAGCGCTGATCGAGGGCCATGTTCATGGCGAGCACGTTGACGCGGGCTTCGCCGAGGAAGCCAAGATCGCGATTTTCGGTTTGCGCGGCGATGATGGATTGGACGTCGCTCACTTGCGCGCTGCGAGCTTGGGCGACGCGCGCGGCTTGGGCTTGGGCGTTGGCAACGGAAATGTGCGGATCAAGACCGCTGGCGGAGGCGGTGATGGCGTCGGCAGGAATGGCACCGGTATAGGTGGGGTTTTCCTTGCGGTATTGATCGGCGGAAGCTTTCATGCGGTCGACAAGCTTCTGGCTGGTGGGGCCGAGGTTGGAGCCGGAGGAGGCAGTGGGGTCGTAACCATCGTTACCGGCGGCGGAAGGGCGTGGATGAAAGTACTCGGGCTTGCTGAAATTTTGGCCGAGCAGTTTTGAGCCGATCACTTTGCCGTTTTGGCTGGTGACGAGGCTGCCGTTGGCTTGATTGGTAAACAGGACCTGGCAGAGACCGGTGACGACACCGGGATAGATCAAGCCGGTGAGCAGCGTCAGGAACAGAGTCATGCGGAGGGCGGGGGCAAGTTGTTGTAGCATTTTGAGTCTCCTAATTAGGCAAGGTGCAGCCAGACGAGTAATTGGTCAATGAGCCAGATACCGGGGAAGGGCACGAGAATGCCGCCGAACCCGTAGATAAGAATGTTGCGGCGTAGCAAGGCGGCCGCGCCGGAAGGACGATAGCGGACGCCTTTGAGCGCGAGGGGCACAAGGGCGATGATGATGAGCGCGTTGAAGATGACGGCGGAGAGCACAGCGCTTTGCGGCGTGTGCAGACCCATCAAGTTGAAGCGGCCGAGCGCAGGATAGGTGGCCATGAACATAGCCGGGATGATGGCGAAGTATTTCGCGACGTCGTTGGCGATGGAGAACGTGGTGAGCGCGCCGCGAGTGATGAGCAATTGCTTGCCGATGGCGACGACTTCAATGAGCTTGGTTGGGTTGCTATCGAGATCAACCATGTTGCCCGCTTCTTTGGCGGCCATGGTGCCGGTGTTCATAGCGAGACCCACGTCGGCTTGGGCGAGAGCGGGTGCGTCGTTGGTGCCGTCACCTGTCATGGCAACCAAGCGGCCTTCGCCTTGTTCGCGTTTGATGTAAGCTAGCTTGTCGGCGGGAGTGGCTTGGGCGAGGAAATCATCAACGCCGGCTTCNNGCGCGCAGTTGGCCGATGCGCTCTTTCATGCCGCCTTTGACAATGTCTTTGAGATAGATGATGCCGAGGGCGCGTGGACCGTCGGCTACCGCGAGGGGCGTGCCACCCATGCGGGAGATGCGGTCTGACTCGGTTTCAAAATTCGGGGGCAATGTGCCGCCCAGTTCTCTGACGAAGTTGGCAATGGAGTTACTGGCGCCTTTGCGCAACATGCGGCCGTCAATATCGACGCCGCTCATGCGGGTGTAGGCGGAAAACGGAATGAAGTGGGCTTCGTGCTCGGCGACTTCGCGACCTCGCAGGCCATACTTCTCTTTGGCGAGGACCACAATGGAGCGGCCTTCGGGGGTTTCGTCGGCGAGGCTGGAGAGTTGGGCGGCGTCGGCCAGTTCTTCGGGAGTGACGCCGGGGAAAGCGATGAATTCGACGGCTTGGCGGTTGCCTAAGGTGACAGTGCCCGTTTTATCGAGAAGCAGGGTTTGGATGTCCCCAGATGCTTCGACGGCTTTACCGCTCATGGCGAGGACGTTGTGCTGCATGACGCGATCCATGCCGGCGATGCCGATGGCGGAGAGAAGACCGCCGATGGTTGTGGGGATGAGACAGACAAGTAACGACACGAGCACGGCGATGGTGGGCACGTGGCCAACGCCAGAGGAGCTGACGGCGTAGAGAGCGAACGGATGCAGCGTGGCGACGGCAAGTAAGAAGATGAGCGTCAAGCCAGCGATAAGGATGTTGAGGGCGATTTCGTTGGGCGTTTTTTGACGTTCTGCGCCTTCAACAAGGGCAATCATTTTGTCGAGAAATGTTTCGCCGGGGTTGGAGGTGATGCGGATCTTCACTTGATCTGACAGGATTTTGGTGCCGCCGGTAACAGCGCTGCGATCTCCGCCCGACTCGCGGATGACCGGGGCGCTTTCGCCGGTGATGACTGATTCGTCAACAGTGGCAATGCCATCGATCACTTCGCCATCGCCGGGGATGAGATCACCACATTCCGCAATGACGATATCTCCGGCACGGAGTTTCGAAGCGGATACCTCTTCGATTTTGTCTTTGCCGCAGATGCGTTTAGCCATGGAATCGGTTTTGGTTTTGCGCAGCGAATCGGCTTGCGCCTTGCCACGCGCTTCGGCCATGGCTTCGGCGAAGTTGGCGAAAAGAACGGTGAACCAAAGCCAGAGAGAGATCTGGATTTGGAAAGCGATTTCGGTACCGTGTGTGACGAGATCGCGAATGAGGAAGAGCGTGGTGAGGGCCGCGCCCACTTCCACGACAAACATCACCGGGTTCTTGATCAGCGTGAGGGGATTCAACTTAACGAAGGAATCTTTGGTGGCGCGGCGGACAATTTCGGGATCGAACAGCGGACGCGAGCGCGACAGCTTGTGCGGCAACAAGGAGCCCGAGTCAACGGGAACGTGACTGGTGCTAGGCGCAGTTGGTTGTTGTTCCAAGGTGGTTGGCATGATTTTAGCTCCAAATTCCGGTGAGCAACAGGGCGAAGAGCTTGCCGTCTTGCATCAGATAGTGTTCAACGATAGGACCAAGCGCGAGCGCCGGGAAAAATGTGAGTGCGCCGACAAGGACGACAGTGCCGACGAGAAGTGTGACGAAGAGCGGGCCATGGGTGGGCAGAGTGCCGCTGGTGGCTGGGATTTTCTTCTTGCGAGCCAAACTACCGGCGGCGGCCAACAGAGGAATGAGAAACATGAAACGGCCGATGAGCATGGCGAGGCCGAGAGTCAGGTCATACCAAGGTGTGTTGACAGTGATGCCAGCGAGCGCGCTGCCGTTGTTGCCGGTGGCGCTGGAATAGGCGTAGAGAATTTCGCTGAAGCCGTGTGGGCCGCTGTTGGCGACGTTGGCTGCGGCGGGTCCACCAGGGTTCCAGTAGCTTTGCGCGACGGCTTGGCCTTTGGCGTCTTTGGTGGGCGCTTTGAAGGGGATGACCGCGGTTGCCCCTGCTAATACAAGGATGCTGAAGGCGGTGGCGATAAGCGCGATCATGGCCATTTTTACTTCTTTCGATTCGATCTTCTTACCGATGTATTCAGGGGTGCGGCCGACCATAAGGCCGGAGATGAACACGGCAACGATGGCATAGAGCAGGATGCCGTAGAGGCCTGCTCCCACGCCGCCGAAGATCACCTCGCCAGTTTGAATATTGAAGAGCGGGACGAGGCCGCCGAGGGGCGTGAAGCTATCGTGCATGCCGTTGACAGCACCACAGCTGGCGTCGGTGGTGATGGTGGCGAAGAGGGCGCTGGCTGCTATGCCGAAGCGGGTTTCTTTGCCTTCCATATTGCCGCCGGTTTGCAATGCGGTGGCATGAGTTTCGACACCCAGTTTCGCGAAGCCGGGATTACCGTGCTGTTCCGCCCAATAGCAAGCGAAAGCGCCCGCGAGGAACATAAACGAACAGGCAGAGAAGATGGCCCAGCCTTGGCGACGATCGCCGACCATTGCGCCGAAGGTGTATGTCAGTCCGGCGGGGATTATGAAGATCATGACCATCTGCAGGAGATTCGTGAAGGGCGTGGGATTTTCGAACGGATGGGCGGAATTGGCGTTGAAGAAGC
>PMQB01000390.1 GCA_003169195.1 Bryobacterales bacterium
GTCCCGCGTCAAAAGCACGCTATCGCGCGGCACTCGAATCAACGTTCCCGTCATGCCGGCCTTATCCAACAGTGGCGGCAATACAACGTGCCCTTCCCCGTCGAAAATAGGCGCTACTTTATCCAGCCTCTCGCCAGCCGCTTCATGCAGTTGCCAGCCTGTGATTTCCTCGGCCGCCCGATTCAGAAACAGCACCCTCCCGCTGCTATCCGCCGTCACCACGGCATCCGGCAATCCATGCAGGAACGCCGACAACAACCGCCGGCTATCTTGTAATTCAATTTCCACCTTGCGCTTAAACAGCGCAATCATGATCGTCACCCGAAGACCCACCCTGCTCACCGGCTTCACCAAATACCCAAACGGCTCCGTCGCCAGCGCACGGTCCAACGTCCCGTCGTCTCCATGCGAAGTCAGATAAATCACCGGCAAAGCGTAACGCTTTCTGATAATCTCCGCGGTCTGCACCCCGTCCATCTCACCCTTGATTCTTATGTCCATCAGCACTACGTCCGGCAGATCGCGTTCGATTTCCTCCAACGCATTCTTTCCCGACGCTGCTCTGCCTGTCACCCTAAACCCTATTTCAATAAGGCGCTTCTCAAGATCCAGCGCGATGATGGCTTCATCCTCAACAATCAGCACGCGCGGCACTCCCGCAACCCTCTTGCGTCCAATTTCCGAATCACTGCTGTTGGGCTTGCTCGTATGTCCGGTCATGGACACCTCCGGCTAGGTCGCTGGATGATTTTTCAGAAAAATCTTATCGCCAGTGACAAGAGTGGCGGGACCGGTTCGGCGACTCGCCGCCACTTCCCAACCATGGTACCGCTCCTTTGGCATGGCTTCACAGATTCCAAAAAGAATAACGAAACGCGCCGCCGGTAAATTTTCGGGTAATGATCGGCCACCTTAAGAAACCCAGTGACGGCGGCCTTTCCAGGCGGCCGCTTTTCCATACACAATGGTGCTAGTGCCCCGTTTTCTCTGTCTAATCCTGCCGTTACTAATCGTTCTCCCACTCTGCGCCAAGACAACTCCCAAGTTCGCCTCAGTCACCATCAGCCCCTGCACCGCCTATCAATCACCGCCTCCCCAAATTCCCGGCCATCTGCAAACCGCTTGCCTGACTCTCGCTCGTCTGATTGAGCAAGCCTACGGCTTATACGCCGATGGAATCAGAACTGACCTTTCTCCCACCACCGTCGAAGACGGCCCTTCGTGGCTCCGCACCGACTTCTATAAAATCGACGCCCAAGCCCCCGGCCAAACTCATGCCATGATGAACGGTCCCATGTGGCAGGCTCTCTTAGAGGACCGCTTTCGTCTCCGCGTTCATCACGATAGCGCCCAAGTACCCGTCTACGCACTCACCGCCGTTAAGAACGCTGTCAAATTACTGCCCGTCTTCCAAGGCACTTGCCCCTCCGAAGAAACCTGCGCACAACCCGATCACTTCACGGCCGATTCCTTCGATTTGGACGGCGCAACCATGCTGGACCTCTGCCGGTTCCTCGGGCCGCTGCTCGACCGCCCCGTTCTCGATCAAACCGGCATCAACGGCAGATTCGTTTTGCACCTGGACGTGCCCACCGCAGTGCTTCGCAGCCACGCCAGCCCCGCTCTTACCACCGCTCTCCAGAGCGCCCTGCATAAACTCGGCCTCAGCTTGCAACCAACCGACGGACCCCGTCCCTTCATCGCCGTCGACTCGGTCGCCCGTCCCTAAACGCAATTTCTTCCCAGCTCCCCGCGGGGAAGTGGATGGTATCGACGCACTGGGCAATCTCGAAATGGAGCCAGCAGCGTAGCGATTTAGACCGGTTCGTTCGGTGAGGCCGCCTCCGGCGTTTACGGCGCCATTCGAAAATGCCTGTCTCACTGTCCGATTTCGGAGTTTGATCGGGGGCAAATCCAGCGAATGGGTTCTTTGAAAGCGAGAGCGTGTTGGAACCGTCATGTTCAATACTCACTACATGCGGCATCCTCTTCGCCGCTTTCCCTTAATAGCCGCAGTGCCGAACTTGTTTGGCTTGGGAAAAGACATGGCGGCAACGGACGGCGGGCGACAGCTAATGACGATATGCAAAGAGGACCTCATAAGATTCGACTCCAACCAGACCGTCGCTCCCGGCAGAATGGAATCGATTTGCTCTTCGATTCTGCTCAGGCACGCTTTTCGCTCATTCGGGGTACGACGACGGTCTTTCGATTCCAGCTTGACGACTACTCATCCAATACCGAGGCGCTTTGGTCTCCTGATGGACAGGCCTTTGCCATAAACTACAGCGATGGCGGTGCGGTGGGCGGCTTCACGTGCGGGTATTTCTGATAAAGCAGGACAAGTCGACTGATATTTCGGCGGTTATTCGGCCTGCCGTAAGCGACTTCAAAGCGCGGCATTTCTGCAAAAACCAGAGGCAACAATGTGAGGACTTTGAAGTGGCTCCACGATTCAACGCATCTAGTACTTATGACGGAGGTCTATCCAACTGGAGACTGCGGCCCAGCCCTTGGCCATATCGAAAGCTACGTCGTCGCAGTTCCAAATGGCAACATCGAACACCACCTGACGTTGAATCAGTTGAAACGTTTCCCCGGCTTATGTCTACAAAACGACCAGCGCCGTTGATCAAGCGCGAGCCGCGATTACCCCCTCGCATTGGAGATCGCGCCTCTCAGTGTCCGGTATTGGCGTGTTTCGGCCACGGATGGTCGTCGGTTGGTTATGGCTATTGCGGGCGATATGATAAATTGAAAGTGATTTTGCGGCTTGTGCTCGATACCGACGTTCTTGTAGCGGGATTACGCAGCGACCGGGGTGCCTCCCGACAACTTCTACTCAGCGCTCTCGACAGCCAATTCGAAGCGTTGGTTTCGGTACCGCTGATGGTAGAGTATGAGGCGGTGTTGACCCGACTGGAACATTTGAAAGCGAGCGGGCTTGATGCAGACGAGGTGAACGAGATCCTTGACGCCTATGCAAAGGTAGCTACTCCAGTGCATCTCCGGTTTCTGTGGCGTCCGCGTCTTAAGGACCCCGCGGACGAAATGGTGTTGGAGACGGCAGTGAATGGCGCCGCCGATCGGTTGGTCACATTCAACGAGCGGCACTTAGCTGTGGCAGCTCGCGAATTCGGGATTGGGGTGTTGCGCCCAGGTGATATGTGGAAAGAGGTTCAACGGCGAAATGAGAAAAAGTAATGTCGCTTTGCGTCTGCAGGGGTCTTTGCTCAATGAGGCACGGCGGGTTGCCGAAACCGAAGGCGTTGCGCTCAATCAATTCATCAATGTTGCGGTGGCCGAGAAATTGTCCGCGCTACGAACCGACGATTATTTTCGTGAGCGTGCCTCGAAGGGCGATGTCGCTAAGGCTAAGCGGTTGCTGAAACGCGCTGGCCGAGGAAAGCCGCCCATTCCAGGCGACGAGATCGTGTAGATTGCCAACAGCGTCGCCGAAGTAACATTTCGCAGCCGTGTTGTCCACCCACTGTCCGATATCCACGTGTTTCAACAATAGATAAAACATCCATTGCGCCTCGTTTGAAGAGGCTTGTTTTGACGATAAGATCGAAGGTAAATGGAAACTCCGTCTTTCGATGAGTTTGCCGAGTTCATACGTCAATGGGCAGGCTTGTCGCGATAGAAGCTAATCGTGCCTGAAACTGAGCTGGAACGCGGTCTCGGAATCACCGGAGACGACGGCAGTGAACTCCTGGAGGCAACTGAAAAGCAATTCAAGGTTGCTTTTCAGCGTGACGTAAACAGTGTTGCCACTTGACGATAGGCGATGGAGCGAAATGTTAGGTGGATACCGAACGCTGTATGATCCACGTCCAGTTCTTCTCCGTATCGAAAACGGCGGTCCAGCGGCGTGGCAAGAGCAGTGGAGATCTCCACCACCAAGGCGACGTTGAGTTGGCGTCGTATGCGGCGGTTCCGCACATCGGGCGGATACAGCAAAAGAGCGGATATACCAACTGCAATCCCTACGCGCTTATTGGAGTCACCGAGCTTTGCCGAGGCGTCGGGAAAAACCCTCCACTGCCGGAGTGGCTGGCGCAAGCATATTGGGACGCATGACTGCCAGTGTCTTCCCTGGGGTGCCGCGATTTGGGCCGGACGGATAACGAGACGACCGTAATGCCGCGACAATTGCAAACAAGCTTACGGTTAAGCGCAAGTTGGAACTGTCCAGCGTGATGGAAGATCCATACAGCGTATTGGACCACCGGTGTGAACCCAAAGTTCCCGCTCATCGCGAGCGAGTACGAAACCGCGGGCAGAGGTGTCACCCTCTCGACTTACTAGAGCAACCGTACTACATCCAGCCGCAAGGATTTCTATTTTGCGCGAAGCGGCTCGGCTGCAGAGCTCAAAATACGAATTCAAATCCGCGCAAAACCGAGTCACCGCCTTGCACATTTATTTTTGCCTCCTAAACCATTCAAACCGCACCACTTGCCATTTCACCCACCGCCAGTCCGATCTAGATCCCGCCGAGCGAAAGCTATGCTACAAGCCGGAGACTCTCCCATGCCATTGGCTTCGTTTTTTCAACTATCCCAAATCAGCCAGGCGTCGGCTTCGTTTTTTCAAACCGCCGCCGCCTTCACATTGGGTTCGTTTTTTCAAATCCCCGCAAATCGTTCCGAGTGGGTTCGAAGCGCAAAACCGCTCTCCACCCATCGCGCCACCTCGATCCTGCAGCTTTGCCCACACCAACACCCTTAGGTTCGTTTTTTCAAAACTCCCCTGTCGGCACTTTGGCTTCGTTTTTTCAAATCCACGCAGCCGGATCCGGTTGGCTTCGAAGCGCAAAACA
>PMQB01000321.1 GCA_003169195.1 Bryobacterales bacterium
CGGCGCAACCGGCATGATCGAAAACAGTTGGGCTCGCCGCGGTGGCATGTCAGATCGCAGTGAGATCTACGGCGAAGGCGGCGTCTCCTATGCCGACCTCCACATGGGCAATGCCCTCCCAACCTACAGTGAGTATGGCTTTGGTTACGCCGTCGAAAAAGCACCCAGCACCCAAGGCTGGAGTTATCCCGTCTTCGAAGAACATTGGAACTACGGCATCCCCCAAGAGATGCGTCACTTCGCCCGCTGTGTCCGCGGCAAAGAGACCTTGCAAGCCACCGGGGAAGACGGTCGCGTTGTTATGCAAGCTCTTTATGCCGCCTATGCCTCAGCCGGACTCGGCCAAAAAGTGCAAATGCCCTACCATCCTAAAACCAAGAAGCCCATTGATGAGTGGCTGACACGTCGCTAGCCAACCCTCTCCAACAGCACCGTAGGTTGGCCCTTGTAACTCGTCTCTCGGAACTCCCGATACCCACACTTCTCCGCAACCCTCAGAGAGATGTGGTTGTCGCGACTAACTAGACACACCGTCCGCGCATTGTGGAAATGATCATCGCCCCAACTCACAATTGCACTCACCGCCTCGCGCGCGAACCCTCTCCCATGAAACTGACTCGCTAACACATACCCTAACTCAGGGATCCCATAGAGCGGAGGTATGATCTCCCGCTTGTACTCGGCGAATCCCATCTCGCCCACAAACTGCCCCGACATCTTTTCTTCCACCGCCCAAAAGCCAAACCCCAGCCACTGCCAGTGCCCTGCGTAACGCAGCAGCCGAGACCAAACATCTTCCGCCGTCAGCGGCTTTGGCGTGATGTGTTGCGTCACTTTTGGATCGCCCCAAAGGCCGCAACTCGCCGCGAAATCTTCTTTACTATGGCCGCGCAACCGTAACCGCTCCGTCTCGATCACGGGAACTAAATCATTCGCCATGGTTCAATCTTAAAGCGGTCGGCCATCCCGATTGGTAATAATAAGCAAAGCGAGGTCAACGTGAAAGATCAAGATCCGAATTCCGGTCGTCGGGAATTTCTCAAAACATCCGGTGCCATGGCTGCCAGCGTTGTGGCTGGCTTCCCTGCCATCATTTCCGCGCAAAGCGTTACCAACGCCATTAAGGTTGGCCTCGTAGGTTCCGGCGGCCGCGGCACCGGCGCAGCAGCGCAAGCCTTACATGCCGATGATTACGCCGAACTCACGGCCGTCGCCGACATCGATCAATCGCGCATTGATGCGTCTTTGGAAACGCTCGGCAAACAGAAAATCGCCAACAAGGTGAAGGTCGATAAAGCCAACCAATACCTCGGCCTTGATGCCTATCAAAAGGTCATCGATTCAGGGGTTGATCTGGTCATCCTCACCACCCCTCCCGGTTTCCGCCCCGTCCACCTGGCTGCTTGCATCGCAGCCAACAAACACGTCTTCTGCGAAAAGCCCATCGCCACGGATGCTCCCGGCGTGCGCTCCGTTCTGGCAACTACCGAAAAGGCCAGCGCCAAGCATCTTTCTCTCGTGTCCGGCTTCTGCTGGCGTTATAACGATTCCATTGTCGAAGCCTACGAAAAAATGCATGCTGGCGCTATCGGCAAGCCTATCGCTCACTACGCCACCTACTACACCAGCCCAGTGAAACCCATGCCTCCCGAAAGCGCCCGTCCCCCCGGCATGAGCGATACCGAATGGCAGATCCGCAACTGGTACAACTTCGTTTGGCTGTGCGGCGACAGCATTGTGGAGCAGGCCATTCACAGCGTCGACAAAGTAGCTTGGCTGATGAAAGACGAACCGCCGGTCAACTGCGTCGCGGTCGGAGGTCGTGAGATTCCCGCCGAAGGTGGCAATATTTACGATCACTTTTCAGTGAACTACCTCTACCCGAATGGCTTCCGCGCTTTCGTCGTCAACCGCCAAGACGAAGGCTGCTACAACGAAAACGCCGATTACATCATGGGTTCCGAAGGCAATTGCACTTTGAAAGGTTCCTTGCCTCCGCGCATCGACGGTAAAACAAATTGGACCTGGAGTGGCCAGAAGTACGACATGTACCAGCGTGAGCACGACCGTCTCTTCGCCGCCATTCGCAAAAATCAACCTATCAACAACGGCAAGCGCATGGCCACCAGCACCCTGTTGGGCATGATGGGTCGCATGGCTGCCTACACCGGCCAACAGATTACTTGGGAACAAGCCTTGAACTCACAGGAAGTTCTTGTGCCCGAACATCTCGATTGGCACGGCAGCTTGCCTGTGGCTCCGCGTGCCAAGCCTGGTGTCACCAAGTTCCTCTAAGTAAGGCAATGTGGAAAACTATTTTATGGGTGGCCGGCAGTTGCATGCTGGCCGCCGCCTCCACTAAGAAGATCGATTTCAAGCGCGACATCGCGCCTATCCTGGAGCAGCGTTGTTTCGAATGTCATTATCCCGGCACCTCCAGCAGCGGCATTGAACTCAAGGGGCGCGACGAGTTGATCAGTCAGGGTACCGTCGTTCCTTTCAAACCCGCAGAGAGTTTCTTCTACAACTGCATGGTGGATGGCTGGATGCCGCCCGCCGGCAAGGTGGTCGCCACTGAACTCGCCATGGTTCACGATTGGATCGAGCAAGGCGCCCCGTGGCCGGCGGGTGTCGTTCTCAAAAAACAAGAAAAGCCCGCCCCAGTCGCCACTCCTGCTTCGGTCGAACTCGATAACGTGAAGCGCATTCACGATCTCATCGCCGCCAAGAAAGCCTCCCCGGAAACACATCCCTACAAAGTCACAATCCCCAACACCACCGTCTCCTATGACATGACTCCCATCCCCGCTGGCGATTTTGAAATGGGTTCTTCCAAACCCGCCGAATCCCCGCAGCACAAAGTCCACGTTGATGCCTTCTGGATGCAAACCCACGAAGTGACGTGGGACGAATTTCATCTATTCATGTTCGCCGCGCAAGCCAACGAAAAGGCCGGCCAAGACAAAACCGTAGATGCTATCAGCCGCCCCACGCATCCTTATGTGGAGATGAGCTTCGGCATGGGCATTGAAGGTTTCCCCGCCATCAGCATGACGCAGCACGCTGCCAATAAATACGCTGAGTGGCTCAGTGCCAAAACCGGTGAGTTCTACCGTTTGCCCACCGAAGCCGAATGGGAGTACGCTTGTAAAGCGGG
>PMQB01000395.1 GCA_003169195.1 Bryobacterales bacterium
AGCCGCGTAAACGGCCTCAAATCTAAACGCGCAAGAGAAGACTACACCCAAAGTGTGCCCAAACGGTGGCGCAGAAACTCTTGTCTGTGCTTTTCAGCAGCGTTTAGCGACTTAGTCCCCTGCGTTCCCTGGGGCTGGCCATGCCGCGTTCTCTGTCCCAGCGCCTTAGACATAGCCAAATCAGCAAGAAACATCTATCGGACTAGCGTCACTTGCGACGACCGCCGATAACAACCTCAGAGATGGAACCGCTCCAAACGAGACTATCTCCACGGAGCCTATCGGCAATGGAGGCGCATTTTTGCATTTATTGATGATGGAGCTACCCCTCACTTGGGTGAGGAAGTCCAAGCACAGCGCCCATTCTGCATGGGCGAATTCAGCCAAGTATTTAGGATTTGCAGGCGATCAACAGATGGAGAAGACAGTTCGAACCGAGGTAAACCGATGCGGCGCGCGCTAGTAATAGACGATTCACGGACAATTCGCTCGATTTTGGGCAAGAAGCTCGGCCAATTGGGCTTCAAGGTCAGCGAAGCGGAAAACGGGAAAGCCGGCATAGAAGTTCTGCAGGCGACTCCGGCCATTTCACTGGTGCTGGTCGATTGGAATATGCCAGTGATGAACGGCCTGGAATTCGTTAAACAGGCTCGGGCGGACTCGAAGTGGGACAGCGTGACGATTGTGATGGTAACCACCGAAACCGAGACATCACAAATGCTCGCGGCTTTAGATGCCGGCGCGAACGATTACATTATGAAGCCCTTTACAGATGAAATCATTGCGGAACGGCTGATGCTGCTTGGGATTCAGGAACAAACGGTTTGACACGGGCAGCAAAAACCAAACTGGCGCCTGGCGAACGCATTCGGGCTCTGGTAGTGGACGACTCGGTGATCATCCGCCGGCTCGTCACTCATGCCTTGGGCGAAGACCCAAACGTCGAGGTCGTAGGTTCGGCGGCAAACGGAGCCATTGCGCTCAAGATGATTCCGCTGGTGAAACCGCATGTTGTGACGTTGGACATTGAAATGCCTGAGATGGACGGTTTGGAAACACTGCGGCATATTCGCAAGAGTTATCCGGATTTGATCGTCATCATGTTTAGCACGCTCTCCGAGCGGGGCGCCGCCATTACCCTCGAGGCTTTGACACTTGGTGCCAACGACTATGTGACGAAGGCAGCTAACTCAGGGTCGCTGGATCAATCCATGGCGCGGCTCCGCGGCGAGTTAGTGCCTAAGTTCAAGCAATTCTTCTCGCTTGGCCCGGAGCCTGCTCCAGTGGCTCCGCCCAGAATTGCTAGCACGCCCGTACCGGTTCGAGCGCCCTGGAATAAACCAAGAACTGCCTGCCATGCCGTGGTGATCGGAGTCTCTACCGGTGGCCCCCCGGCATTAGCCTCGCTGATGCCAATGGTGCCTTCGGATTTCCGCCAACCCATCTTGATTGTCCAGCATATGCCGCCGGTTTTTACGCGTTTGTTGGCGGAACGTTTGCAAACTTTGACCAAACTCCGCGTGCGGGAAGCAACACAAGGAATGGCAGTGGAAGGCGGCAATGTGTATATAGCCCCGGGCGATTTTCATATGAAAGTTGCCAGGAAGGGAACGGGCATCGTTATTATGCTCGACCAGGCAGAGCCGGAAAACTCATGCCGGCCTGCGGTGGATGTGCTCTTTCGCTCGGCGGCTGATGTCTATGGCGCAAGTGCTATGGCAGTGATTTTGACTGGAATGGGACGTGATGGACTACGCGGTGTTGAAAAGCTGCGGGCTACTGGCAGCTATGTTGTCGCCCAAGATGAAGCCTCAAGCGTCGTCTGGGGAATGCCTGGCGCGGTAGTCACCGCCGGATTGGCGGATTCAGTGGTCGATTTAAGATGCGTGGTTCCTGAAATTCAAAGGCACCTTTAGGGAATAGGGTCGAAAAGCATGATAACAACGGCGGCAAATGCAGGCGATATCACCCAGGAGAATTACAATTTCTTGCAACAGCATGTTTACCGGACATCGGGAATCGTGCTCGACGACAATAAACACTATCTTCTGGAAGCCCGGCTCATTCCTATCGTTCGTAAAGAGAACCTTAGAACGATTAACGACTTGTGCGCACTGATCAAGGCGACTATGGCCGGACGAGTCTCGCAAGACGTGGTAGAAGCTATGACCACGAACGAGACACTCTTTTTCAGGGACATCGTGCCCTTCAAAGTGTTGCGAAGTTCCCTCCTACCTCCCCTCATCGAAGAACGCAAGGCATCCAAAAAGATCTCGTTTTGGTCGGCGGCCTCTTCGTCCGGACAGGAAGCCTACAGCTTGGCCATGATGCTCTGCGAGATGGGTCTACAGGATTGGAATATCGACATCCTGGGTACAGATCTTAACGAGAAAATGGTGGAGCGCGCCCGGCGTGGTGCCTTCGCCCAGATAGAAGTCAACCGTGGCCTGCCGGCCACTCATCTCGTAAAGTATTTCGAACGCCATGACCTGGAATGGCGCGTCAAACCCATCCTGAAGCGCATGGTCAGATTCGAAAAGTTCGATTTGCGGCATTCCATGCGCATGATGAATGGTTGTGATTTTGTCCTGTGCCGAAATGTGCTGATCTATTTCGACATGGATACCAAACGCAGCATTTTGCAGGAAATTTCGAAAACGATGTCTCCCGGCGGCTACTTGTTACTGGGAGCTGCGGAAACGACTATGAATCTCAGTGATGCTTTTGAGCGAAATGCGATTGAAGGCGCTTCGTTCTATCGGAAAAAGTAGAGGAACTTATGGAAACAGGTTGTCTGACACAGACGTACGAAGCAGAAACGCAGCAAATTGTGGAGGACGTCTTCACCTCGATGATGCGCATCGATGTGGAGCGCGCAGACTCCACAGAGCCACTCCACCGTCCCGTTCTCACTGCGGCCGTTCATTTTGTCGGTTCGTGGAAAGGCGCTTTGCGCATTGAATGCACTGCCGACCAAACGTTTGAATACACAAAACGATTACTGGGAATCGAACGGCCGACGGAAGTAAACGAAGACGTTTGCGACGCATTCGGCGAACTGGCCAACATGATCGGCGGAAACCTCAAAGCCGTGCTACCGCCGGTGGTTCAATTATCAATGCCTTCGGTTGTCCGTGGGGAAGATTACGCCATGCGAATCTGCCAAGCCGTCACCGCCTGTCGCTTGGCCTTTAATTCCGAATTGGGAGTATTCTGGGTCACTTTAGTAGAATTTGTTGAGCCATAAAGCTCCGAAACTCCACTACCACACAGTAGCGGTAACTTTTGGATCTGTACTGGAGCGACAAACTATGGCTCAAGTTGTGACGCCGGCCGGGGCCACCGAAACGGGGCAAGGTGCGGCGGCAACCGGCGAACTTAGCCGGGCGGCAATGGCCGGAGTGGAAACGGGTGTACCGGCAAGGCCCGGCTCACCCGGTGAGACACAAGCCGAACAGCAGCGGAGGGAAATCATCCGCGTGCTCAGTCGCGGCAAATCACTGGTTACCCTCATAGCCGACACGAACCAATTTGATTTGCGGCAGGCTTGCCGGGTGACCAAGATCGCCCTGGAGGAAGACGCCGATTTCGATAAAAAACTCGTAGAACTCGTCAAATCCGGCACCGCGTCATCGCCGGATCAAATTGTGCGCGTCCTCACTGTACTCGAATCGGTTTGCGCTCCGCCCAGACTTCTCGGGCACATTCTCCATCTCAAACACTTGGAAGGCCGCGTTCGTTCGAAGCTGACCCTCATGGTCGGTCGTCTGACCCGCGATCCGCAATGGCTGCGTCAGCAGTTGGAGGACGAAAACCCTCGAATCCGCGCCAATGCCATCGAAGGTTTGTGGGATGTCCGCGCCGAAGGACTCGAAGAACTGCTCCGCTCCGCCCTGCACGATCCCCATCACCGCGTCGCTGCCAACGCCGCCCTCGCCTTGCACAAAATAGGCGATGTCTCGGCCGCCGCCAGCATGTACTCGCTCCTCCGCCATTCAGACGAAATGTTTCGCCGTGCGGCGCTCTGGGCCATTGGACAAGCCCGCGATCCCCGTTTTCTAGAACTTGTCGAAACCGTCGCCGACAAGGCGAAGGGCGAAGAGTTGACCTTGGCGGCGCGAGTCCGCGAGGAACTGCGTAATAGCCGCCGCAGCTCGCAATTTACCGCCGTTCTCTCCTTAGAGGTCGCAGCCGACAAACACCTCGAATCAGGTGAACGCAGTATCCGCATGTGCTGCGTCGCAGACTCCGTCGGCGGCTGGCTGGGCCAGTACGACATCAATGCTTTGAATCTGTTGATTTCCGAAGGCGCTCGCCAGGTCGAAGCATACCGTTTGCAGTGGGTTAAGGACGCCGAGCCCTTCGTGGCCCTCATCGTCCAACCACGCTCCTGGAACGGCAGCGGCGAGCTCTTAAAACCCGCCTTGCGCGGAGCCGGTGTGAATGAGACGTATGGTTTCCTCCCCTACCAGACGCCTTTTTCCCCGGTGCGCGGCAAAGAACACGACGATGCATCCGAGGTAAAGTTCGAAAACTATCTCGAAATGTCCAAAGAATACCTTGGCCGCACTTACGAAGTAGCGAATAGTCTCGGCGCGGCCATCAGGGTGGGCCTCTCCGCCATGCAATCGCAAAAGGGCCGAAAGCACCTCTTCGTCCTCGTGGATCCCTCGGTAGGGGATGCTGGCGCACTCGCCGAAACACTCCCGGCCGACTACCACGGAACCCAAGTCCATGCCATCGTTTGGGATCAGGCCAAACCGGACCTCCGCGAATCCCTGAAACAACTCACCGTTAACTCCGGTGGCCGTTTTGCCTCAGCATCCTCGGCTCGCGATTTCACAAGAACGCTCATCTCTGTTCGGGCTGCGCACTTCGGCAGCTTCGATCTTTCCTGGCGTCCCCAAACCGCCGCCTCAAAAGAAGTAACTCGGATCGTTTGCTATAGCGCTTACGGCAAAGGCGAAGTCGATTTGCAAGTCAACTAAGAAGCGCCGCCGTTAGGACACATCAAGCACACACCGAAAGCCAATGTTCGTAGTGGCGCTGTCCGGTTCGTTTGAAGTGCGCGCCGCCACCCGGTACCGATTGCAATAAGAACTGTGGCAAAGATAAGACCCGCCCTTCATCACTTTCGTCCGTCCCCGTAACGGCCCCACTGGATTAACCCGCGCCGCCGTCAAATGATACGACGGATGAAAGTAATCGCTGCACCATTCCCAAGTGTTCCCCGTAATGTTGTGTAATCCGAAATCGTTGGGCAAAAACGCATCCACCGGCCCCGTCCCGGCATAGCCATCTTCTGCCAGATCCACCAACGGAAATTGCCCCTGCCAAACATTGCAACGGTGCTCGCCATTGGGCGTTAACTCATCCCCCCACGGGAAAAGTTTTTGCTCCAACCCGCCTCTCGCCGCAAACTCCCACTCTGCTTCCGTTGGCAGCCGTTTGCCAGCCCAAGCCGCATACGCCGACGCATCGTTCCAGGAAACATGCGTCACGGGATACCGTTCGCGCGGCCCGATTTCCGAATCTGGGCCCTCGGGATGATTCCACGCTGCGCCGTTCACCTTACACCACCAACTCACACCCGGCACCGTATCCGCCACCAATTCTTTCCGCCGATCCTCGGGAATGTGCCCTTGGAATACGAACGACCACCCCAGCTTCTCCGATTCCGTCCGATAACCCGTTTCCCTCGCAAACTCCGCAAACTGTCCGATCGTCACGGCACAACGATCAATAAAGAACGGATCAAGCACCACCGTGCGCACCGGCCCTTCGCCATCCTGCGCAAACGCCTGCTCCGAATCCGTCCCCATCAGAAACGCCCCGCCATCCAGCTTGATCATGTCGGCCGTCGAACCTTGATCGGCCCGCATTCGCTCCGCCGACGCCTGCCGCGACTCCTTCACTCGCTGTTCTCGTTGCCGGCTCGGTACGCAACAAGGGTGCGGCACGCCCGCTGCTGCAAACAATTCGAAATCTTTCCTCATTTCGATTTCCGCACCTCGGCCCTTGACCGCAATTCATCCATGTACGCCCGAATCGTATCGTTCCTGCTTTGCCGCCAAATCGATGTCTCTAAATCAGACCGAACCTCCGCCAACGAAGGAACACGCTCCTTCCTGCGTTCAAACACTTTGGCGATATGAAATCCAAACGTCGTCCGAAAAATTTCGCTCACAGATCCGGCCGGCAGTGCAAACACCGCCTCTTCGAATGCCTCCACCATCTGTCCGCGCGCAAAAAATCCAAGGTCGCCGCCGCGGCCAGGACAGTCGGAGTGCTCGTCGGCCACTTGCTCGAATGGCATCCCTTCCTTCAGCAAGCCTGCAACCCGGCGAATCGCGGCCAAAGCTTCTTCCTCCGTATTCGTCTCGTCCACATTCTTGACAATGTGCGCCGCGTGCACGTTTTCCGGCAATAGTAAAGATTCTTTCGCCTGTTGGTACAACGCCGAGACCTGCTTGTTCGTTGGCTTGGGGACGTGGGCCGTCAGCTTAGTCAGGAATCTTTGAATGCGCAATTCCATCTCAACGTTCGCCCGCAGCGCCTCCTCATCACGCGGTAACAAACAACCAGCTTGCTGCGGCGCTTGCTCACGATACTGCTTCAGTTCCGCTTCGATGGCTTCGGCCGGAATCGATGCCAGCGATTTGATGGGCGCCATCGCCGTCTGCTGGCAAATGAGGTCGGTGCCGCCGGGTTGCGCCAAAGGCAATCCGCAGCGGAGAATCGCGGCCGGCGAGGCTGGCGCCTGTATGGAGGAA
>PMQB01000166.1 GCA_003169195.1 Bryobacterales bacterium
GAAAGCGGTCTTCGTTGGCCTCCATTGCAATGAATAAGCCGCCCGGAGCCATAATGCGTTTGATTTGCTCCAGCAATTCCTGCGGTTCGTTAGCGGTGCTGAGGGTATGCGCGCCCAGTACCATATCGAAATATCCGGCTGGCTGACCTTGTTCCACAAAATCGCGCGTCAAATCCAACGCGGCGAAACGCACAAAACGGTATCCGGCGAAGCGATGTTCCGCGCGCCCGGTGGCTGCTTCCGAAGAGTCACTGAAAAGATAATCGGTACGTTCCGCGGGCAAGACAGGCAACACCCAAGCCGTCAATCCACCGCCGGCTGCACCCAATTCCAAAATGCGCAGGGGCCGTTCCGCTGGCCACACGGCCACAATCTTCTTCAGCGCGGCGCGCACAATCTGGTTATAAGGCGCTTGCAGCGGAGACGTGTCGCCGGCTTGATCCAAAAGAGCTGCCGCGGGTTCGTGCGTTTCGCCTTTGAGTTGCGCTGCCAATTGCTCGCCTTTTCCCATGGCCAGCAGGAGTTCCGCATAATAACGAGGATGATTTTCAAAAAGATGCCGCCAGATCGGAGCCGGATCTTGCGCCATATGGTCTTTATTCCAGCGCCAAGTTCCACCGGTGTTGACAAGCTGTCCTGCTTGCTCAGCCATCTTCACCAGTCCGCCGAGCAAACGCACCTGGTCGCGCTTCACGCCCGCTTTCCGGGCCAAGCGGCTTACGTCGAACGCCGCATCACCCGGTGCGAGTTCCGCCAATGCATGTCCAGCGTAGGCACTGGCCAAACGCTCCATCTCCGGACGAATGTCGCGGTAGAAAGCAGCGCGGTCGTTATCAACTGCAATATGCGCTAATTCCTCTTTCAGCGCATGCTGTATCACCGATGGCGCCGGAAGCGGCTTGGCGCCCACAAACTCGGACGCGGTTGCATCCGGACGCCACCACTCGGAGATCAGCGGCGATGCTGCGTTGTGTTTGAAATCGACTTTCTGGCAGCGCGCTTCATCAATCCGCAGTAGCAAGTTGCCCGCTGGGTCCATAACATGGAAATCCGCCACTGCCGATCGGGCGCTCTCGCTCTTCATCACCACATGGCAGAAAATGCGGCTGGTCAGCGGCGCAATGCTGCGGACCTTGCCCAAGTGCACCGGAATGGTGCTGGAATTACCCTTGTCGTTTTGGCCGATGAGCGTGATCAACACCTGCACGCAAGAATCAAGCAGCGAAGGATGCGAGTGATACCCTTCCAAACTTTCCGCTTCAAGGAACGGCAAGCTGATTTCGGCGAGCGCTTCGCGTTGATGCGCACTGCTGGCGGTCAGCAGAACATTGCAAACACCCTGGAACCCTGGCCCGTAATCCAAGCCTCGCAAACTCGCGCCCGTGTAGTGTTCTTCGGCGCTTACCGAATGCGGCATGCGCGAAGAAATCTCCGCCAAATTCGCTGCTTCAGGTGCCGAACTTCCATCGCGGCGGCTTACGCGTCCGCGTGCATGCCGCGTCCAATCGGCGGAATCGCGCTCAACGCGCGAACTGATCTCCACCTCACCGTCTTTCGGATTGACGTAGGTCTGAATCAGCGGATCGCCGTGCGCCGGAATTACGAGCGGCCGCATCACCTCGAAGTCTTCAATATCAATCGTGCCCTTGCCAAGCGTGCGATGTGCGGCGGCGAACGCCACTTCGATATAACCTGCGGCCGGGAACAGCACCGACCCCTGCACCACGTGGTCTTTCAAATACGGCAGCTGGTTGACGTCCAGCACGTTTTCCCACAAACCATCAGCCGACGGCACACGGTGTCCCAACAGTGCTTGATCGCGCTCAATCGGACTGAATACATCTGGCAAGAGCACGCTGCCGCGCCAATGCCGCGAATGTTGCCAAGGGTAAAGCGGCAACGCCGGAACCGGCGAAGGCTTAATGAAAAGTTGAGTCAGATCGCTCGCGCCGTGCGCGTGGCAGGCACAAATGGCCGTCCACAAATTATCCGACTCCGGCTCCGGCCCCTTCGATCCGGGACGCCGCAACGTTTGCAACACGGAAGCAAGGCAATCAAGAGCTTTGGCCGATTGCGCCACGTAGTCTTTTAATACCGGATGCGGGCCAATTTCCAGGTAAACGGCAATGCCGCGTTCTTTCAATAGCTCGCTTACGGCATCGCTGAACTGCACCGGTTCGCGCACGTTTCGATACCAATACTCGGCATCCAATTCCTGCCCGGCCTTTTCAACGCCCTCTACTGTTGAGATGAAAGGAATTGTTGATGCATGCGGCGCCAGTGTCTTTAGCGCTTCTAGCAAGCCTGCGCTAATCGGTTCCATCGCCTTCGTGTGGAAAGGATAGTTCAGTTGCAACAGCCGCGCGAACTTACCGGCCGCCGTCATCGCCTGCACCAACTTTTCCAACGCCGCCGGATCTCCCGCCACTGTCACCGATTGCGGCGAATTGATGGCCGCTAATTCCAGCCAGCCTGGAATGCTGCTTATGGCTTGTCGCGCTTCTTCCGGTCCAACGCCCAACGCCGCCATCTTGCCCGAGCCAGCGGTCTTACCCTGCTCCACGCTGCGGTGGAAAATCACTTGCGTGGCTTGTTCGCGCGTCAATGCGCCGGAAGCCCAAGCCGCCGCCGCTTCGCCAACGCTGTGGCCTACCACGGCCGACGCCTCAATCCCGTTCGCTCGCAAAACCTGCGTCAATCCCAGTTGCTGCGCAAACAGCATCGGCTGCGCCACTTCGGTCAGCGCGATGCGGTTCTCGCCTTCGGGCTTGCGCATTTCTTCGATCAACGACCAGCCCGACAAGGGCGTAAAGATCGCGTCCACCGCTTCGAGTTCCGCGCGGAAGATCGCATTTTCGGCCAGCAGTTCGCGGCCCATACCCCACCACTGCGGACCATTACCCGAATACACAAAGGCTATCGGGGATGTGGGGGCAGCAGACGTGCCGTTGGCCAAACGTGCCACCGGTTTACCCGCCACATAAGATTCCAACTTCGCCGCTGCTTCTTCGCGTGTCGAAGCGGCTACCGCCAAACGGTAACGGAGAGGAGATCGGCAAATGGCAGAAGCAGCGCAAATATCGGCCCAAGGTGTAGACAGTTCACTGCGCAACATCTCAACGTACTGGCGCGCCACTGCCTGCAAAGCCATTTCGCTGTGGCCTGAGATCACCAGCACACTTTCCATGTCTGGCACCCTGGCGCTCATCGGCGAACTTCGTGCCGGCCTTGGTCGATACTCCTGAATCGCTAAGTGCGCATTCGTACCCCCGAAGCCAAACGAATTGATGCCCACCACCACCGGTGAACTTCGCTCCGGAAGCGGCGTCGCCTTTGTCACCACGTCCAGCTTCCAATTCTCAAAATCAATTTTCGGGTTCGGCGTATTGAAATGCAGATTCGCCGGAATCTCGCGATGCTTCAGCGCCAGCAGCGTCTTCGCCAGCCCGGCAATGCCCGATGCCGCTTCCAAATGTCCGATGTTTGATTTCACCGAGCCGATCAGGCACTTGCTGCCATCGGTGCGCGGCGCACCCAAAACTCTGCCCAACGCCCCGCACTCAATCGGATCGCCCACCGCCGTTCCAGTGCCATGCGCCTCAACATAGACAACATCGTTCGGCTTCACGCCGCACTGCGCATACACACTGCGCAACAACTGCTCCTGGGCTTCGCCATTGGGCAGAGACAAGCCCATCGTGCGGCCGTCTGAATTCACGCCGCTCGCTAAAATCACACCCAGAATGCGGTCGCCATCGCGCTCCGCCGCCGACAGAGGTTTCAGCAGAACAAGGCCACCGCCTTCCGCCCGTACGAAGCCATCGCCTGTCGCATCGAAGCTCTTGCAGCGACCCGTCGGCGAAAGCATCGATGCCTTAGCAAACCCCTGCCACAGCTTGATGTGCGCCAATATGTTCACGCCACCCGCCAGCGCCGTGGAACATTCCCCATTCAGCAAACTGCGGCACGCATGATGCACGCAAACCAGACTCGATGAGCACGCCGTATCCATGGAAACGCTTGGCCCGTGAAAGTCGAATATATAAGATATGCGGTTCGCCGCGATACTGACCGATCCGCCGGTATTCGAATACGCATCGGGCCAACCTGCGCCGTCCAGCGACCCATAGTCGTTCGACGAAATGCCTACAAATACGCCGGTCTCCGATCCCGCCCGGCTGCGTGGCGCAATACCCGCGTCTTCATGCGCTTCCCACGCCAGTTCCAGCAACAAGCGCTGCTGTGGATCAACCTGCTTCACCTCACGCGGCGACATGCCGAAGAATTCCGCGTCAAAGCCGTCAATGCGATCGAGAAACCCACCAGCGCGCGTGTAAACGCGCCCCCGCCGCTGTGGATCAGGATGGTGCCAACCCAAATCCCAACGGTCGCCCTTCGCCTCACCCACCGCATC
Source organism: Bryobacterales bacterium (assembly GCA_003169195.1). Classification (GTDB taxonomy): domain Bacteria; phylum Acidobacteriota; class Terriglobia; order Bryobacterales; family Bryobacteraceae; genus Bog-105. The sequence continues at coordinate 4,415 of PMQB01000166.1, forward strand.
CCTACCCGACTTCAGTGTCTGCCAAAGTAAATCTGGAGTATTGGCCCCGCCCGGATACCGGCCGCTCATGCCGATAATCGCAATACCTCCTGCCAAGGTCGAAGGCTTTGCGCCATTTAAATGTTGCGGAGATGGGTTGGAGGTCATATCTATTTCTTTGTTCTTTTCTGTGTTCTAGAGGTCTAAACGCCTCGTTGTTTTACTTCTGAAACGGACACTGGCCCAGTGCTGCCTGTTGCCGGTTGGCAGTAAGGCGAAGCGCTCGTTGTGGATGCTCAAACGGCTTGAGCCGTAATGTTTTGAATTGCTCGATTAAACTTGGGCCCGATCGCTCGGTGCGGCCTGCCGTCAAAATGCTCGGCCGTGGTCCCACAAAGCGTTCGCATACATGGATGTGGCTGTCATACACTGCGCTCACTGCCGCCGCGATTCGGTCGTGGCGCTCCGGTTCCTGTTCGGCTAACGATTTCAGTGCGGGCCGCATATCGCGCATGATCTGTGCCATAAAACGGTGGTCCGCAGACATCAGGCCGCTGAGTCCGATGGCCGACATAGGAGGCGTCATACTGGGCCGAATTACGTTTTCATATTCTTCTGGTGGAAAGTCGCCCGTAAAGATGAAAGCGCCCGCCGACCCGTTGAGCAAACTGATAGAAAGATCGGACCACCGCCGAACTTCGTCCACGTTTCCTGCTCGGAGCGCGTGGCCTAAAGCGCGAAAGGAAACAATCAAGCCTTGCGTGAGCGCTGCAAAGATCAGATGTCCCCGCACCCAGCGTTTCATGGCATGAGGCGTCTCGTCGGACAGTCGCCAATCCGTGACCAGGGTGGCACTATTCACTGTGCCCCCGCGCAGGCAACTCAGCAGATCCGCAAAGGCTTGGTCAATCGATTCCAACTGATCGCGACTGATTGTGACAGCTTCTTCGCCTACATCCTTCAATAAAATAAGCCGAGCCGTCAAAACGCCCCGAACAAATACGGCCGGCTCATCGTTCTCTACACGGCGCACCTGAAAATAGGCATCGTGCGCCAGATCGTCCGGCTGGCCTTCAGGATTTTCAAGTAACTTCCCCGCTGCCGGAAGGTTCTCCAGAACCCGCTCAAGTTCCTGCGCCAAGGCGGAGTTCGTGACAGCTTGTGCGTTGCCATTTTTGAGTCCTGCCATTTCCTGGCAAGACGAGTGCTGCAACATCCACTGGGCAATCAAACTCTCCGATGGAATCGCGTGCGGAAAAACTAAATCAATTGAATTGATCAACACGAGCCCCATCGATGTTCTAAATGCCAACGCATTACTGTCATGAAAATTTCTGGCCTTTTGCCCAGTTCTGTTTAAAACGTCTTAAAACGTCTTTTGTTTTGTTCAAATCAACTGCCTTTTTGCAAACGGACGCAGCCTTTCTTCATCGTCTGTTTGCGCCTCCCACATTAAAACCGAGAAGAGCCGTCAGGAGGCGAACACCATGTCTCCGGCGCCCCGCGCTTGGCGGAAGGCTGTTTTGCTTTGCCTTCCTTTAGTCATATCGACGCTGCTCTAGCCACGCTTGATGGGAAATTCCAGCTTATGTTGTATAGGTTTCCCGGAGCAAGGTGTCTACGTGTCGATTAGTACCGTCAAAACAGTGTGTTTACCTGCAAACTTATCCTGTGTTTCAAGGGTAGGGAAAGCTTTATCATCTGTCACGGGATAAATGTCCTAGAGAGCACCATTGGAATTGTTGTTTGAGTTCTGGTACTTCCAGGACTTCCTTCGCTTTATGACAGCAGTATTAAAAGAGTCTCTTTGCACCAGTTGGGCATCCCATGAGGATCTTGCACAAGAAGTATGGGCGTAGCCTCCGAAGTCTGCCGCTCGCTTTGCTGCGTCATCGATTTCCTGGTCCCACTCGTTTAAGATGTGTGGTGCGACTTCTGAAAACGTGGGTGCCAAAGTGAGGGTCGCAAGCTCCGACCGCCCTAGTCCCACAGGATCTTCGCTTTATTATTTGACCGGCACAACGTCTCTTTTGTTTGCTCAGCAGGCATTGCTGGATTTAGCTCCGCGCGAGCAATTGGAGTGGTTCTATTTTCTGGTCATGAATGCCAGCGTGCCGCTCTTTGAGCCGCGCGTACTTCAGCATTCTTTTTTGCTTTTTACAGCATAGTTAATGTCTCGTGCAGCATAGCTATGGTGATTTGTTTGCGGAATTGGACCGGACGGGTTGCGAAGCGCCCAACCAGCGCCGCCTACTGGTTCACCCTGATCAAAGCTATCCAACATGCAGACGCGGCGTGTTTTACGGGCTGGGCTTTTCTGCAATTCAGTATCACGCCCATCACTAGCCTGGCAACGCTAGCGCTCATCGCTTTTGCTCAGGGTACGATTGTAACGCTGCGACCCAGCATTCCCATCTCACGCATCGTTCTCTTGTCGTCTCTTGCGTTTCCTGTCTGCGTGAGTGTGTGGGTTGGTGGGCGAGCAGGCTTAGGAACAGCGGGCATCCTGATATTGGATATGGTCTTTCTGTGGATACACGGCACCACAGCAAATAGGGAATATTGGCAGGGCCTACGCCAAACGCGGGAACTGATGCTGGCCAGCCGCCAAGGGGCACGCATTGGTGACGCGTTCCTGGCCAACGCCGCCCGCCACTCGGCAACCGTCGCCGAAAGAAACCGCATCGCCTTCGAATGGCATGATACTCTGCTGGCCGGCTTTTCCGCCATCTCCTGGCAACTGGATGAAGCGAGGCGGCTGCAAAGCGCAGGATGCCCCACGGCTGTGGAAGCAATCGAACTTGCTCGAAACATGTTGCAGCACTATCGCACCGAAGCTCGACTCGTGATTGCCGACCTCCTCTACGACGAATCGGAACCCATCAGGTTTGTGGATTTAGTCACCGCGCGTGGGACTCAATTGACGGAACATGCTGGAGTGGTGTTCAGCGTCGTGACATCCGGACACGAAGTGCCGTTGCCGCCCGATTTAGTCCGCCAGTTACTCAGAATCTGCGAAGAAGCCATTACCAACGCCGTTCGACACGCCAGCGCCAGTCAGATCTGTCTTACCGCAGAATTCAGTGACAAGCGTTTGGCGGTAACGCTACAAGACGACGGTTGCGGTTTCATTCCTGCCAACGTGGGCGACCGGCATTTCGGTTTGCACATCATGAAACAGCGAGCGCGGCGGCTGGGTGCAGAACTGACCGTGGAAAGCAGCCCTGCTTCCGGAACAGCAATTTTCATGAGCATTCCTTACTCGACGGATTTCACTATGACTCCGACACGCATTCTCCTGATTGAGGACCAATATTTTTCGCGCCTCGCGCTCCACACGGTGATCGAGCGCCATCCCGACATGCTCATCGTCGGTGAGGCCGACACAGGTCAGGGCGGCCTGGAACTCTTCCAAAAGCATGCGCCCGACGTGATTATTGTTGACTTGAAATTGCCCGACCGCTCGGGACTGGAGGTAATCAAGGCGATTCGAAAGATCGACCCGATGGCTCGGATCGTAGTGCTCTCTAATTTCGATGGCAGCGAATATCTTCACTGTGCCACCGATGCCGGTGCCATGGCTTATTTAACGAAAGATGCTAGCGCCGACGAATTGTCCCTGGCCATCCGTGCGGTTCGCGTAGGCCAGCCCTTTATTCCTTCGTCTCTGCTTCATTTGCTGGCAAATCGTGTCGCGGGAAACGACCTTACCCTGCGCGAGCAAAGTGTTCTGGACTTGCTGGTGCGCGGCTTGAGCAACAGACAAATTGGCGATCATCTGGGCATTGTCGAAAAGACTGTGCGCATTCACATGTCGAGTATTTTTGCCAAACTGGGCGCCGAAAATCGAACTCAGGCGGTGCTGATCGCATTGCAACGCGGGTTTGTGGATGCGCCCCTTGAACCTAAATCGGAAGCTCACGCGAACGAGTCGTAAGGCTGGCGCGCGGCCTGCGTCAAAATTCGTGCAATGGGGCTTGGAACTGCGTTGTTTCGCTCACGCGTGTTACAGTCCTGCTGGGTTTTGCTCTAAAACGATGGTGTTTCTGTGGCAAGCCAGTTGCACCTATTAAAGCGACCAGGGTGGTTGCTGGTAGCGAAAAAACTGCCCGCGGGAGGTCCAAATGAAGTTCCACCGCATTCTTTTTCCCGTTGACTTTTCCGACTATAGTCAAAAACTAAACGGCCAAGTCGAATGGCTCGCGCAGAGGTTCAATTCGAAGGTCACCCTCTTACACGTCTTTGAAATTCCTTCCAGTTGGTACGGCGGTGCCGACGCCCCGATGCTGAGCGGCGAAGACATTGTCGCTTTTGCTAACGACGAGAGACAGCGTCTACAGGAATATTCTATTCATATTCCGGAATCCCGATTGGAGCGTGTCTCGTTGGAGGGCGGAGCGGCTTGGCACATCGCGAATTGGACCAAAGAACATGACACCGATCTTGTGGTGATGGGAACGCATGGCTTTGGCGCGCTACGCCGCATGCTGCTGGGTTCGGTTGCAATGAAGGTGCTGCATGATGTAGATTGTCCCGTTTGGACGCAATCGGCAAAAGCCGAACCCGCAGGGGACTTGCAGCGCATCGGCAACATCGTATGTCCGATTGAACTGACCGACGAGGCCGAGCCGTTGCTGCAATTCGCTAACAACATGGCCGCGACTTTCGGCGCGAACGTCCATCTGTTACACGTGATTCCGGAACAGGACGTTCGGGAATACCGTTATTTCGATCTCGATTTTCATCGCCGCCTGAATGAAATGGCGACGCAGGAAATTGCCAGGTATCAGAAAACCGTCGGGACGAACTTCCCGTTAAACATCACAAGCGGTCACATTGGGCAAGATGCTGCCGAACTGGCGCAGCGTGAGAACGCCGATTTGATTCTGATAGGCCGCGGCAAATCGCGCGGGGTCTTGGGCTCATTGCGCTCTCATTCGGCCGATATCATTCGTACCGCGCCGTGCCCGGTGCTCAGCTATTCCGCCGATTGGCTTGCCAGGGAATTCCATCGCTCGTCGGCATTTCCGGTGGCTGTAAGCGCGCCGCTCGCTTTCCAGATGTAGACGTCAGTGGTTTTCGAGTCTCTGCTTGGCCAGTTGCAAATTCTCGGCCAGTCGCGCGGGGCTCCTGCCCTCCGCGATCTTGCGAATAATCGCGCCTCTCGCTCCCGTCATGCCGTCAATGTACGATCGTTGCGCCGATAGCAGATAGAACGCGGGTTCTCCGCTTGCTGTGCGAACCGGGTAAACGTATTGGAATTCAACCGCCGCCCGGAAGTAGTGCGTAGCAAACAGCATCTTCGAAATAATGGCGTAGTGGGGATCTCCGGCCGCCGCGGACAATTGTTGAATAATCACATGCTCCGTCCGCAAAACGTGCTTCAAGCCAAACGCTGCTTCCTGCCAGTAAAAGAAGTCTTCCGTGTTGGGTGGACGATTGGCCGGATACTCCGTGGCGAAACGAACAAGTTGTGGGACAACTTTATCAATGCGCGTCTCGCTGCCGATCAGCGAGTGTAGACCCTCAGCCACAGAGTACGGCGACTCGGTATCGTAGTAGACCGCCAGCGCGCTGTCGCCGTTCTGCCGGTAATTGTCCAGGTACGCAATAATGCGCTGCCTGATGAGAGCTTCGGCCTTGGCCTGGGCATCGGGCGCATTCCAATCGATACCGGTTTGAATGGCCTTCATTTCCTCGGCGGGTAGCTTGTAGGAACAGTGCCCGGGCCGGCAGGAAAGGAGATCAGACTTCTTCAAATCCGTCATCTGAAAGTCGGCCAGGTCCGCAACGTTAGGCGGCGAACTGAAGCGCTTCGTTCGCACCACCTCTTTGGTGATCTCAAAGTGCTCGATATCGCGAAATGCCTTCAGGAATTCGTTCGCGGAGGATTTGATTAAAACTACGCCAACCATCCTCACGTCGTCAGGACGGCCCGTTGGAACGATGCGCGCCATGGCTTGGCCCGCTTCTATTTTGGCAATGTCGTCGGCAGAAAAATGGAACTCACTTTCGAGTCCGTCCCTCATCGCGGGCGGCAGGGCCTGACCAGGAGCGATCAGCGCACAAAGGCAACCCAGTGCGGACAACAAAGCAAGAGCACGTAAAGANNGCAAACCGTGCCGCTTCTTTTTGTTCGAATACGCTTTCCACTACTTCCAGCAAACTACCCGGCGCTAACGTCCCATCCAACTGGTGATAGTTCCCCGTTTGGTAGTGCGCCACCACCGGAGCCGACGTTTCGGCATAGCGTTGCAGACTGTTGGCAATTGAATGGTCGTGATCGTCCGTGCGCCGAACCAGCGGCATGCCATCGTCGTCGCAATAACCAGGATGGCCCGATGGCCATAGCTTGCTGTTGTAAACCCGTCCACAACCCACGCACTGCAAGCGCGACTTCATCCGCTCCATCGCCACGTCCGGCGTTACATTCAAATGCAAAACCACCGGTTCTCCCCCCGCAGCTTTGCGTAAGTAATCTGCCAGAAAGTTGGCCTGCACCACCGTGCGTGGAAAACCATCCAGCACAAAGCCGTCGGCACAATCGGGGCTTCCCAATTCCGAAATCATGAGATGGTTCACCATCTCGTCGCTGACTAGATTGCCGCCGTCCATAGTCTGCCGGATCGCACGCGCAACCGGTCCAATCCTCTCAGCCGAGGCGCGTAACAAATCTCCCGTCGAGATCAACGGCAGATCCCAGCGTTTGGCGAGAATGCGGCCCAACGTGCTCCGCCCACTTCCCGGTGAGCCAAGCAGAATGATGCAAGTCATATTTAGAGTACAAACCAAATGGCCCAAGATTACAACCCTTAATAATCCGCTGCGGACTACTCACTCGCGCCGGACGTGTCGGCATTTCGAACACCTCCGTCCCAAAGGCGGGACGATTGTGCGGAAACGCACACTCCTTCATCGTGCACTGTCAATCAATTAGTTTCTGGTGGCCTGCTTGCATTACTCTTGCTGCCAGCCATGCCTAACTTCCTGCAAGACCTCCGCTTTGCAGCACGCACTTCAATCAAGGCGCCAGCCGCTTCGTTTGTCGCGATCCTGGCGCTGGCCTTCGGCATCGGGGTGAATGTCTCTGCGTTCATCGCGGTGGACGGGATTCTGCTCCACCCTTTGCCGTTTGCGAATCTGGAGCGCATCCAAACCATCTGGCAAACCAACGCCAAGATGCTTTCCGATCGCACCCGCGTCTCCACTGCCGATTTCCTCGATCTGGAAAAACAGACCGGATCATTCGAGGAAGTTGCCGCCGTCCGTTCCCAGGTGGTCACCCTGCAGCGTGGCGTGGGCTCCGAAGCGGTTCGGATGGCGCAAGTCTCACCCAAATTCTTCAGCGTGCTCTCCAGCAGGGCGGAGCTTGGGCGGATTTTGCCAGTCGATCCGAGTGCGGTTGTCGTGAGTGAGGCGTTTTGGAAAACGCGTCTCGGCGGCGCGTCCGACGTGCTCGGGCGCCATATATCTCTATCCACCGGCAGTGCCACCATTGTCGGCGTCATGCCTGACGAGTTTGACTATCCGCTCGGCACCGACATCTGGTCGCCGCTCATCCTCACTCCCTCCGAAACCCAGCAACGGTCCTCTCATGACTTACTGCTCCTCGGCTTGCTGAAACCTGACGTGAGCGCGGGCCAAGCTTCCCTCGAAGCTTCTTCCATCGCCAACCGTTTGGCGACCGACTATCCTGCCACCAATGCCGACGAAACATTCACAGTAGTTCCCTTGCGCGACCTGACCGAAGGAATCACCAATCGCTTTGTCAGCGTCATCTTAGGCGCAGCGGGCTTCGTGCTGCTTCTGGCCTGTGCCAATATCGGCAACTTGCAACTGGCCCGCGCCACCCATCGGCAGAAGGAAATGGCGGTGCGCGCGGCCCTAGGCGCTAGCCGCGTTCAGATTGCGCGGCATCTGGTTGCCGAATCTTTGCTGCTTTCCACCATTGCTGGCTGCCTCGGCGTCCTACTGGCCGATTGGAATAATTTCTATACCAAGCAAAACATTCCAGCCATCGCCATGCGCATCGTTCCAGGATTGCGCACCATGAATGTCGATCCCAGCGTTCTGGCTTTTGCGTTAGTCGTTTCTGTTCTCGCTGGCGTGCTGTGCAGCTTCCCCGCCATTCTGCACCTCTCGCGCCGTGCCGCCTATAGCAATCTGGAAGAATCACTGCGTGAACGTTCTACTTTGACATCCCAATATTCCTCCGGCCTCTTCCGCGCTTCCCTTGTAGTGTCCGAACTGGCGTTGGCCTTAGTTCTGCTGATTGGCGCAGGTCTGATGGTAACTACGTTTCACCGTCTGCTCGATCTGAACCAAGGCTTCGACCCCAAGAATGTTCTCACCGCGCGCATATCGTTGCCGGCCACCGCCTATGGTGATTCCTCCCGCCGCCTTGCCTACTACGACCGCGCCTTAACCGACATCTCACGTCTCCCCGGCGCTGCGTCGGCTGCGTTGGCCGCCTTTCAATCACCCACTTATTTTGCCATTGAAGGTCGGCCAGAGCTTCGTTCCGGCCAACCACGGCCCGACATCGCCGCCGTTTCGCAAAGCTATCTCGAAGTGCTCCGCATTCCCATGCTGGCGGGCCGCGCCGTCACCTCATCCGACACGGCCCAATCCTCTCACGCGGTTGTGCTCAGCAAGAGCTTTGCCCGATTCTACTGGCCCGATTCCAACCCCATAGGCCATCGTGTCAGATGGGAGCAGGGCGGGGAATGGTTCACCGTCGTAGGCGTCTCGGCCGATGTCATCCAAGACTGGTTCAGCGGCCGACCATCCAATGTGGCTTACGTATCTTATGCTCAGTCGGTGCCCTCGTTTGCGCAGTTTGTGGTGCGCACGCAAGGCCCGCCTATGGCCCTCGCTACCACGCTCCGCAGCCAGTTGCAAGCAATTGATTCGGCCGTTCCGCTGTCCGATCTCAACTCGCTCGAGCAGGCCTTGGCCGAAGAACGTTCCGGCGTGCGCGCCGCCGCCCGCACCATGTCTAGTTATGCGGCCATCGCTCTCCTGCTGGCCATCACCGGCATTTACGCTGTTGTCTCCTACCTCGTTTCCATGCGCACGCGCGACATCGGTGTTCACATAGCCCTCGGCGCCACCCGCATGCACGTGTTGCAAATGATGACGCGCCAAACAGGTAAGCTCATCGTCTTCGGTGTCGCCGCCGGCTTGTTGCTGTCCGTTCTTCTGACCCGAGTGATGGCGCACGTGTTGTTTGATGTGGTCCAGTTGGATGCACCTGTCTGGTTTCTCTTAACGTTTGTTT
>PMQB01000466.1 GCA_003169195.1 Bryobacterales bacterium
TGGAACCGATAGCATGCGCAACGTGTTTCTAAATATGGCGGAGGCCAATGTAGACAAGTAGCCTTCCGGCGTCGGCCATGTATCTCTTCCGAATTTTCCGTTCGTTTGTGCCGCTGGCTAATCCCTGGGGATTCGGCGCGAGCGATTGGTTGGTCTTGGGGCTGGCCATTCTGCTCGTCGCCTTACTATTCCTTACAAAGCTCGCCGCTCCTTACGCGCACGCCATCGCCAAACGCCCGCTGCTCTCCATGGGGCTGCTCTTTGCCTTAGCCACGCTCTCGCGGCTCTTGCTGTTGCCCCAGAGTCCCGTGCTAATTCCTAGCGGCGCGGACGATTTCGGCTACCTCCTTTTAGCAGATACGCTCAGCCATCTGAGGCTGGCGAATCCGGCCCACCCTCTGCCGCAGTTTTTTGAAGCCGTGTTCATTTTGCAGCAGCCGACCTATGCTTCGATTTATCCCCTCGGCCAAGGCATTGTTCTAGCGTTAGGACAGGTTCTGTTCGGCAGCTACTGGGTAGGCGTGTTGCTGGCCAGCGGAGCGTTCTGCGCCCTATGCTACTGGATGCTCCGCGCCTGGGTAGCACCTATCTGGGCGCTCCTAGGCGGCTTGCTGGCCGCCATCCAATTCGGACCACTGAATCCTTGGACCAACAGCTATTGGGGAGGGTTCGTTTCCGCCATGGCGGGTTGTCTGGTTTTCGGATCGTTGCCTCGCTTGCGCGAATCGCCGCGCCTGGGCAATGGAGCGCTACTAGGCGCCGGCCTCGGCTTGCAGATCCTCACGCGCCCGTTCGAAGCAGTCTTCCTCTTCTTGGCTGCCGTCGTTTATCTGTTAGCGGCATTTCGCAAGAGTCTGACAGTGATGTGGAAATCGATTGCAGCCTGCGCGGGCGTGGTTGTGGCCGCCGGGGCGCTCACTCTTTTCCAGAACAAAGCCGTCACCCACAGTTGGACCACGATGCCTTACATGCTCAGCCGTTATCAATACGGCGTCCCCGCTACCTTTACCTTCCAGCCTAACGCCGTCCCCCACCGCCCGCTGACCGCCGAACAAAAGCTCGATTACCAGGCGCAAGCCATCATCCACGGGCCGGGAACGGACAGTCTCTCCGAATACTTCAGCCGCCTAGCCTACCGCTTTCGCTACTTGCGGTTTTTCCTACTTCCACCCTTGTACTTTGTGATTGTGCCGTTCATCCCCAGTCTGCGACAGTGGCGTTTCGCTTGGGCCATTGGCACAATGCTGTTGTTTGCACTGGGCACTAATCTTTATGCCTATTTCTATCCTCAATACATCGCCGCTCTTACTTGCCTCTTCGTTCTGATCAGTGTTCAAGGATTGCGAGCGCTCGGGGACACTCCTCGAAAACTCGCGGTTAGTCTCTGCGCCGCATCATTCCTCTTCTGGTTTGGACTCTATCTTTCCGGCGCCGACGATTTGCTTCCCATCACTGCACAACAAAGTTGGTATTACATCAATCGCGGCGATTCGCAAGGCCGCGCCGCAGCCGCACAGAAACTGGCCCAAGCGCCGGGCCGTCAACTCGTCTTCGTGCGGTACGCAGAGTCTCACCGCTTCGCAGAGTGGATCCATAACGACGCCGATATCGATTCCGCCCAAACCATCTGGGCCAACGATCTGGGAACCGAAGAGAACGACAAGTTGATTCACTACTTTCCGCAGCGCACAGTCTGGCTGATGGAGCCGGACGCGCAACCACCTGCGCTGTCACCTTACGCCGCGACGCAGACCCCAGTGTTCGAGATAGTACACTGATGCCGCCTGTTCGCGTTTCTATACTGATGGCCGTTTACAACGAGGCCAACTCCATCAGGGCAGTGCTTGATCGAGTGGTGGCGGCTCCCGCGTCCTATTTCGACGAGGAACAAATCACGTTGGAACTAATCGTTGTAGACAATGGTTCGCAAGACAAATCTCCACAAGTGGTGGAAGAGTTTTCACGCACTCACCCCGGAGTCGCGCTGCGGCTGATCCAACTCTCCAAAAACGACGGGAAAGGTGCGGGCATACGTATTGCCCTGGCGCAGGCGCAGAGTGACTTCTGTGTGATTCAAGACGCCGATTTTGAGTACGACCCTGCCGATTATCCAAAGCTTCTCAAGCCCCTGTTAGCAGGCGACGCCGACATTGTGCTCGGCTCGCGGTTTATGAGCGATCTCGCACGCAGACCGCTTGGCTTCTGGCGAGCGATCGTGAATCGCCTCATCAATACGGCCACGGGGGTCGTTGTGGACTTGGCTCTTTCCGACGTAGAAACCGGATTCAAAGCTTTCCGCACATCACTCGCCCAAAGTGTTCCGCTGCGCGGTGATCGATTCGGGTTTGATCCGGAATTGGTCATCCAGTTTGCTAAGCGGCGCGCTCGCTTTCTGGAGGTGCCCATCACCTATCATGGACGCACTGCCGAACAAGGTAAAAAGATTCGTCCCTGGGACACTGTCGATGCTCTCTGGACCATAGTACGAACAGGTTTGTTCAGTCCGGCCTACAAAGATGCGGGCGCCCACATTCTGGCCACCATGTCGCGTGCAAAACGCTTTAACGCCTGGATGGCCGATACCATTTCCCCTTGGATCAAGGGCGAAGTCTTGGAGTTAGGCGCCGGCATTGGCAACCTCACCATGCTCCTGTCCTCCGACTGTGTTCGCTATGTCGCCACCGACACCGACCAAGAGCACATTTTCGAGTTGCAGTCGCGTATGGAATATCGCGCAAATATCGAGATCGCCCCATTTGATTTCACCAGTGCCCAAGAGGTAGAACGTTTCCGCCATAGTGCGGACACTGTCGTCTGCCTGAATGTCCTCGAGCACGTCGAAGACGATGTGACAGCGCTGGCAAACATCCATCGCTGCCTACGCCCGGGCGGTGCGGCCATTATTCTGGTTCCACAAGATCCTAAGCTTTTCGGCAGCATCGACAGAGTGTTAGAACACAAACGCCGTTACACCAGAGAGGATCTATCGAACAAAATGACCATTGCTGGATTTCGCGTGGCGGAGATCATAGAATTCAACCGTGCCACGCGACCGGGTTGGTATTTGAACAGTTGCATCTTGAATAGAACAACAATCAGTCCGACACAACTGAGATTGTTCGACCTTTTTGTCCCGCTCTGGAGGCGCATCGATCACAAACTCCCATGGCCCTCGAACTCACTCATCGCGATAGGAGTGGTAAGTCACTGAGTCATGCCACCTGAGAGTTCAGTAGGCTTCGCGCCGGCCGATTGGGCGCTATTCGGATTCACAGCACTGCTGCTTGCGGCTGCCTTTGTCTGGCGACGCGGACTCCAACGCGCCCTCAGCACACTGGCCCTGAACAGCCGCGCCTGCGCCGTTCTGGTCTTCGCACTGCCCATCGCGTTACGTCTATTGTTACTGCCACGTCATCCCGCGCCGGCTGCCGAGGCCTCCAACGAATTCAGTCACTTACTAGTGGCAGACACTCTCCTGCATGGCCGTCTCGCCAATCCTGCGCATTCCTTGCATCAGTTTTTTGAAACTGCCTTCGTTCTGCAGCAGCCCACTTATAGCTCGATGTATCCCATGGGTGAGGGCGCAGCGCAGGCGCTGGGCAGATTGATTTCAGGAATTCCGTGGACCGGCGTACTCATCGCCACGGGTACCTTTTGCGCAGCTTGCTACTGGATGCTTCGTGGCTGGCTCCCGCCGCTTTGGGCTCTGCTGGGAGGCATCTTCGCAATCGTCGAATTCGGTCCGTTGTGTCAGTGGACTAACTCGTATTCCGGAGGTTCACTCGCGGCCGCAGCCGGCTGCCTGGTTTTTGGCGCACTCCCTCGTCTTCGGGACTACGGCCGTCCGCGCGACGCCCTCCTACTCGGCATCGGCCTGGGAATTTCTCTACTAACTCAACCATTCGAGTCACTCTTCCTACTAGCAGCCGTTATTCTTTTCTTCGTGCAACGGCCTGCTTTGCTGCGAGTCTGTGGATTCGCCGCTGTCGCCGTGATCCCACTCATGCTTGTCATGCTTCTGCAAAACCGAGCCGTCACTCGTAGTTGGACCACTTTGCCGGAACAGTTGCACACCTATCAATACGGCATTCCAACACCGCTAACCATCAACCCCCTCCCAACGCCGCATGTGCGGCTTACAGCTCAGCAGGAAACCGAGTATAAAGTGGAGTCTCTGCAGCATGGCCAGGGATCCGATTCACTGGACAAATTCCTTCTCCGCTTGGAATATCGCGTGCGCTTTTATCGTTTTTTCTTTTTGCCGCCCCTGTACCTCGCGCTGTTTGCCTTTCTCTTTACCCTCCGACACCAATGGTGGCTGGCCGCAACTCTCGCGATTTTCGCATTTGGCACCAATCTTTCCCTCAACTCCCCGATTGACTCCTTGGCGATAGTTACTAGTCTATTTGTCCTGGCGAGTGTCTTAGGACTGCGTGAAGTCAGCCGCATTCGCATACACAACAATCCAATCGGCTTTGAGATCGCAACAGTGTTAATCGTATTGAGCCTGGGCGACTTCGCCGGTTGGTACAGCCTTCATCTCTTCGAAAATCCAAGCCTGTACCCGCTACTGCGCTATGAAACCTGGGATTCGCTGAACCACGATCATCCCCAGCGCCGCACCGCCGTAAAACGGCAGCTCACGCAAATAGACGGCCAACTGCTGGTCTTCGTCCGCTATGGACCGCACCACATGTACCTCAACGAGTGGGTTTGGAACGAAGCCGACATCGATCACGCACGCATCGTCTTTGCGCGCGACCTCGGACCACAAGAGAACGAAAAGCTGATCCACTACTACCCAAAGCGAAAAGTTTTGCTGCTTGAGCCCGACACCTCCGAACCAAAGGTGCAGGATTACCAAGGCGAACTGCACTAGTCCACTTGATCTTCGAATAGCGCGCACGAGTGCCCACGCCGCCACCCTGACCATGCCGCGCGTGATAACCTTGAGCTTCCTTCGCTAATATGGCAGATCAGAAGTTACAAGTCATCCCAATCGGCGGTTTGGGCGAATTCGGGATGAACTCCATGGCCCTGCGCTATGGCGATGACATCATCGTTATCGATGCCGGCATGATGTTCCCAGACTCCGAATTATTAGGAGTCGACATTGTCACCCCCGACTTCGCCTACCTCGAGCAACACGCCAAAATGGTGCGCGGGTTAATCCTCACGCATGGCCACGAAGACCACATTGGCGGCGTCCCGTTCCTGCTCTCCACCCTCAACATTCCCGTCTATGGCACCGAGTTCACACTTGCCCTGGTGGAGCGACGTCTGGACGAGCACGAGATGCTCGACGACGTCAAGCTCAACAAAGTCAAAGCCGGCGACCGCATCAAGCTAGGCCCGTTCGACATCGAATTTATCCGCGTCACGCACTCCATCGTGAGTTGTGTTGCGTTGGCGGTTACCACACCGCTTGGCGTTGTTATCCACACGGGCGATTTCAAAGTCGACCCTACGCCCACCGACAACGAACTCTTCGACCTGCATACTTTCGCCGAGTATGGCAAGCGCGGCGTCCTGCTGCTGATGTCTGATTCGACGAACGTCGACCGCCCCGGCTATACCGAAAGTGAACGCGCCGTGCGGCCGCGGCTGGAAGAGCTGTTCTCGCGTGTGGAGAAGCGGCTTGTCATTTCGTGTTTCAGCAGTTCCATTCACCGCTTGCAGCAGATTCTTGACTTGGCGGCCGAATACGGCCGCAAAGTTGCGTTCCTCGGCCGCAGCATGAACAGCGTGACTGAGATTGCCCACAGCATGGGCCTGCTCTCCATTCCCGACTCCACACTGCTGCGTCCGCAGGACATCATGCAGTCGCCGCCTGAGAAAGTGGCGGTGGTCGTTTCGGGTACGCAAGGCGAACCTATGTCGGCCCTTTCGCGCGTAGCCGTCGATAATCACAAACATCTTTATCTACAGCCCGGCGACACGGTCGTTCTCAGTTCTCGTATCATTCCAGGGAACGAAAAGGCCATCTACCGCATGATGAACCACATCGCGCGCCGCGGTGCCGATCTTATTTACGGAAACATGAAACCGCCGGTCCACGTCTCCGGCCACGCCAGCGAAGAAGAATTAAAACTGATTCTCAACTTAGTCCGGCCACGCTATTTCGTTCCCATTCATGGCGAATACCGCCAGCTTTCCAAGCACGCTCACCTCGCGCAACACTTGCGTTTCGCCGGGCTCGAAGAAACCTTCGTGCTGGAAACGGGCGACACTCTCGAACTAGACAAACGCGGCGCACGTCGTGGCGACAAGATCACCGTTGGCCGAGTCTGCATTGATTCCGGTTCGCTCGATGATGTGGTTGAGGACATGGTCATTCGCGACCGCCGCCATCTCTCTGAAGACGGTTTCGTTCTTCCCATCATCGCCATCAATAAGCACACCGGCAAAAGTGAAGGATTGCCTGAAATTGTCAGCCGTGGTTTTGTGACTGGTGAGAACAACGCCATTCTGAACGAAGCCCGCAACGTTGTCCGCCGCACGCTTGACAGCTCCAGTGCCGAAGAACGCGGCGATTGGGGCGTGATGCAGGAAAAGATTCGGGCTGATCTGAAACGCTATCTCAGCAAACAGACCCAACGTCGTCCGCTCATCATGCCAGTGATTTTAGAAGTCTGATAATTGGGTTGTGTTTGGCCGAATTATTTTCCTTGGGCAGTATCTCACCCGCGATCCTACCCCCCACTCAGCTTCGTCCGCATCGCTTTCATCCGTTCCCGAGTCGCCGCCACGCGTTGCCGCCCATTCGGTGACGCATCAATTAGCTTCTCCAAATTCGCCAGATACTGCGGCCCCCACTGCGCACGCAAGTCCGCCAGAAAGGGTTCCACTTTCGCAAACACCCCAATATGCTCCCCGTTTGTATCGTTGAACATCTCAATACTGATCGCCCCGTTGTTCACCAACGCCGCAGCCATGTCCCAATAGCTGATCACCATGCGCATGAACCCGCTATACGGCCCAAACAAGGCATCGTTGTAATCCGAAAGGGAATCGGGTTGAAACTGCCCGAAATACCAGTCTCGCGCCTTACGCATCGTATCCTCGCGGCGGAGTTCGTACAGCTTCAAAATCAAGCCAGCTTCTTCTTGTTTCGACATGATAAGTACCTATTCTAGCCGCTCCGGGAACCTCGTAAAAACCACTCTGTGGTTTCCCCATAAATTTCGAGTAGAATAGGGAACGACTCTAAAAGGAGTAATCATAAATGAAAAAACTCGTTCTTGCTTCCCTGTTTGTGGCCAGCCTCGGTTCTTTCGCGGCCATGGCCGAGGAATTGACCGGCTACGTTTCCGACGCCATGTGTGGTGCCAAACACCACGAAGTCAGCGAAGCCAACACGAAGTGTGTGAATGGTTGCATCAAGAAGGGCGACGCCGTACTCGTCGTTGGCGATAAAGTCATGAAAGTTGACGCAGACTCGCAAGCCAAGGTCAAAGCGTTTGCCGGACAAAATGTGACAGTCATGGGCTCGCTGGAAGGCGACACCGTCAAAGTCAATTCGATTGAAGCCGCAAAGTAGTTTAAAAGTTTAATGTTCGAAGTCGAGGTTCAGCTTGCCTGCTGGACCTCGATACAAAACAGCCATATCCTTCAACTTGTGTTTCCCGCTTAAGCGGAAATATAGCAATCCCTCCAAAGGTTCCGTCGTATCCTTATCCGGTAGTTGCTTCGCTTTCAGTGCCTCCAAAAGTTTGGGATTGCCGGGACTCTTGTCGTCCTCTTTCGTGTTGAGATTCACTTCTTTCGGATTCCCCGGCGAAGCCATCCCTCCGCCTCCACCGCCGCCGCCCATCATGATGCCGCCTAAACCACCCATCGTCGACGTCTTCTTCTCTTTTGTCTTCTTCTGATCGGCTGTGTTCGTGACAACCAATGCGCCTTGCCCGGCGATCTCATTCGGCGTGAACGGTTTGTGGCGTTGCCCATCGTTGTGCGCCAACAAAATGAAATCGTCTGCAGCCACGTGCACCGCCGCATCGGTTTTCGGAACGATGCGGACTTTCAGAATAGCGATGTCGGGGCCTGGATCAACTCCTAATTCCTTGGTGGCCTCGTCTTGCGTCATGTAAATGGTGGCCACCAGATCAATCTCCTCATTCCCGGCGCTGGTGTCCGGCGAGATGACTTTCTTGTCGGCCGCAAAATTGGGCGTCGTTCCTACAAGAAGGAGTGCCAATGCAACAGGAGTAAAGGCGCGCATAAATATTTGCCGTTTCTACTTAAGAAGCTAACACGCCGCAGACCACGCGGTGCGATGATAACCAATAGTGGACGCGAGACAGATCTTTGCGGAGCCTTCGCATATCAAGGTACAGTCGGCAGGGCCAGAGTGGACGGAACTGCTTTTGCCATCAACGGCCGAGGCCCGCAACGTTGTCATGGGCTATGTGCGCTGTGAAATTTCCGACCTCGGCACAGACCTGAGCGAGCAACTCGCACTAGCCGTTGACGAGCTGTTGCGAAACGCCATTGAGCACGGTTGCGGTGAGGGCCACAGTCCCGAATGCAGTGTGCAGTTCAGTTACCTGCGCACCGCCCGCATGATCCAGTTCCAGATCAAGGACGGCGGCCCCGGCTTTTCCATGCAGAGCGTCCAACACGCCGCTATCAATAACCCGCCCGAAGAACCGCTGCGCCACGCCCACTACCGGACCGAAAAGGGCATGCGCCCAGGCGGCTTCGGCATTATGTTAGTAAAACAAATTGCAGACGAGTTGATTTACAACGAAGCGGGCAATGCTGTGGTGTTGGTCAAGTATTTGAACAGCAGGCCTGATCCCGTCGACGATAGCCAGTAGACGCCCTACCGGATGAAATCCATCGGCGTCACCGAAATCTGAATATCGCTACTTACCGGCTGGGCCACTGTCATCACGCTCGGAATGTCCGGCACCTGAATATTCTGATGCTGCAACGTCGCCGGATCGCCTTGCACCGAATGCGTATCGTTCCGGAACGCATAATCCGTAATCCGCCCGTTCCCATCCAAGCTCATATTCAACACAATGGACGAGCGCAACTCCACCGGCACCAAATTCGCATCAATATGATTGCTCGAATAAATTAACGGCACTTCATAGGCTAAGCCGCGCGTCGTGTTGCCAATCGTAAACGCCAGCGCGCCGAACAATAACAACGCTGAACAGAATCCGCCCGTCGCCGGAATCGTCAAAGGACGCATAAGCTGATCCATGCGGAACTTCCACTCATTCCACAACAACAGCAGGCGCGAACCATCCGCTTCTAAAATTAACTTCCGCTCTTGCGAAGCAAGCACCCGCAATTGCGTCCGCAAACTGCGCGGCGCCTTCACCTTCGGCAACTCCTGCAAACTTGAACGCACCGCGCCTAAATCCTGCAGGCGCACTTCGCACTTGGTACAACGGCGCAAATGCGACTCCACTCGCGCCAACTCGGAGCCGCGCAGGCGGCCATCCACGTAGGCGGTAGTTCGGCGATGTACACTCCAACACGTCATGCGTATTCCGTTCTTCGTCGTGCCATGTTTTACGCCATTGCCTCAGCGAAGCCTTGATCGGGCCGCTGCGTAAGTTCGCGGCGCAAGGCTTCTCGACCTCGTAAAATTCGAGACTTTACGGTACCTAAAGAAACCTGCAGGATATCCGCGATCTCTTCATAACTCAAATTCTGGACATCTCGCAACACCACCGCCGTCCGGAATACCGGATTGATTTGCGTCAGTGCGCGTTCAATCAACGTCCGGGCCTCACTGTCCATCGCCTGCTCAAACGGCGAACGGCCGGGGTCGGGCGTCAAATCCAGACAGTTCGGATGCTCGGGACCATGCTCTTCCATCGGCACTTCCATCCGGCAGTGGCGAGAAAACCAGCGCCGGTGATTGTAGGCCTCATGTACAGCAATGCGGTAGATCCATGTACGCAGGCTGCTTTGCTCCCGGAAAGAAGCGACGCCCCGAAAAACTTTTAGAAAGACCTCCTGCACTACGTCGCTCGCATCGGATTGGTTGCCCAGCAATCGGTAAACCATGCCGAAGACTTGCTGCTCATAGCGGTCTATCAGTTCTTCGTAGGCGCCCTCAATACCAGATCTCAATCCGCGAAGGATTCGGGCGTCTTCCTCGGAGATTCCTGTTTGGGCACCTGCCAGAATGGAGAGCTTTCCCGAGTTTGTAAAAAACGGATGCGCCATTGATTTGAATTCTACCGCTATTGGCGGTTCCAAGGCCAGTCAAATAGGTAGACACCGGGTCCGCCTCGGAAGTTCCAGGCATTTCCACCAGTCTTTACCCAACGGCACATACCAGTTTGTAATAGGCCTCGTACCTGGGGATAATTAAGGTCGTGCAAAAGCGGGTTTTCGCCGTATGCCGCGCCGCGTTCGCTATCCGGTCATGCAGCGCCTCGTCTGTTAATAGAGCGATCAGGCGCGCCGCCTGCGCTTCCGTATCACCCACCGGCTCCATGTAGCCATCTTCGCCCTGCGTGATCAAGTCAGGCACGCCGCCGGTCAGAGTTGCCACCGGGGGCACGCCGCAGGCCATCGCCTCCAACGCAGCCAGTCCAAACGCCTCCGTCTCACTCGGCAAATG
>PMQB01000185.1 GCA_003169195.1 Bryobacterales bacterium
CGTCCAGCTTGGGAAGCTGGCATTCTACCACTGAATTACTCCCGCCCACGCCTTAACGGCCAATCAACCCTACACTGCTGAATGTAACACAATCCTCCCCACTCGAACAGTCCAACCCTGCTATACTTTGTGTTTGTGCGTCTCGCTGGACTTCAGCTGGTCTTCTACCAGCAAGCCGGAGGATGTGTGTGCTAATAAACCTCCAGGAATTACAACAACATAGTGTCCGTTTTACGGTTGATATCCCAGCGGGCCAAATTGATTTCGATAATAAAGTAACGCAATCCTCGGTTCTACACGCTGAAGGCGTGGTGGAACTGATGAGCCACTCGCTCGGAGACATCCGCCTGCAAGGAAATTTGCAGGTCACCATGGATGCTCCTTGTGATCGGTGTTTAGAGCCGGTATCGCTGCCGATTCGCAGTCCGTTCGATTTGGTCTACATGCCCGCAAGTGAAGCAATCGAGGGCGGGGAAGAGGAGATCGACGAAGACGCGGTGGAAGTCGGTTTCTACGAAGGAAATGGCGTGCAGTTGAACGACGTACTGCGCGAAGTGATTTTGCTGGCGTTGCCGATGCAGTTGGTTTGCAGCGAGAGTTGTAAAGGGATCTGTCCGGTGTGCGGGCAGAATCGCAACCAGCGCGAATGCGCCTGCCAGACGGCGGCTGCGGACGATCGCTGGAACAAGCTGAAAGATTTGCGGGCCGAAATTGGCCAGCGACATTGATTTTGATATTGAGAAAGTAGGAGAACGATGCCGAATCCGAAACGGCGCCACTCAAAGCGCCGTACGTCTACCCGCCGGGCCCATGATGCCTTGAAAGTTCCGCAATTGGCGGAATGCCCGAATTGCCACGCCAAGATCCGCGCCCATCGCGCGTGTCCGCACTGTGGTGTCTACAAAGGCCGCGAAGTGATTGAAGTAGTGGAAGCCTAACTCTCTCGACCCAAATACATGGTGACCATAGCCCTCGACGCGATGGGCGGCGATCATTTCCCAAAGCCTGAAGTAGAAGGCGCAGTGCAGGCGGTCAAGACTTTGGGAGTCAGAGTGATTTTGGTCGGCAAAGAGGATGTGGTGCGGCATGAGCTGCAGCGGCATCCGGGCTGGCAATCGCTACCCATCGAAATCAGGCACGCGTCTGAACAAATCACGATGGAAGACAGCGCGGGCAAGGCCGTGCGTGCTAAGAAGGATAGCTCCATTCGTGTGGCGTCGCGCCTAGTGAAAACAGGTGAGGCGCAGTGTGTCGTCTCGGCAGGCAACACCGGAGCCGTCATGGCCACAGCTAAGATGGTCCAGGGCATGCTCCCGGGCGTCGACCGGCCAGCCCTGGCTTCCGCGTTTCCCACTCTCAAAGGCAGCGCCGTCATGTTAGATGTCGGGGCAAACGTCGATTCCTCCCCGCAAATGCTCGCTCAATTCGCGGTAATGGGCGATGCGTTTGCCCGGGTCAGCTATCGCAAAACCCATCCTCGCGTCGGACTTCTTTCCATTGGCGAAGAAGAGCACAAAGGCAACGCGCTCACCCATGACGCCTTCCCTTTACTTAAAGCCCTCGCACACATAAACTTTGTTGGTAACGTAGAAGGCCGTGATGTGTACTCCGGCGCCGTCGATGTGATCGTTTGCGATGGCTTTGTCGGCAACGTTGCTTTAAAGGTAAGCGAAGGCTTAGTGGAAGTGCTTTTCCGGCAGGTGCTGAAAGAGTCGCTCAAAGAAACGCTTACTCGCAAGGTGGGTGCCTACCTGGCACGCGGTGCGTTCGCCGATTTCAGGAAGCGTGTCGATTATGCCGAGTATGGCGGCGCACCGCTACTGGGCCTGAATGGCCTATGTGTGATTTGTCATGGCCGTTCTACTGCAAAGGCCATTCGCAATGCGATTCGGCTTGGCAAGGAATTCGCGGAAGGCCGGATTAATGAACGAATTGCAACTGAGCTAAACGGCAGAGCATCAACTTAGAGAGTCACTAACATGAAGAGTTGCGCCGGGTTCCTGTCATGGATAGCTGTTTTTATCGCCTTTGCGCTGCCAGCTTGTCTGCAAGCTAAAGAAGACCCCGTGCACTGGACGATTTCGGCGGCCGACGGCAAATCCGTTGTGGCACCNNGGTGCTAAAGCATTTTTCGAACTGAAAGCGACGATTGATCCTGGCTGGCACCTCTATTCGCCCACCACGCCCCCCGGTGGCCCGATCATCACGAAAATCCAGATCAGTCCCAATCCGCTGTTGCAAAGCGCGCAGGTGTTTCGGCCGCAGCCTGTTCGCAAACTCGATCCGAATTTTAACATCGATACTGAGACTTACACAGGCGACGCGGTTTTTCTCGCGGAACTCACCGCTGCCGGTAATGCCGCTGGACAGACGAACGTGGAAGCGTCGGTGCGCTATCAAGCCTGTAGCGATGTGAAGTGTCTGCCGCCGGTAAAGAAGATGCTAAACGCCGGTCTCGCGTTTGCCAGCGGAACTCCTGCCAGTGCCTACAAAATCCCGAACGGCTATCTGCTCGTCCCCGCGACCACCGCGACGGCGGCAACGGCCCCGATAGAC
>PMQB01000529.1 GCA_003169195.1 Bryobacterales bacterium
GGCGAATTGCCAGGTCTTCATCAACACGGACGCGCGGCGTGGCCGCATCGTAAATGTAAGGAACCATCGCTTCCGCGCCTTCTTCGGGCGTCATGTTCGCACGCGCCCGCAGGATTTGCAAAACTTCTGGAGCCGCCGTGATCGCCGTCTTGCCGCCGAACGAAGTGCAGCCCAGCACAAGTTTTTCCACGCGTGCTGGGTAGCCGATCGCAAACTCCTGCGCGATCATGCCACCCATGGAGATTCCGAAAACGCGCGCCTTCTGGATACCAGCCGCGTCGAGCACCGCCGCCGCATCGTCCGCCATCTGCCCAATGGTGTACGGACCCGGAGGCACGTCGCTCTGGCCTACGCCGCGGTTATCAAATACCACTGTCCGAAAGTAGGCCTCGAGTAATGGCCGCGTCCGAAACCACATCTGATGCGCGTAGCCCAATCCCATGATGAGCAAGATCGGCTCGCCGCTGCCCGACTCTTCCCAGTAGATGCGCGCGCCGTTGCTTTCTGTGAAAGGCACCGTCCCAGTCTAGCCAACAAGCCTATCGGGAAGAATCGGACTCCGCCTTGCATAAGCTACGATATGTCGAACCTGGTTGCTGGGCTTCTGATCGCAGTAGGAGAGTCTCTCGTAGATCTTCTCTTTCAGTGTGCGGGTGGTTCCTCACCCTCGCTTTTCCGCATAGGCTTTAGAACAGCCATTGCCGCATCCCCGCCTTAAGCCTCGTGATTGCGCCCGTAGTCGGCTCTGAACTTCAATTGAACGGCCGCTCGCCAACTCCGCTCGCCTCGTTTTGGGGCGGTGCAGCCTTCGCATTTGCCTTGGCCCTCGCGCGATGGCTCATCGTCCAGCCGCACGTTCGCTAACGCTTGTCTTCGGCTGGTCGATTATTTGCGAATTCCCGCTGCCGCATGACTTCCAAAGTGGCCTCTAGGCGGCGCGTTCTGGTTCTTAACCGAGCTACCTCACGCGCCAGTCGCTGTTCCTCCGATGGCGGGGCGGCCGGAACCGTCACCACAGCGACTGTCGACGTATGGGGCATACTCACTAACTCGGTCTTGATAGAAGGCGGGGACGCCGCATACACCCGCGACGCGCGACTTGCGCCCACCTCCCAACCTAGACCAACCCCGGCCACCACCACAACCACTACAAGTTTCCAAGCCCACTGCAGCTCAGGAACGGGAACTAAGCTGTACATCGTTTTCTCCTTCCCACTTGGAAGTGCAAGACACAAAAGATCACCAAAAAGACAATTCCCGCAGCCGCAAAAGAATACGTGTCCGAAGCCGTCTCCGGAAGGTTTTTGTTCGTTGTGGAATCCGCATACTTGGCCGCGCGCAAACCAACTCCGTGTTGGTTCGACACCCGCTCCGGCGAAAGAAGCCAAAGCGTCACAACTTTCATATCATCGGCGGAGAGATTGGCTGGGAGCTTGTCATAGGCGGGGTCGGCCGCTATTACCGGCTGACCAGTATCGGCGGTTAGCTGTGCCGCCTCCGCTTTGGGGTACACCATTTCCAATGGCTGTTGGCAGCCCGGACACAGCCAGCCGCGAAGAATCGGAATGCCTTTGTCCGGCACTGAGAAAAGAACCAGGGAACTAATCGTTTTCTTGCCAAGTGTCGCGTTCGGAACTGTCAGTAAGAATTGATGCTCGCCGGAAGCAGTGTTATGAATCCGCACAATCGCGCGATCACTGAGGCGGTCTTCCACACTAAACTGGTACTCACCCGGCGCGAGAGTGGCGCCCGGTATCTGCAGGCTGTGCTCCAGAGTGATGGTTTGCGAAGTGACGGCCGCGGATAAACTGCCCGCAGCCGCCATGAAGGAAACAAGAGTGAAGAGATGAACTGCACTGAAGGTCTTCATAACCCTTCCTTGGTGACTGATACGTAAAAGCTAACGGGATGGATTTAGTCTGGTAGAAGACTCGTAGAAGAGCGTGGCCGCCGGGAAAAAATGCAGAGCAATATTCGTACCATAGTTCACATGCCCACCCGACGACGCTTTCTTCAATCCGCCGCCGCCGTCAGCGCTCTCCCGCTGGCTGCCAGAGCGGCTCCTGTAGATCTTCCGCCTTCCATTGCTGCGTTGCAATCACGGCGCGCCCAAGTCCGGCCCATTACCACGTCTGAACGCGAGCAGCGCCTGGAACGTGCCCGCAAACTCATGCGCGAAAACAAAATTGACGCGCTCTTCCTGGCTGGCGGCACATCTCTGAGTTATTTCACCGGCGTGCGCTGGGGCAATAGCGAACGACTTTTCGCCACGGTTGTTCCGGTCTCCGGCAAGTCCTTCGCCATCTGCCCATCTTTTGAAGAAGACCGCGCTCGCGAACAACTGAACGCCGGTCCGCTGGAAAGTGCCGACGTTCTCACTTGGCACGAAGACGAGAGCCCTTATCGTTTGCTCTCCGTTGGTTTGCAAAAAGCGAAGATCGTCTCCGGCACTCTTGGCATAGAAGAGCGCACGCCTTTCGTCTTTGCCGATAGTTTGGCCCAGGCCTCGCCTGGCATGAAACTTGTGAGCGCCACACCGGTCACCGCCGGCTGCCGCATGATTAAGAGCGAGCACGAATTGGAATTGATGAAACTGGCCAACGCCACTACACTTGCTGTGTACGAAGCGGTCTTCCGCGCGCTCAAGCCGGGCATGACGGCGCAGCAGGCCTCCGCGCTCATCACTGCTGCCTACGCGCAAGTCGGCTTCCGCGGCGAAGCCAGCTTCGAGGTAGGCGCCGCTAGCGCACTACCTCACGGCAGCATCGCCCCGCAAGTGATTAGCGAAGGCGTGCCCGTGATCATGGATGACGGTTGCACGGTAGACGGTTACCAATCCGACATCTCGCGCACCTTCGTTCTCGGCAAAGCAACCGACCGCGCCAAGCAGGTGTTCGAGATTGTTCACAAGGCACAACGCGCCGCTTTAGACGCCGCTCGCCCCGGTGTCCCTTGCGAAGCGGTTGACGCCGCAGCCCGCAAGGTGATTGAAGACTCCGGCTTCGGTCCCGACTACAAATTCTTCAGTCACCGCGTCGGCCACGGCATCGGCATGGACGGTCATGAATGGCCTTACCTGGTGCGCGGCAATCATCTGCCTCTCGCCGCAGGCATGACTTTCAGTGATGAACCCGGCGTCTACATCCCCGGCGAGTTTGGTGTGCGTTTGGAAGACGACATGTACGTCACACCCGAAGGCGCCAAGTTGTTCACGCCCCAAAGCCCTTCCATTGAACAGCCATTCGGCTGAGCCAAAAAAATGCGGCGGCTCGAAACGATTGGGCCGCCGCATCCAGTAACACCAATTAGCGATAGCAAGGGCGGCCGAACCGGTCATAATATACGGGACGGTACGCTCTCCGTTCCCAACGCTCATGTTCGCGCCACTCGCGGCGATCTACATGGCGTTCATAACGCCGGTAATCGTCACGATCTCTCGCCTGTGCCACTGCGGGCGTAAATACCGCCATGCTGCCCGCCAGCATCATCACCAAAACTCCAATTCGTTTGAACATGGGAACCTCCTTTTTAGGTCCGTTCGAAGGCTGTTTTATTGAACTGCCTTCTTGCCTCTTAAGACGCTGCATGCCCAAGCGAAGGTTGACCCCAAACCAAGTGAATCTGCATGAAGCTTTCTTTACCGCTACAATCACAGCAGATGGCGCAAACTCCCTGGGGCGAACTGCCGATTCAAGATGCCCACATTCATTTCTTCACGCACAAGTTTTATTCGGCTCTCGCACAACAAAAGAAAGCCGCCAACGCGGAAGCACTCGCACCCTTGCTCAACTTCGAAATCCCCGCGCCCGACCCAGTCGCCCTCGCCGATCGTTGGGCCGCAGAGTTAACGCGCTTTAACGTACAGCGCGCCGCCTTAATCGCCAGCATGCCCGGTGATGAAGATAGCGTTGATCCTGCCGTAGCCGCTCATCCCGATCGCTTCTATGGCTACTTCATGCTCGACCCCACACAGCACGACTCCTTAGCACGCGTGAAGCGAGCCGCCGTAAATCCGCACTTGCATAGCATCTGCCTCTTCCCGGCCATGCACACGTACTCTGTTACCGATCCGCGCCTCGTTCCTATTCTGGAAGTCGCCACCGATCACCAACTCTCCGTCTTCGTTCACTGCGGCGCCATTAGCGTTGGCATTCGCAAAAAACTCGGCCTCTCCAGCCAGTTCAATATTCATTATGCGAATCCGCTCGATCTGCATCCGGTCGCTTTGCATTTTCCCCTCATCCGCTTTGTCATTCCGCACTTTGGCGCAGGACTCTTTCGCGAAGCGCTCATGCTGGCCGATCTTTGCCCGAACATCTTCTTCGATACCTCCAGCACTAATCGCTGGATGGTCTACGAAGGCATCGATCTCCCCTCCGTCTTTCGCCGTTCTATCGAAGTGCTTGGCTTGCAGCGCATCCTCTTCGGCAGCGACTCCAGTTACTTCCCGCGCGGCTGGCACAGCGCCATTCTCGAACAGCAAGCGAAAGTTCTCTATGAACTTGGCCTCGATGCCCCGCAAGCATCGCAGATTTTGTGTTCCAATCTAGAACAACTTCATACTCCCCGCGTACTGCATGTTCATGACCTACGTACCAAAAGTTCGGAATAAACCGAAGTACATGTTCTCATCCGCGGCAGCACTTTCTACTAGTGATGTCGATTCGCAATGTGAAGGCAAACTTAGGACGGCTTCGTAGTCGCAATCATCCGCCCATCCGTTTACCTTTTCCTGTTTCATCGGAAATGCGACTGGTACAACTTTCCCCGGGACCGCACTTCGCTCGTGTCCGCCCGCTTGTTCTCAAACAGTGGACTCATTTGCCCTTACTCCGGCCGAACGTGGTGGCTGGGTCCCTAAATGAATTACAACTTCTGGCTGACGAAGTGGTGCTTCGTTCGCTAGACGTCTCGTGTATTGATCATGCGCTGGTTGTTCTCACGCGCTATGGATCAAAACCGCTGAC
>PMQB01000617.1:0-34546 GCA_003169195.1 Bryobacterales bacterium
GCTGGTCTTTCTTGGCGTCTACAGCTTCAATGCTTTGAACGCCGTCAAAATCGGCGGTCCGGTTTATCAACGGATTGTTGGTGCTCTAAAGGTGCGGGCTGATATTCTGCCTCCGCCCCAGTATTTGATTGAGACTGAGTTGACAGTTTACCAGCTAGCGGATCAAGTGCTTTCAGGGAATGGAGAGAAGGAATACCATCGCGCAGAGTTGAGGCTGTTGGATCTTCGCAAGCAGTTCGAGGATGGTCAAGCGGGCTGGGATAAGCAGTTGCCGGCGGTTACGGAACTGGACAAAGAGATTCGCGCCAATCTTTTGAAGAGGAACGCCAAGCTGTGCCGGCGGTATTTCGAGCTCGTGTTTAAAGAATTTTTGCCGGCGGCGCGAAGTGGAGATAAGGTTCAGATGGGCTTGACGTTGCGCGGGCCTATGCTCGATACGGCCAATCAACATCGGGCCGCCATCAACGATCTGACGAAGCTAACAGATAAGAGTTCGCAGCTTGAAGAGAGTCTCGCTGCCGGTGTAGTAGCCGGTCGCCTGCGTATTGCGGTCGGGTTAGTGGTGACGCTTGTTTTGATCGCGTTTGTCTCAGCTAGTTTGGTGATTCAATCGATTACGAGGCCGTTGGATGCGGCGATTGCGGCATTAGACAAATTCGCCGAAGGAGATTTGACAGCTTCGGCCAACACGAAAGCCGGCGGGGAACTGGGCAAAATGTGCGCTGCTCTCAACCGCGCCATCGCTTCGCTGCGCGAGGTGATCGGGGGAGCGGTGAGTTCGGCGCAAACGCTGGGTGCGTTTTCTGAAACACTATCGGCGGTTTCTGTGACGGTCTCGGCCGGCGTCAATCAGCAAGTGAATGCGTTGAAAGAGACAGCCTCCAACATCTCGTTGATTGCCGAACTGAGTGCCAACAATTCGTCGGGCACTAATCAGGGGATTGATGCAGCGATGCGGACTCGGACGGCCGCAGATTCGGGTGCCGATATCGCGAAAGCGGCCATCACGGGGATGCAGGAAATCCAGGAAACCTCCGCGCAGATTGCTCAGATTGTAGATACGGTGGACGAGCTCAGCTTTTTCACGAACCTATTGGCGGTGAACGCTGCTGTGGAAGCGGCGCGCGCGGGCGAGCAGGGGCGTGGTTTCATGATTGTTGCGCACGAGATTCGCATGCTGGCACAGCGAACCGCCAAAACCGCAGGACGCATTCGAGAGTTGGTGGAGAAGTCGAAGTCGGTGATTGCGGAAGGCGCTGGGCGCGTCGAACAGTCGAGCCAATCCTTTAGTATTGTTTCGACAGCCGTTCGAGAATTGAGCGCCATCATGGAAGATGTGGCCAGTTCGATCTCTGTTCAATCGGAAAGCCTCAAACAGGTGAATGACAGCGTGACCGGGGTGGCCCACGCGGTGGACAAGAGTAATTGGGGGACGGAAAAAATCGGCGCCACTTCGAAGGAGCTTGCGGCGGAAGCGCGGTCGATTCAGCAATTGGTGGAATTTTTTAAGTTTTAGAAACGAAAAAGCCGCTACCCTCGCGAGCAGCGGCTTTTTGTGAACTCGGAAAAGAAACTTCTATGGGATCTTCAGTTCCTGGCCCACGTTGATGCGGTCGGGGCTGGTCAACTGATCGGTGTTGGCTTCGAAGATTTTGTTGTACTCATTGGCATTGCCGTAGAATTCCTTAGCAATCTTAGAGAGAGTGTCGCCCGATTTCACGGTGTAGGTCCGGCCACCCGCGCCAGCTGCTGCAGCGGCTGCCTGAGGTTGCGGCAAGCTTGTGTCTACGGAAAGGTCGCAGTTCAGGTCGCTAAAGGTTGCGTCGATGGCTTTGATTTTGTCCCAAACTTCGTTCTTGATCGCTTCGGACGGCGCGGCACCCTGGATAAACAGTTTGTCGCCATCCATGTTGATATGGGACAACACAACACCTTTGTCCTGAATGGTTTGCAAGGCTGGCTGGTATTTATTCTTTAATTCGTCTAGAGTCATTTTCTTCGTGTAACCTCCGAGGGACATCCTAGCACGGCTGAGTCTATTCCTTGAGGATAATCGTGGGTAACAGTAAATTTGGGCACCGTCTCGTATCCTAAAGATGAGTGACAACAGAGTATGCTATCGAGACCGACGGCCTGGAAAAGATGTATCGTGGGCGTTTCCGGGGCAAAGAGATCAAGGCCGTATCCAACTTGACGCTGCGCGTTCCGGTTGGATCTAAGTACGGCTTGTTGGGTCCAAACGGTGCAGGAAAGACCACTTTCGTAAAAATGCTCCTGTCCGGGGTGCATCCTACGGCTGGGTCGGCGCGGATTTTTGGCAAAGATGTGCGGCTTCCCGAGGCGCGCCGAGTGGTGGGATACCTGCCGGAGAATCACCGATTTCCTACCTATCTGACAGGTGCGGGGATGCTCGATTTTTACGGGGCTCTTTCGGGGTTGCCGGGAGCAGAACGGCGGCAGCGGATTCCTGGACTTTTGAAGTTAGTCGGTCTCGCGGAGTGGGGCTCCGTTCGCATCAAGAAGTATTCGAAAGGCATGCTGCAGCGGCTGGGCTTGGCGCAGGCGCTGGTGCACCATCCCAAATTGCTGATTCTGGATGAGCCGACGGATGGTGTTGATCCGGCGGGCCGGCGCGAGATTCACGATATTCTGAACCGGCTGACGGGCAAAGGGGTAACGGTTTTTATCAATTCGCATTTGTTGAGCGAAGTGGAATCCTTCTGCGAATACGTGGCGATTATGCGCAAAGGAAAGCTGGCGGTGGAGGGAAAAATCAGCGACCTGCTAGCCACAACGGGCTTTACGGTGAATGCGTCGCGACTCTCCGCTTCTTGCCTGAGCGAAATTCGTGCTTCGGGCGCCACTATTCTTCGTGGGGCCAACGGTGTGGCGATTCAATCTCCGGACAGCGATCAAGCCAATCTCGTGATGGATAAAATTCGTGCGGCCGGTGGTTCGATTGAGAGTTTCGCGCTGTCGGGATCTTCTCTCGAAGAGTTGTTCCTCAAAGCGACCGCTGCGAACGATGGTAGTTCCGAGAGAGGTTACTGAGTCCGAAGCGCGCATGTCCTTTCTTCGAGTTTTCTTTGCGCTCATTGCCGATACCTTTCAGGAAGCACGCGCGCGTTGGTTGTTCTGGGGTCTTTTCTCGCTTTCCTCTTTGCTGATTCTGCTGTTTCTGTTTGTGCTGCAGGTGGATGTGGCGGCGGGCGCGATTTCAGCGTTGGGCGTGCAGTCGACGGTGCACCGAGTTTACAGCCTTCAGTACAACATTCAACGCTTTGTGAGGATCTCGTATTCGTGGGTGGGTGCCGGGCTTTATGTGTTCGGGACGTTCCTGGCAATCTTCGCCTCAGCTGGTTTGATTCCGAGTGTTCTGGAGCCGGGCCGCATTTCGCTGCTGCTTTCGAAGCCGGTAGGCCGCACCACTCTTTTAATGGGCCGGTATTGCGGGAACCTGCTGATTGTTGCCCTGAATACGGTCTATATGGTGACTGGTGTTTGGCTGATTTTTGCCTATAAAACGAACACCTGGGATTATCGCTTTCTGCTGGCGATTCCCATCATGATCTTCATTTTTGCGGTGCTGTTGTGCCTGGTGGTGTTCGTTGGTGTGATTTCCGAAAGTGCGGCGCTGGCGGTGATGATCCCCGTGGCGTTGAGTTTGCTCAGCGCGCTGCTGGCGCAGCATCAATTCATGATGAAGGTCCTGGATTCGGAGTGGTCGCGCCAATTGTGGATGGGCCTTTATTGGATCGTGCCTAAGTTTTTTGATTTGGGCAAGGCGCTGCATTATTGGATACTGCTGGATCAGCAGATCGACTGGGTGACACCCATCTGGACGTCCGCGGTGTTTGGTGCGGTGGTGTTGATCAGTTCGATTGTCATTTTTCGTAAGAGAGATTATTAGTGAAATATTCGTTATTGTTTTTGCCGATTGTGGTTGTCGTTGCTCTGGCAACGGGTTGTTCGAATAGTCAGCAAACGGGTGCGTCCATTGACGACGCCTTTCGCGGGGGCATTGCCGCCGATGCGCAGACCATTGTTTCGGTAAGGCTGGACAAACTGAAGGCGAGTGAATTGTACCGCCGCCATGAGCAGTTGCTGCAATTACCGCAGATAGATGCGATGGCGGAGAAAGCGGGACTAGACCCGCGGCGCGACATCTCGAGCTTGTATTTGGTGTGGAACGGCAAACATGTGCTGCTGCTGGCGGAGGGCGCGTTCTCGGCGGCGCAACTGGAACAGAAACTGGTGGCGGGCGGAGCGCAGCGCGTGCCATACAAGAACTATACGCTGTTAACGCGCGGCAATGATTCCGTGGTCTTTCCAGGACATGGCGTCGCGGTGGCGGCTGCTACGGAGTTGGTGCAAAGTGAATTGGATTTACTGGCATCGAAGGCCGGCGAAATTCCTGAGGAGCTAAAAGAGCGGATGGCCGAGGTTCCTTCAGACGCGCAGATTTGGGCGGTGAGTCGTGGTGGCTTGCCGGCTGCGAATTTTCCGCTCCGGGCTGATCTAGATTCAGCGTTGTCGAATATTACGGCTTACGTGACAGCCACGTCATTCGGCGTGCATTTGGATAGCGGCTCGCATGTGCAGGCCCGCATCATTTGCAAATCGCCGGTAGGGGCGCAGCGGGTGCACGATGCGATGCGCGGGTTGATTGGGCTGGCGCGTTTGAGCACCAAGGACAATGAATTGGATTTGCTGCGCATGTGGGACGCGGTGTCTATTTCGAAGGATCAAAATGTGGTTCGGGTGCAGACCGATCTCCCTGCTGATCTCTCCGACAAACTCATTGCGCAAGTGTTGGCCCTGCGCGGTCATGGCGGCGCGTTTCTCAATGCACAATAGGGGGATATGCCCACTTGGTACAACCGGATCGCCGGTGGCAGCCTGGAACGCCTGGCGGCTCTGAGCGACGGCATTTTCGCCGTTGCTATGACAATCCTGGTGCTAGATATTCACGCTCCCGCTAAGGAAGCGATCCACGGAGAAAACGATTTATGGCTGGCGCTAGGTACGCTGGCTCCGCGCTTGCTCGTTTACCTGATGAGCTTCCTGACACTCGGCATCTTCTGGGTGGGCCAGCAGACGCAGTTTAATCAGATCGCCCAATCGGACCGGCACCTGACCTGGATCCATATCGCATTTTTGGCGCTCGTTTCGGTAATGCCCTTCTCGACAAGCTTGTTGGCGGAATTTATTGGGTTTCGCTTGGCACTCTCGCTTTATTGGGCGAACATCCTTTTCCTGGGGCTGATTCTATATGTGAGTTGGCGCTACGCCGCACATGCGGGTTTGGTGGAGGATGCGAAGACGGAGATTCGCTGTGCGATTGAGCGGCGCATTCTGATTGCGCAAAGCCTGTACGCGTTGGGCGCATTGCTTTGCGTGGTCAATACGTATTGGAGCATCGGCTTCATCGTGCTGGTGCAACTGAACTACGCGATTGCGCCGCGGTTCAAACCGTTTTCGCGGCTTTGAATTCTTAGCTTTTGGTTAACTCTGGTTCGAAGGCTTGGCGCCGCCGGCGAGCCCACTGGGGCTTCTGTTCCTGACGCGCGCGTCCTATAGCCAGAGCGTCCGGTTCGACGTTCTTGGTGATGACCGAACCCGCGGCCGTATAAGCACCGTCGCCTATGGTCAAGGGTGCGACGAGTGTCGAGTTGCTGCCGACGAAAGCGCCTTCGCCGATGACGGTTTGGTGTTTCTTTTGGCCATCGTAATTGCAGGTAATGGTGCCCGCGCCGATGTTGGCGTTGGCGCCGATGTTGGCGTCACCCAGATAAGTCAGGTGGCTTGCTTTGGCGCCTTTGCCGAGTTTAGTTTTCTTCAATTCCACAAAGTTGCCGATGTGTGAACTTTCGCCGGCATCGGCGTTCATGCGCAAGCGCGAGAACGGACCCACGGAGGCCTTGCTCTGAATGACGGAGGCTTCCGCTACCACGTAGGGAAGAATTTTGACGTCGTCACCGATTTCGCAGCTTCGCAAAACGGAACCCGTGCCAATGCGGCAGCCGGTGCCGATGCGGGTGTGTCCGCGCAGTTGTACGTTGGCTTCGATGACGGTGTCGGGCGCGACTAGGACTTGCGTGTCGATGGTGACCGTGTCGGGATTTTCGATGGTCACGCCGTCGAGCATGAGTTCGCGGGCTTTGCGGGCGCGCAGGATTTTATCGGCGAAGGCGAGTTCGACCCGCGTGTTGATGCCGAGCAATTCGGTTTCGTCTGCCACTAGCACCGGCGCCACCGGATGGCCGTGGCGGGTAAGGATCTCAATGATGTCGGTGAGGTAATACTCTTTGGCGGCGTTGTTCGGCGTGACCTCGCCGATGTGTTTCCAGAAGAGTTTAGAGTCAAAACAATACAGACCGGGATTAATTTCGCGGATCTTGAGTTGTTCCGGTGTCGCTGATTTTTGTTCGACGATAGCGGCCACGAGGCCGCGAGCATCGCGCACGATTCGACCGTAACCCGTAGGTTCGGCCACTTCCGTGGTGACGATGGATCCGCCGGAAGCAGTGCTTGCTGTTTGCGCGTTTTCGACCAGGCGCAGCAAAGTTTCCGGACGAAGCAGCGGCCCGTCGCCGTTCAGGATAAGCAATTGCCCGCTGCCAGTTTCTGCTTCCGCGCGGGCGCATAGCACAGCATGGCCGGTGCCTTTCTGTTCCTTCTGTTCAGCGAAACGGATGCCGGGTTGGGTGACGCTCGCGCGGACTTGGTCGGTCTGATGACCGACTACAGCGACGATGCGTTCGGCCGGAGCGACGTGCAGGGCGGCACGAATAATTTGATTGAGCAGTGTATCTCCGCCCGCTTCATGCAGAACCTTGGCCTTGTTCGACTTCATGCGTGTGCCTAGCCCAGCGGCCAGGATCACGACGGTAACATTGTTTTCCATTGCAAACTATAACTTCGCGGCTGCCAGTGCTTCCTTGCGCACCAAGTGGGCGCGCGACCGGCTGGCTAAATCCAAAACGACGGCAGCGAGCGCCGTTGAATCATGCCGGATTCGTTCCTGAGCCACAGCCGCGTCTGAAACTAAATCGGCCGTGACAATCTTCAATCCCAGTTTATCGAGTGCGGCCATGTCGTTTTCAACGGGTTCAACTTTAGCGTGGGCGTACCTGCTCCGAAGCGCGGGTGCAATGGGGGCGGTGTTGAGGACAACGCAATCGATGAGTTTGCGTTTGGCGTGAGCTTGGATGACCTTGACGTGTTGCGATGCGGTGAAATTGATAGTTTCGCCCGGCTGCCACATGAGATTGACGAAGTAAACTTTCATGGCCGGGGACTTTTCAATGGCGTCGGCCATGCCTTTCACCAGAATATTGGGGACGACGCTGGTGTAGAGCGAGCCGGGACCAAGGGTGATCAGGTCTGCCTGCGCCAAGGCCTCGAGTGTGTCCGGGAGCGGCGTGCAGTTAGGCGGATGGAGGCGGACCTTGCGGATGGGCTTGCGGCTCTTGCTGATTTTACTTTCACCGCGAACGACGCTGCCATCGGTGAGCACGGCTTCGAGGGTGACGTTGGCAGCGGTGGCCGGGAAGATGTGGCCGCGGATGGCGAGGATTTCCGAAGACAGTTTTACGGTTTGGGCGAAGTCTCCCGTGATTTGGTGCATGGCGGTGAGGAACAGGTTGCCGAAGCTGTGGCCTTTGAGGCCGCGACCGCTGGCGAACCGGTAGCGGAATAGTTGGGACAGCAGCAGTTCGTCTTCCGAAAGGGCTGTCATGCAATTGCGGATATCCCCTGGCGGCAGAATGTCGAAATCGCGGCGTAGGCGGCCGGAACTGCCGCCGTCGTCAGAGACGGTAACTACGGCGGTGATGTCGAGGGTAGGGGCGGTGGTTTCTTGTTGACGCTGTCCGCCGGCAGCGAAGCGCTTCACGCCGGATAGCAGTGTGGAGAGTCCGGTGCCGCCACCAATCGATACGATGCGCAGCGGAGCCTTCAGTCTGCTCTGCATTTGCTGCGACACGCGGGTTAGGCTGGGCATGGCCCCAAGTCGCTCATGTGTTACGCCAAGAGACGTCGCCGCGCCGTGGGGACGGCGTTAGCGACGCTTCTTCGGCTTCTTCTCTTCTTCGTCTTCTTCGTAAACGGGAACCGAATCCAAATCCAAATCTTCGGCTTCGAAAACTTGGCCGCAGTCCAGGCATCGGACGTAATCGATACCGTCCCGCCGGTGCAAAAATTCGGTTCGCTCGTGCTGACAACCCTGCATAGCGAAATAACAACTATTCTAGACTGAGTGACATAACTGTCAAGTAGCAAACCGGATTTTTTCGCAAGAGCTTAGCCGGCCTCGGTACAATTTCAATTAAGCCCTCGCCTTAAGTCGTGGAACTTCCTCGTCCTATTATTGTCGATCCCCGCGCGCTCGAGGCTGCCGAAGTTATTGCTTCGTTACCCGAAACCCGCGGCGTCTATCTATTTAGCATTCCGGGAAACTCGCCCCACCTGGGCTGGTCTCTCAACCTCAGGCGCAGACTCACCCGTCTACTCTTTCCATCCTATACTGTTCCAGAGACGGGAGTAGCCCGGCATTTCCAAAAGATCACGGAGTTGCAGTGCTGGACGGCGAGTTCGCGGCTGGAAGCGTCGCTTTTGATTTACCAGATTACGCGGCAACATTTCCCGAATGACTATTTGAAACGGCTGCGTTTGCGGATGCCCTGGTTTCTGGCGATGGACAGTTACGACGCGTTTCCACGGCTGGACATTGTGAACCGGCCCACGCGGCGCCACGGGACTGTGTATGGTCCGTTCTTTAACCGCGACCTGGCGCAACGGTATGAGCAGGAGTTGTTGGGGTTGTTTCAAGTGCGACGGTGTACCGAAACCTTGACGCCTTCGCCCGACCATCCAGGTTGCATTTACGGCGAGATGAATCAATGTT
Organism: Bryobacterales bacterium; assembly: GCA_003169195.1. Taxonomy (GTDB): domain Bacteria; phylum Acidobacteriota; class Terriglobia; order Bryobacterales; family Bryobacteraceae; genus Bog-105. Next base: position 8,909 of record PMQB01000617.1, read on the forward strand.
TACGGCCTTGCCAATGTGCAGTGAGCAAAGACGAATATGCGAATGAAGTTCTGCGGGTGGATGAGTTTCTGGCGACGAACGGCAAGCTGACAGCGGCGGATTTGTCGACAGCGCGAGAACGGGCGTCGCAGGAAATGGATTTTGAGCAGGCGGCACAGTTGCACAAGCGGTTGGAGAAAGTTAGCGCAGCGGCGGCGAGCCGCGATGGAGTGATTGCGCGGCTGGATCAATTTAACGGGTTGGCACTGACGCGCGGCTTGATGGAACAGGAGTGCCGGCTTTGGCCGATAATGGGCGGCTACTGGCAAAGTCCGGTGGTACTGCAATTTTCGACGATGGAGCCGGGGGCGCGGTCGCTGGATCAGGAGTTGCGCGAGAAGTTGTCGATTGCGCTGGCGCCGGCGGCAGCGGTGCATACCGGGAATCGGGTGGAGCAGTTAGCGGTGTTTTCGCGCTGGTACTACTCCACCTGGCGAGATGGATACTGGTTTCCCTTTGGGAAACTGGAAGATTTGAATTACCGGCGGCTGGTGCGCGAGATCTCCAATTTGACTCGCGCGTGATAGTTTGGTCGGATGGCCGAACACGAAGAAGTAGAAGAACACGTACATCACGCGAAAGAGCCGTTCGACAAATTGGTGGCTGGGACCATGGCGGGCGTGGCCGCGCTGTTAGCGATTGTGTCTGTTTTTGGGCAGCATTTCAATACCGAGAAGCTGTTGCTCTCCCAGCAAAGCTCCGATCAATGGGCGTTTTATCAAGCGAAGAATATTCGCCGCTATGTGGCGGGCGCCACGATTGACTTGCTGAAACAGAGCAAGGCGGAGGGTGCGTCGATTGAGAAGTACGCCAAGGATGGCGAAAAGTATGAGAAGGACATGGATTCGATCAAGGAGAAGGCGGAAGGGCTAGCGAAAGAGAGCGAATCGGCGGGGGAACGGGCAGAAAGCTTTCACATGGGTGAGGTGTTTCTGGAGATCGGGATTGTGTTGTCGTCGTTGGCGATTTTGACGAAGCAAAAAGGGTTGTTTTATGGGGGAGCGGCGTCTTCGATTGTGGGGTTGGTGTTGGCGGTGAAGGCTTATTTGATGAAGTAGGTGCCCGTCACCGACCCGGCGCTGAAGACAATGCTTTCCGGCGCCAAACTAGGACATGGCGTGCTGATGAGGGAACTCAGACAAAAGGTTCCGGAAAGCAAGACAACGCACATCAGTTTCGAGTAGCGCAGGTGATCAAGAGAGTTAAGGTTGACCGCCACGCCAAACTCCGCTTAGCTTCCTGTCGTAGGAAGAACGTGCCGGCCACAAGATCCGATGGTCGGCCTCTAGCTCTTCCTCATCCATAAGTCGCCGCTTAGTGAACGTTAGCCAACGGGCCGGCTTCGGCGAGTTGCTCGAGGCTTTTTTCGGGCATGGAGACGGCGAAGTGCACAGAGGCACCGTTATTTTGCAGAGTCATGCTATCGAGAGCGTTGGCGAGAATGCCTGCGCCCGCATTGCTCTGACGTTGCATTTGAACCATGCTGGCCATGAAGCGGATGACGTCGGACAGTGACGTGGCGTCTTGCGCGGAACGGGTGACCGCATCAAAAGTCGTATCGATGACGGAGCCGAGTTTGACGCCGCCGCTGGATTGCAGGACACCTTGCAAGACTTTGGCTTGCGAGGCACCTTGTTGTCCGGCGTGATCGGCGAGGAAGCCTCCGCCGACGAGAGAGACGAACCAGGCGTCGTTGGACTTGCCAATGTTGTCAATTTTGGTTTTGAGATCGGCATCGATGCTGGTGGGCGAGGTGCGGTTATCGATGATCTGTTTGAGGGTTGTCATGTCGGCCATGACGGCGACGCCCACTTCGGGGAAGGCGATGGCGGTTTGGGCGTTGGGGCCTTTCTCATGAGTGATGATGTCGACGCCGCTGTAGGTGACAACGGAGGCGCCTTTCGCGGTGGCCAACGATTTAATGCGGGCTTGATCAAAATTGCCGCGAGCGAGGATGGCGAAGGACGAAGGGCTGCCGGTGGTGGCGGGGCCACTGGTGGAGAACAAGATGTCCTGGAGGTCACGTCGGGGATCGAAGCCGGTTTGGTTGATCAGCTCCTGGAAATGGGCATCTTCGGCCTGGGCTTTGGCGAGCAGGTATTGGCCGAAATCGGAGTTGCGCGAGCGCGTGACGTCGACGGCACCGATGATTTTTGCACCCGGAGGGACGAGCGCGAGAAGGCCAGTATCGACGCTGGCGAAGGTGGAGATGGCTCCGGCGAGTAGGAAAGCGGAAAGAACGGCAATGTGGCGCATAAGGCTCCTGGTAAGAAGAACGTGTTGGGAAGGCGAAAGTTCCCCAAAACTTTATTGTGGCGCACTAGAATGCGGCTTTTGAATGGCTGCGGCATAGTTGCGGCGGCGGATGGGTTCGAATTTCGCGGATTCGAGAGCTTCGGTCCACGCCGGGTTGTGGGGATCGAGCGAGATCGCTTGTTGGATGAAGGACAGACCGATTTGGATTTCTTTGTCGCTGAAAAGTTTAACCAACATGGTGCCGACGCGGCTGAGCAGCGCGGGGTCAGAGGATGTTTCGATTTCGTTTAACAACACGGCAGAGGCGTTCGGTGTCATCTGAATGTTGTTGATGGACCCCAATTTGTGATCTTCAGAAACTGCCGCAGCGCAGAGAACCGAAAGTTCGAGACGATAAGAGTCTTGCGGTAATTGATTTGGCAGTGCCATACTTTTTTTCAGCAAGGCGAGTGCGCGGGCGGGATCGTAACGTTCGAAAAAAAGCGCGGCGTCGTAAAGCACCTCGGGGGAATTTGGATGAGTTTCGAGCGCGTGCTCCCACGCGGCTTTCACCAATTGATCGTCCTCGGAAGTCATTCCATGTTGGACAAGAGGGTGATAGTGCGCTTGATCAGGTCGACCATAGTACCTCATGGCAGAGGCGTCCGCTTCGGGGTGGTGTTCGATCTCCCATAGCAGGAGCTTCGTGAACTCCCTGTGCTTGCCAGTGTTGGAATAAAAGGCCATGAGTGAGACACGCGTTTCCAAGTCATCCGGATTCTGGCGAAGGTCGGATTCTCGTTTGTTCGCTTCTTGCTGATTCTGGATATCGCGGAAGCTCAACACCTGGGCGCCGCGGCTCAAGTCGAGAGCGGAGGTGAGATAGAGAACTGGGATAGATGAAAAGAGAAGAAACGTATTAAGCCAGCGAGAACTCATGATGCGCGGTTGTTGCGAAACATGGAAGATCCATTCGATACGTTTCTTCATAAAGGAGCGATCCGCGGCCACAGCACAAGCTGCGGCAAAGCGGTCGCGTGGTACAGCCACTTCAGAGGTAAATTCGAGAAGAATCCGACAGTAGCGTTCTGGACTCAGCGAGCGGATGACTGCTTCATCGCATGATTGCTCGGCGAGCTTGGTGAGTTGGCGGCGCAGCAAGTAGACGAAGGGATGCATCCAGAAAAGACAGCAGGCTAAAGACGCGAGGAGGGCCGTGGCGGGATCGCGGCGGAGGAGATGCGCCCTCTCATGAATCAGAACTGCGCGGAGTTTGTCGTTGGGCCACTGTTTCCAGGTTGCGGGTAAAAGGATAGCAGCATTGCGGAGGCCGAAGGCGATGGGGACGCGGATCTCGGTTGATAATCGGAGTGCTGATTCCAAATCGCCGAACTCTGCTAGACCGAGGTCAAGAATCGGTTCACTCCGATGCCTCAGTGCTTTCAAGTGAACGAGACTTAGCAGTAAACGGGCGAGCAGGATGAGTGTGACGAGCAGATACAGTCCTACTGCCGTTATTGTTAAAGGAAACACACGGAGGCGTCCGATAGTTCGGGTCACGTTTTGCGAGATGCGAGGGGCGGGTCTCTCCTGTGTGACCACGTCCGCAGTTCTGGCGTTCACAATGACTCGCTCTGACGGATGTAGACGAGGAAGAGTGAATTGGAATAGCGGCATCAGCAGCAATCCATAAAGTGCGGCGCGCCAGATGAGATGTCGCACTTCGGCCGTGCGGGAGCGGAGAAGGGGTGTGATGAGCGCACAGGCCGCGAAGAGCGCGGTTGAACGAACGATCACTTCAAAGAAAAAGGTGGCGGCTGATTCGCTTAGCGAATTCAATAGCGAGACGTTCATTTTTTGCGGTCCTTTCGTTTTGTTGCTTTGATCTGAGACTGCTTGGCAAGGCGGTCAACGATGCGCTGCAGCTCTGCTGTATCGACGATTTCGCCATCCACCATGCCGGCGATCAGTGCTTCAACCGAGCCTTGACAGAAACGATCGACAATCTGTTTGACGGCGTGTGCAGCTAAGGCGTTGGGTGGTTCCAGGCTGCTGTGCAGGAAGGTACGGCCACTGATCTTGTGGTGAAGATAGCCTTTTTCTTCCAAGCGGCCCAGAACGGTGCGAATGGTGGAATCACTCAGCGAGCGATGGGGCTGGAGAGCGGCTTGGATGTCGGCGGCGGTGGCTTCGCCGATGGACCAAATGGCGTTCATGATTTGCTGTTCAAGGGCGGAGAGCGGAGATTTAGGCGGCATCTGTATGTTACATAATGTAACACATCTGATGGTAAGCCGAGCTTGCTGGAAAGTCAACGGATTTTTGATGAGGGAGACGCGCAGCCCCCCGGTCGGTTTTCCCGACCAGGGGCTTATGGGTAAGGGTTAGCCGGCTTTGACGTATAGGGTTTGGAGAAATTCCACGGTCCGGTTTTCATAGGTGGCCGCGACAGACACAAGGTAGCGGTCGCCGACCTTAGCATCGGACGGGACAACGCCCGAAACTGGAAACTCGGCGACGGTTGGCGAAATTGGCTTGACGACGCCAATGTTGAGTTTCAAGTCGATAACCGGCAGCGTGGCGCGCAAGGTGGGCGCTAGAAAGAGTGAATCCGTCGCCGCGCCGGATTCGCGAAGGGTCTGACGCAGGGCGAGGGCGGCTGGCGTCGTTTCGAGAGTGGCGGCGAGTTTCGCAGTCGCCGTTACTTTCAAAGGAACCCTGGCCGTTGGGAGCGCCGTCCCCTGCAAAGAAAAGCTCCAGGGTTTGCCGATGAACACGAAGATAGAGTCGGTATTGCGCCAAGCGGAAGGACTGTGGGCCGAGTTTGCGTTGGGATCTGGGATTTGCGATGCAGTTACCGGATCGACGGTGGCGTCTTTTGATTGCGAGTTGTAGATGCTGACCGCGGCGCAGCAATGCTGGCCGGGCGGCGCACTGTGGAAGGGAAAGTTGCTGTTCACTTGCACGCTGCTGTTAGCGGGCACGGTTACCGTGCGCACATCGATGAGTGTGCCGTTGGTTGCGATGCCACCCGGGATTTGCCAGAAGCGGACAACCGTATTCACGGCAGGAGTAGACGAATCGTTGTGAACAACAACAGCGAGTTTGTAATCGGTATTGGGTATGAGCAAGGTGTCCCAGACAGCATTCGGCTGACCGCCCAAAGGTACGGGATTGTTGGCGGAGTCGAAGATCAAGATATCGGGACTCTGGTAGCCGCCGGTCAGGTAGGGATCGGGAGCGGCGAGTCCCGCTACAGGGTTGACAGTGATATCAACTTCACCCTCGAACTGGCCTGCAACGGTGCCGACGACTCGGAAGACATGAGCGGTGGAAGCGCCGGCCGCAACCGTGACCTGCAGGCCGACGGAGTAGAAGGCTTCCGCCGCGAGATTTAGCGTGATCGGGGCGGCGGTGGGAACGGTTGGACCTGTACCGGGAGGGGCGATGAGCAATGGTTTCCATGACTGAGATGAGCCAGCGGGTATGACAGCGCCATTCTGGATCGATTCGGTGAGAGTGAGAACCATGGCTTCATTGGCAGGGCCGCCAAAGACCACAAAGGACAGAGTGGAAGGCACGCCGGTTGGGCAAGAGATGACGGTAACGTTCTGGCCGATGTATGCGCCAGAAGGAGCGATCTGGGCACCTAAACAGCCGTGACCGCCAGGCGGTGTGAGAAAGGTAAACGAAATCGTGGCGGTGCCTGGGATTCCATAGGCTTGCGGCGGCACGTTGACGGGAGCCGGTTGCGTCAATCCGTCGGTGCCAGCCATACGGCCGATCCCAAAGGCGCTGTGCCAAACATTGACCTGGACGTTGGTGGCCTCGAAGCTGTCGGTGTTCTCGATTACGAGGAACACGTCGTATAGGTGGTTCGGCAGAGTGGCTTCGGGGTTTACGGTTGCAGCGGGCGTTGTCGACGGATCAACCAAAACAAATTGCTGGTTCTTGGTAATAAATGAGAGTGGCAAGGATTCCTCCGACGCAATTGTGTTGACTGCGCGTCTTTCGACTGAGTAGTGAATCTCAAGCAGCTTCGGTTGCAGGCCAAGTGTACTTTCTCCTGCTTTCTAAAGTTGTTTGTTGCGGCGGGCGCGGCGGGCAGACCAGTTGAGGAACATGGTAATTGCTCCGAAAACAATGCACCAGGGAATCGATAAGAGCGGATGGATGCCGTGGTCACCGGGAATGAGTCTGACAAATCCAAAGGCAAGCGCGACCGTGGCGACTGCACCCGCGAGGAAGTAAGTGCTCACCAAAGCGTCAAGAAGGAAACAGGCGGCTGCCAGTGCGAGAAGTTCCAAACCCAAGGCAGAGGGAACGGCGCGCCATAAATGATACCCGCCAATAACGGTGGCTGCGGCGCCATAGATGCCAGGGAGCACTCGGCCGGGCCACAGGAATTCGCAGTAAACGCCGAGCATGCCAAAGATCACGAGGCAGAAAGCCGTATTCGGACCCATGCCTTAGCGGATCACCGGGGCGTCGGGCTTCAAAGGCAGTGCAAACCAGAAAGTTGCGCCGTGGCCGCCGGCGTTGTTGAACATGCCAATCTGGCCGCCCATCAGTTCGACAAGTTGGCGGCTGATGGTGAGGCCGAGACCAGTCCCACCGTAGCGGCGGCGGTTGGTGCCGTCGGCTTGAAAGAAGGCCTCGAAGATGCGGTCGCGCAGGGTTTCGTCTACACCAATGCCGGTGTCGATGACGTCGCAGCGGATGCGGGAAGCGTCAGTGCTGGTGGTGAGAACGACGCGGACGCCGCCCGTGGTAGTGAACTTGACGGCGTTAGCGATGAGGTTGGTCAGAATCTGACGCAAGCGGACGCTATCGCCTTCCATGGTGGGCGGCACACGCGGATCAATTTCGTAAGTCAGTGTGAGGCCTTTAGTGGTGGCGCGAAGACTGAGCATTTTGGCGACCGAACGCACGCTCTCGGCCGGGTCGAAGGTGCGGTAATCGATGGCGAGACGTCCGGCGCCGATTTGCGAGAGATCGAGTAAGTCATTAATGATGGTCAGCAGGTCGTTCGAGCATTGGCTGATGGCGTCGGCGTACTCATGCTGATCGCGCGTGAGTTCGGTGTTCTTCATCAGGCTGACCATGCCCATGATGCCGTTTAAAGGAGTGCGGAGTTCATGCGAGGTATTGGCGAGGAATTGTTCTTTGAGCTGCGTGGCTTCGCGAGCAAGATGGAGAGCGTTGCTTAACTCCTCATTCTTGACCTGCATTTCGCGCGCGGAATCGCGGAGTTTTTGTTCAGCTTGTTTGCGTTCGGTGATGTCGCGCCCGATTCCCTGGATGGCGACGGCCAAACCTTTGCGGTAAATGATGCGGGTGCTGAACTCCAAAAAACGCACGCCGCCGGATTTGGGGAGAATGCGCAGTTCGAAGTGTTGCGTGGGGCTGCCGCCTAAGTGGGCGCGGATGCTGTCTTGATTCAAGTGGCGCGATTCGGGCGCGATGAGTTCTTCGATGCTCTTGCCCAAGACCTCAGCACGCGCGTAGCCGGTGAGGCTTTCGGCGGCGCGGTTGATGGCCATCAGGCGACCCTTCAGATCGTGCAGGAAGATGACATCGTTGGCGTTTTCAAAAAGTTCGCGAAAGCGTTCTTCGCTGGCGCGGACAGCCTCTTCGGCGGTTCGGCGCGTGGTCTCATCCTGAATCTGCATGATGCGCGCGTCGCGGCCACGAATGGCGAAGCTGGAGAACACCATGCTGACCACCAGTTCCCGGCCGGCGGCGCCGCGGTGAACGAAGGGGCCGAGCGTGTTGTGCGGCTTGCGTAGTTCAGCTTCGAGCATGCTGCGCCAACGCTCGCTCGCTTCGCCCGTGAATAGATCCAGCAGGCTCATTTCGCACATTTGTTTGCGGCTGTAGCCGTAGAGTTCGACGGCATTTTTGTTGGCTTCGAGTATGCGGAAATCGTCTTGGGCGAAGATGACGGCAGGATTGGGATTGCCGTAAAAGACGCCTTCATAGGCCCTGACCAGCGAGCGTAGTTCCGCAATCGTCGATTCTAGCTTCGCGATGCTGCGTTCGCTAGGGTCCACGGGCCGGGGCTCGGCTTCAATGGCTACTGTCTCGCTATTCGATACATCCGCTGCCGCTCTTCTCATCGTTTGGCTTTGTTTTGGTGCGGAATTGCTCAATTACTTGATTACTCTACCAGTGATTCGGTAACACACAAATAGGCCAATCGTTCTGGTTCTCTGGTTTTGACAATTGAAACGGGTTTGTCACACCACTGGTTTTAGAACATTTTTGTTTTGGATTGTTTTTAATCGCTTATTCATGCTGAGCAAATCTCAAAGCAACACAATTCCGTGAGAGTAGAACCAAAGGCGAAATAATATGACTGTTACCAGCAAAAATTCGTTCCAGCTCTTCTGGCAAACTCCCACCATCCCCACTGGTTTTCGCTCGGGGGTATCACTTCACAGCCACACCATGTACTCAGAAGAAAGTCTCGACATGGTGCCGCGTTACACCAGCAAGCTGCCGTATCTAGGCAATGCCATACGCAAGCAAGAAGACGAATATCACCGGATCAACAAAAAACGCTTTAGTTTTGAGGACGCCTTCTGGACTCCGCCGCTGGCGCCGCGGCAAGCCTATCGGCTGGAAGAGAAGCAGATTCGGAGGAAATTCAAATTACAGGCGTTGATTTCGCTGACAGACCATGACGATATCCGGGCAGGTACGCAACTGCACGTGTTGGACCGCTTCAAGAACATTCCGATTTCAACAGAGTGGACGATTCCGTTTGGGGAGACATTTTTCCACTTAGGCGTACACAACATGCCGGTGGCGGAATCGCGCGAACTGATGGAGCGGTTTGAAACCTTCACGGCGAAGCCGGAAGTGAGTGAACTGGGCGGGTTGTTGGCCATGTTGCACGCAATGCCGGAGGTGCTGCTGGTTTTGAATCATCCGCTGTGGGATGAAAAAGGAATTGGCGAAGAACGGCATGAGGCGGTGCTGCAGTTGCTGTTGGCGGATTACGGCCGATACTTTCATGCCCTGGAATTGAACGGGCTGCGTTGCTGGAAAGAGAACAAGCGGGTGGTTGCGTTAGCGCGGGAGTTGAATGTGCCTGTGGTGGCGGGCGGCGATCGGCATGGACGTGAGCCGAATGCGATTTTGAATCTGTCGCGGGCGGTGACTTTTGCAGAGTTTGTGCAGGAGATCCGGCAGGAGCGAGTGAGCCACGTGGTTTTCATGCCGCAGTATCATGAGCCGCTGAAGATGCGTGTGTTGCAGACGATGGTGGATGTGGTGCGCGAGTATCCGGAAAACTTCGCGGGACGGCGTACTTGGGCGGACCGCGTTTATTATCGCGACCCAGAGACGAAAGTGACGGTACCGCTGGCGACGTTGTGGGCAGATGGAGGGCCGGCGATTGTGAAACAGTTTGTGGGAGCGATGAGGCTGCTGGAATGGAGACCGCTGCGTTCGGCATTGCGGATGGCGCTGAACGACCGGTCGGCTGTTTGGGAGGATCAGGAGGCAGCGATTTGAGCGAGTATCCGCGCGTTGCCTTTCTGCCGGATACATTTTGGGAAGTAAACGGTGTGGCGCATACGGCCAGGCATTTGGAGGCTTTTGCGCGACGGCGGCAGATTCCCTTTTTGAGCGTGCATTGCGGGCCGAAGACCGAGAAGACGAGCGATGGGGTCGTGGAAATTCTGCAATTGAAGCGCGGGCCGGTGCGGGTAGAACTGGATGCGAATCTGGACTACGATGCTGCGCTGTGGCGTTATTCTGGGCGTGTGGCGCGCGAGGCCAAGCGTTTTGGCGCCGAGGTCATTCACATTACCGGTCCTGGCGACATGGGTGCAGTGGGCATGTATGTTTCCTGGCTTCTTGATTTGCCGTTGGTGATTTCGTGGCACACGAGTTTGCATGAGTATGCGGGGACTCGTTTGCGGAAACTCCTGCGTTTTAGTGGTAAGGCGACGAGTGGAGTGGCAGGCGCCGTGGCGGAGCGATTGTCTGTTGAAGTGCTGCGGCAGTTTTACCGGCGCGCGGTGGTGACAATGGCCCCAAATCCAGAGTTGATTGAGTTGACGCGTCGACTGGGTGGGCGGCCTTCGTACTTAATGCGGCGTGGTGTGGACGCCGAACTTTTCAATCCAGCGCGGCGACGGCATGAAAATCAGTCGTTTCAGATTGGCTATGTAGGGCGGCTGACACCGGAAAAGAACATACGGTTATTAGCTGAGTTGGGTACGGCGCTGCAAGCGAGAGGACAGAATAATTTCGAATTTGTGATTGTGGGCGAAGGCAGCGAAGCGGCGTGGCTGCGGGCCCATGTTCCCAATGCAAGATTGACGGGCGTGTTACGCGGGGAGGAGTTAGCAGACACTTACGCACAGATGGATCTGCTTGCCTTTCCATCTAAGACCGACACTTTTGGCAATGTAGTTCTGGAGTCGCTGGCATCGGGAGTGCCGGCGGTGGTCATGCGTGAGGGTGGACCTAAGTTTCTGGTGGAATCGGGCGTGAATGGTTACGTGGCTGGCAGCGATGCGGCGTTTCATGATTGTGTGGCCACGATGATGACTGATCTCGCGCTGCATGGGCGCATGCGCGGAAGTGCCCGCGAATATGCGCTGCAGCAATCGTGGGACACGGTATTCGAATCGGTGTTCAAGGTGTACGCGGAAGGCATTCAGTTATACGCAGCGGGAAGTCCTGTTTGCTCATCTCTGTTATCCTCACGAGTGCATGGCCGGAGTAGTTCTTGACGGGAAGAAAGTAAGCCAGGAGATCATCGCGGAACTGAAACCGCGCGTTAAGGAAATCACCAAGAAACGAGGGCGACCCCCTTGTTTGGCGGTGATTCTGGTGGGTGACGATCCAGCTTCGCAGATCTATGTGCGAAACAAGGTCAAGGCCTGTGAAGAATTGGGCATTCGCAGTGTTGAGTTACGGCCGCCCGCAAATATCACGACGGACGCGCTGTTCGAAGCGGTTGATCCGATTGTCAAAGACAAAACAGTAGACGCGATTCTGGTGCAGATGCCGCTGCCGAAGCAATTGCGCGCGGAAGAAGTGATTCCCTATATTGTGGATCCGTTCCGCGATGTGGATGGTTTTGGCATACATAGCTTGGGATCGTTAGTGGTGAATCGATTTGCGCCAAGGGCTTGTACGCCGGCGGGCATCATGCAATTGCTGCATCGCTCAAAGATTCCGATTGCGGGGAAGCATGCGGTGGTGGTGGGACGGAGCGACATTGTAGGTAAGCCCATGGCGCTGATGTTACTGCACGAAAATGCCACGGTTACGATTTGCCATTCGCAGACGCGCAATTTGGCGGAGGAATGCAAGCGTGCCGACATTCTGGTGGCAGCCATTGGCCGGCCTGCGGCTATTACGCGCGACTTCATCAAACCGGGTGCGGTGGTGATTGATGTGGGCATGAACCGATTGACAGACAAAGACGTTGTGGTGCCGCTGTTTGCGCATGATTTGTCGCGGTTATCTGCATTCGCGAAGAACGAGTCGGTGCTGGTGGGCGATGTTGATCCGCGGGCGATGCAGGAAATGAGTTCGGCCTACACGCCGGTGCCGGGCGGCGTGGGTCCACTCACGATTGCCATGTTGATGGTGAACACTGTTGATCTTGCTGAAATGCACTGACAGATCCCATGCTCAAGGTTGGTCTTACCGGCGGCTATGCGTCCGGAAAAACGTTTGTTGCCTCCGAGTTGGAGCGGCTGGGCTGCCACCTTGTTTTTGCGGACCAATTGGGACACGCCACTCTGCAGCCGGGCGGGGCGGCGTATGAACCGGCGATTGCGCTGTTTGGGCGCGACATTCTGCAGGCGGATTCCACTATCGATAGGAAGAAACTTGCGTCTATCGTGTTTGGTTCGCCGGAGTTGCTGGCTCAACTAAACGCAGTGGTGCACCCGGCGGTGTTCGCGCTGGAAGAGCAGATGTTGCAGGATTTCGCGGCGCAAGATCCGCACGGGATTGTGGTGCTGGAAGCGGCTATTCTGGTAGAAACGGGGCGCTATGCCCACTGCAACAAGTTGATTGTGACGGCGTGCGACCTGGAAACGCAAATTGCGCGCGGAATGAAGCGCGATGGAAGTACGCGCGAGCAAGTGCTGGCGCGCCTGGGTAAGCAACTTCCTTTAGAGGAAAAGAAACGTTATGCGGATTTTGTGATTGAAACGGGCGGCGGCAAAGAAGACACGGTGAAACAAGTGCAACAGGTATTTCTAGAGTTAAAGAAACTTGCGGAGGGTGCCGCGCTGTGAAGCTTCGAGTATTGGTTTATAGCCTGCTGTTCACAGCGTTGCTGTTTTGGTTAACGGCGCGCGCGCACTGGAGTTTTCGTGAGTTATCGGCGCCGGTGTTGCGGAGTGCGCTGCAGTGGAGCGAGCCGGGCGCGGTGCATGGTTCGGGGCTGACACCGGAAGAGCAGAACAACATCGATATTTACAAGGCCGCGCAACCCGCGACGGTTTACATCACGAGTACCACCGTGCGCCGCGATTTTTTCTATCAGCCGGTGGCTTCGCAGAGTTTGGGGTCCGGCTTCTTGATTAACGATGAAGGCTTCATTCTGACGAATAATCACGTTGTTTCCGGCAGCAGCAAGATTCAGGTGACGCTGTCGGATCAAACTCAGTACTACGCGACGGTGCTGGACAAGGATCGTTCCGACGATCTCGCACTGATCAAAATTGCTTTGAAGAAGAAGGCGGCGTTTTTGAAGCTGGGCGATTCAGACCGCCTGCAGGTGGGCCAAAAAGTTTTGGCGATTGGTAATCCGTTTGGCTTGGAAGGCACGCTGACGACGGGCGTGGTGAGTTCGATTGGACGCGCGATTGACGGCGAAAATGAACAGCGATTGGAAGGCATGGTTCAGACCGACGCAGCCATTAATGGTGGCAACAGTGGCGGCCCACTGCTGGATTCAAGCGGCAACGTCATTGGGATTAACACGGCGATTCTGGGGCGCGCGAATATTGGCATTGGTTTTGCGCTGCCGATTAACAGAGCGAAAGCGCTACTGGACGATTACAAAGCGGGGCGCGTCACGGAGCGGCCGAAGGTGGGAATTACGACGGAGTATGTCTCGGGTGATTTGGCCGAGGCTTTGGGATTGCCGCGACGCGGCGGATTGTTAGTGCAGCAGTTGTACCGTGGGACCTCAGAAGAGGCAGCGGGCATTCATCCGGCGAATCAGGTGGTGGCCATTGGGAATGTGGAGTTGGGTGTGGGCGGTGATTTGATTGTGGCGATTGATGGGAAAGCCGTGGATCGCGAGGATGCATTGGTGCGGGAGATTTCGCTAAAGAAGGTGGGAGACACCATCAATCTCACGGTTTATCGGAACGGGGCCGCGCTGAATATACCGATGAAACTGCTGCGCCCGCCGGCGGATGTTGGTTAGGCTGGCCGCGTGGTGATCCGGACGCTGGTGGAAAGTGATGCGGCGGCTTGGTGGGAACTCCGCTTGGAAGCGCTCGAGACCGAACCATTTGCGTTTGGGAAATCGGTACAAGAGCACCACCAGACGCCCGTCGCGGACATCGCGGGGCGGTTTCGAAATACAACGGACGACAACTTTACGCTGGGCGCGTTTGAAGAGGACGCACTTGTCGGGATGGCAACCTTTATGCGGGAAACAGGGTTGAAGGAGAGGCATAAAGGCCGGATTTTTGGCGTGTATGTGAAGGCGGAGCAGCGGGGGAAGGGCGTGGGGCGGGCCTTGCTGTCGGATTTGTTGACGCGGGTGAAACGGGATAACTCTCTAGAGCAGATTTTGTTGGCTGTGGCGACGTGTCAGGAGACCGCGCGGGCATTGTACCGACGGTTTGGGTTTGAAGCGTACGGGGTCGAAGCGCGGGCGTTGAAGGTAGGGGAGCGGTATGTGGATGAAGAGTTTCTATGGTTGATGCTATAGATTGACAATCTTTGTTCTCTTTTGCATTGTTTAGGTTAGAAAGAAGAGGTGCACGGTGAACGTTTCTCTCACGCCTGAACTCGAGAAATTGGTGCAAGCAAAGGTGCAAAGCGGTCGCTATAACTCTGCGAGCGAGGTTGTGCGAGAAGCGCTTCGACTACTTGAACGGCACGACGACCTTCGAGCCATTCATCTTAAAGAACTGAGGGCTCGTATGGATCAGGGAATTGCTGAATTGAATGCCGGCGAGGGAACTGATGGGGAGGCTTTTATGAAGGAGATGCTGGACGATCTTGATTCGCGTGCATCTGCTTCCAAGGCGGGATGAGCCATTATTTTCTCGCCCCAGCCGGGCGGCGAGGTCTCGCGGCCATTCGTGAATATCAAATAGAGGTAGGGGGTATTCGCGTAACGCGACGACTTATTGTCGACTTTGTCAATGCTTTTCGTTTGCTCGCCAAGAATCCGGGACTGGGACATCGACGAGAGGATCTTGCAGAGGACCGCCAATTCGGAGGACCATACTGCAAAAAATTCTCAGCGAGAGGTTAGGATCTCGTCTTCTTTGACTTTGGTCGTGAACGGGTTGAAGTTCGTAGCGTAGTCGTAGTAGTCGACGCCCTCCGTGCGCTTCAGGAAACCGACAATGCGGTAGGTCACCGGAGTCATGATGACTTCCCAAATCACTTTGAAAACATAGCCGGACAGAATCAAACTGAAGATGACGTGCAGCGGCTGATCGTAAAAGATGAAGAAGATCACGATGCAGGTGTCAACGGCCTGACCGACAACGGTGGAGCCCACGGTGCGGGTCCAGAGGTGCTTGCCGCTCGTCAATATTTTCATGCGAGCCAGCGTGAAGGAGTTGGCGAATTCACCACACCAGTAAGCAATCATGCTGCCAGCCACGATGCGGCCCACCTGATGAAAGATGGTGTAGAAGGCGGCCTGCTGTTTGTACTCGGGCGCTGGTGGAATGATCACCGCCACGTAGCTCAATAGCGCAAACAACGTAAGCGCCATGAAGCCATACCAAATCGCCCGGCGCGATGCAGAGTAGCCATACACTTCCGTAAAGATGTCGCCAAAGACATACGTAATGGGAAATAGCAATTGCGCCACGCTCACCTGCAGAGTGTGCCCAAAAAAAGGCAGCTCAAAGAACTTGGGCGCGATCACATTGGTTATGACCAGAACTACTACGAAGAGCGTGATGAATGCGTCGAGGTATTTATAGCGATGATCGCTTTTAAAGAGATTAAAAACAGACGGCTTTTCCGTATTGGATTGCATAGTGGGTTCATCGCATCAGATGCAGGTGCGCTTGGCCGGGGTGGTTATAATCAGAGGGTGTCCCGGCTATTACCAGTTTGCCTCACTTGCCTTCTCATTCTTGCCGCCTGCGGTAACGACCTGAAAACGAAGGAAAAAGTGCAGGCCGCCATCTTGGATCGTTTGCAAAACCATTCGGGTCTCGACCTCAAGAGTATCGATGTCTCCACGACGAACGTAACGTTTGAAAACAACTTGGCCTACGCTACGGTTTCGTTTCGCCCCAAGGGTGATCCGAACCTGAAAAGCGGCATGGCCATGAAATATACTCTGGAAGCGAAAGACGGGAAATGGGTGGTGACCAAGGTGGGCGACTCGGCAGGACATTCCATGTCGAATCCCGCGCCCAGTAGCTCCAGTAGTAGCACTCTTCCTCCAGGACACCCATCCTTAGATCAGGGAGCTAGCCCGGCAAATCCTCACGTACCGGCACCAACCCAATGAAAACAGTTGCTGTTCTCGGAGGCGGCCCGGCGGGCGCTACTGCGGCGGAACGTCTGGCCCGCTCCGGCCTCAGAACGATCATCCTTGATGAAAAGCTGGCATGGGAAAAACCGTGCGGGGGTGGCATTACCTATAAAGCTTATTCGCAATATCCGTATTTGCTGGATAACGACACGCCCAAGAAAATTGTCACCGATACCATGCTGGCTGCGCCGAAATCGGGTGCATTCAAGATGCAGTTGACGCGGCCGCTGTTGATCTACTCTCGCATTGACTTGAATCGCATGCTGCTGAACAGGGCGGAAGCGGCGGGCGCAGAGATCGAAAAAGAGCGCGTGTTGGGTTTGGATCGAAGTTCGAACAGTTGGAAGATTCGGACACGCTCGGGCACCATCGATGCGGATTATTGTGTGGTGGCCACAGGTGCACGGAATCCTTTGCGCGATGTGGGCACGCAGTACACGGCGGAAGACACCATGTACGCGCTGGGCTATTGGGTTCCTTCGGATCAAGCGCATATCGACATTCAATTTCTGCCAAATCTAGAAGGCTACATCTGGGTGTTTCCGCGGGCGGGGCACTTGTCGGTTGGGATTTGCGGCAAGGGTGAATCGGCGCAGTGTTTGCGTGTCCGGCTGGAGCGCTACATGGATGAGAAGGGTTTGTCGCGGCGCGAAGCCAAGTTTTACGGACACATGCTGCCGGCGTTGGAATCGCGCGGCTGGCGGAACAACCGGCTCGCAGGCGAGGGCTGGATTGCGGTAGGCGATGCCGGCGGCCTGGTTGATCCCATCACGGGCGAGGGGCTTTACTATGCCATCCGTTCGGGCGATCTGGCGAGCCAAATTTTGCTGAATGATTTAGATCCGTGCAAGAATGCCGATGCCTACCGCCAGATCATCACGCGCGACTTCGGTTTGGATTTGACCTACGGTGCCGGTTTGGCGAAGCGGCTGTTTTGCGGTGCGGTTTGTTTTGGCGCAGTACCAAGCCGCATGATTGACTTCATGCGCCGCAGCCCCAAGTTCTGCGAAATTATTCAAGACTTATTTGCGGGCACGCAGCCTTACTTGGAATTAAAATCTCGTCTATTGCGCAACGTGAATACGACGCTGCATGAGATTTTCATGAGCTTCCTGTTCCGCAAGTTGATTCTTGGCGAAACACGAGTATGAATGTAGCGCAGTCTGAGGCGTTGTTCGATCGCGCCAAGCGGGTGACGCCGGGCGGCGTGAATTCGCCAGTGCGCGCGTTTCGCGGAGTGGGTGGTACACCGCGTTTCATCTTGCGCGGCGAAGGCTCGCACTTCTTCGACGTTGATAACAACGAATACATAGACTACATAGGATCGTGGGGCCCGCTGCTTTTTGGACACCGTCCGAAAGCGGTGCTGGATGCCATCACGGCGGTGCTGGAACTGGGCACAAGCTTTGGCGCGCCCACGGGCCGCGAAGTGGAACTGGCGCAGCTAATCATTGATGCGGTGCCTTCCATTGAGATGGTGCGGCTCGTGAATTCGGGCACTGAAGCGTGTATGAGCGCCATCCGGCTCGCGCGCGGCTTTACTGGACGCGATCTGACGGTGAAGTTTGACGGCTGCTATCACGGGCATGTGGATTCGTTGCTGGTAAAGGCCGGTTCCGGCGTGGCCACCTTGAGCCTGCCGGATTCAGTTGGCGTACCGAAAGCGTTTTCCGATACCACGATTGCGCTGCCGCTGAATGATTTGGACGTCGTGGAAAGCATCTTCAAGCAGCGTGGCAATCAGATTGCCAGTGTCATTGTGGAACCGGTGGTAGGCAACATGGGCTGCATTCCGCCTGCACCTGGTTTCTTGGAAGGACTGCGGCGCATTACCGAGCAGTACGGCGCGCTGCTGATTTTCGACGAAGTGATGACGGGCTTCCGGCTCGCGCGCGGCGGGGCGCAGCAGATGTTTCATATCAAGCCGGATCTGACAACGCTGGGAAAGATTATCGGCGGTGGTTTGCCGATTGCTGCGTATGGCGGACGGGCGGATGTCATGAGCAAGGTTGCTCCGTCGGGTCCGGTTTATCAAGCGGGCACGCTATCGGGGAATCCGCTGGCAGTGAGCGCGGGGATTGCCATGCTGCGGCATATAGAAGACCATCCAGAAACGTACGACATTCTGGAGCAGCGCACTGCTGCTTTGACGGCGAACCCACCAGCGGGCATGATAGTGAATCGAGTGGGCTCGATGGCCACATTCTTTTTTCAAGCAGGTCCGGTGCGCAATGCAGACGATGCGCGCCGTTCCGACACTTCGATGTTTGCGAAGTTCTTCCATCATCTGCTGGAGCGCAATGTGTATTTCCCGCCGTCTCAGTACGAAGCGCTCTTTGTTTCGGCGGCGCATTCGGCGGCGGATATCGACCACACGGTGCAGGCGATTCGTGACTTCTCCATCCAGTAAACCGCGAGTTTTGGTGACCGGCGCGGGCAAGCGCATCGGGCGCACCATTGCCATTGAGCTGTCACGGCGCGGGTTCGCAGTGGCCATTCATTACAATCATTCGCGCACCGATGCGGAGGAAGTGGCGCATGAGTGCGGGGGAGCGCCGATCTTTCAAGCGGATTTGGCGAAGGTGCCCGACATTCAACGGCTCTTTGCAGAAGTGAGTGAATCGTTCGGTCCGCTGGATTGCCTGGTGAACAATGCGGCGCGCTTCACGCGCTTTAACCCCTTGGACATTACCGAGAAAGACTGGGATTTCATTCACGAGGTGAATCTCAAGGCCACGTTCTTTTGTTGCCAGGCAGCAGCGCGGCAAATGATGGCGCGCGGGTCAGGCCGGATTGTGAATATCAGTTCATTGGGTGGCATTCGGCCGTGGGCGGAACACGCGCACTATTGCGCGTCCAAGGCGGGCGTGATCATGCTCACAAAGGCGCTAGCGAAGGCGTTCGCGCCGACAATTACCGTGAATTCCGTAGCGCCCGGGGTGATTTCGTTCAATGACGTAGATGCGCGCGTGCAGGCGATGATTGATGCCACGCCGATGCAGCGGGCCGGGAAGCCAGAAGAGATTGCCGATGCGGTGCACTTTTTCTTGACGGCACCGACGTTTATCACGGGTCAGATTTTGGCCGTGGATGGTGGGTTGAATGATCGTTAGGCGCGGCTAATGTCTCGGTTCATACCGCATCGCCACCGCCCCCGAACTAAACTCCAGCCGGCCAACGAGCCTCAAATCGACATACTTCGACAGCCCCGCGAACAACGTCGGTCCGTGGCCCGCGAGCCTCGGCTGCACAACGAATTCGTACTCATCGATCAATCCCAACTCCGCCAATGCCAATGGGAGTTTCACGCCTCCCGCTAACAGCCCCCTGTCAGACTCACGCTTGAGCTGCTGAACGATGGTCCCTAAATCCCCGCGCACGATTTCCGCATTCCAATCAACCCGGTCCAGGGTGCTTGACACAACGTACTTCTTCGCCGCGTTGATCGTCCGGGCGAAGGGTTCCATCCAATTAGGTCTCGCGCCTGTCTGCGCCAGTGGCCGAAACGCTACCTCCATCATTTCGTAAGTCACCCGGCCAAAGAGGAGGGCATCAGCTTTGTTGAGGTTCTCGACCGCATGACGGTGCAAGTCTTCGTCAGGTACGATTGCACGATGATCGCAGCAGCCGTCTAATGTGACGTTGATGGAATACCGAAGGGGTCCCATGACACAAGAGTAATGCCGATGGGATACGCGATTTCGCGGTTGCGATGGCGTCCGCGCTACACCACATCGCGCTATAGCTGCATTAGGATAGAGGGTTCCGCATGATCAGTCCATCATCGACATTCTTTTATCAATTCGTCGTAGAAACGTCGGGGTCTCCGCTGAGTGCCTGGACAGGCCAAGGCGTCAGCCAAACTGCGTCCCCAGGACTCGCTGGGCCTAGCCCAAGCTTCGAAGTAAGGTCGGGCTGGCTGACGCTGTTTCCTCCTGATGGTTGGACGCACTCACTCCCCATTCATGAGTTCTCGGATCAACCGAAACTTCGCGACATGGATGAAAAAGCAAGACTGGCCGCAATGAAAACTAACTTCGAGCTATATACGGAGGCCCAGAACGAAGCGGCTCAAGAGACCAGTCAAAAGTTCTCCATGAAAGAAAATTGGGAAGCCTATCGAAAGGAGGAAAGGGCGGCGATGCAACGCGCTCTTCGCCGGCGCGGACTGAATCGCGATTTGGCGTCCTACTCCCTCTTGGTGGGGGAGTCTTTGAGCAGCGCTCTGTGCGCAGGCGATCAACTCCACTATTCACGCGACGGCAATGCGGATTTTCGCTACAGCGTGGAAAGAAAGGCCGAGATCGTTTTCAGCGCGGGCACCGTGGGATCTTCCGATCCAGGGGGACCCATGGCAGTCTGGCAGGAATACGACCGCTATCCTAACGCCAACGCCGAGGCCCTCAAGAAAAAATTTCCGCGCGAAAGGGTTGCGGAATGGCTACACAAGCATAAAGAATTTGTGAGCGCTCGAATCCACGAACAACAGTTCCACCTGCTCGATGGCCAGGAGGCGCAGGTGGATCCCTATTTCATCTTTCTGGCTCGTTCCAACAGGAAAGTGACGCCGCTTTCGTTCGAGTTTACACCGCGAGCCGTCCACGCCGCCGGGCGCTTAGACGTGCTCAGCAAGGACCAGATCATCGACGCCGCGCAAAAACTTCTGGCGCCAAAGGTCGAATTGCTTTAGAGACGGCATCCTGTGCGGCGACCTGCCGGG
Source organism: Bryobacterales bacterium (assembly GCA_003169195.1). GTDB lineage: Bacteria > Acidobacteriota > Terriglobia > Bryobacterales > Bryobacteraceae > Bog-105. The sequence continues at coordinate 29,632 of PMQB01000617.1, forward strand.
TGACGCGTCCGGGACCTCACGTTCTCATGATCCTGTCTATGGCTTTTCCCTTGGCCAATTCATCCTGGAAACGTTCTGGTTGATCCGTGGTGCCTGAGCGAAGAAAGCCTGAAAGTCCATGCGGGGCCCTGTTGCTTTTCAAAGCATAGCGTTTTCGCGCGATCTAATCGTTGGGCGGACTGATCGTGAGCTTTGACTTGGTCATACCGGCATCATACTGCGCCGCTCTGTCCCAAGAGAAACCATTCTCAAGGCCTCGTGGAAGCGGGTCTGCCGCATGTTGTGCGAGAGTTGTTCCCAATGAACCCGGCCGTAGGTGGCCTTGGCGTCCGTGTCGGAAAGACTGACCTCGCCCGCCCAGAAGCGCCTCTGAAAGTCACCGTATGACGGCACGCGTGCACTGTGATCAATCGGTGCACCTGTCGACGCCAGAGGCAAGAAGGCCATGGCGTAGAACATGTGGGCTATCTGTCTCATCAGATAGAATCGGGCTCTTTGGTACTCATCCGGCGGTTTGCCAAAATACTCTTGCAGATAGATGGTTTCCTCCGATTCATTGGTAACGATCATATTCGCGACCGCGGCCAGGTCGGCATACCGATCGTTCTGGAAAGCAGCTTCCCAATCCACCAGCCAGAGACGCTTGCCGTCGAAAAGCATGTTGTCCGGCTTGAACAGGTCGTTATGCGAAGGCACCGGATCGGAATCAAGACGCGAATACACCGCAGCCACTTGCTGGTAACAAGCCAGAAGTTCCTTTGTGTCGTTTTCGGGCAGAGTGCCGGAGGAGCGAAACTTTTCCAGAAGCCCTTCGAGCATAGGTCCTTGGTTCAGGAGAAACGTGCACGTGGTGTTGAAGGGAGTCGTCGGAAAGGGCGGCAGTGCATGGAGGGTCCGCAACGTGACCGGGATCCGAACCAGTGCTTCAGCCGCCGGGAGAAATACGGCTTGTACAAAATCAGTGATGGAGATCCGGTCCTCGGCGCTGGTATACAAGACACGCGGAGCCACGCCCGCATCGGCCGCCGCTTTCATGCAGGCGAAGTGGCGTATCATGTCGCCGGCGCGCGTGTTGATCCGCAGCAGGTACTCAGACCCTCCGACGACAATTCGAAAAGCCCTGTTCGAGCCGGGCCGCTCGGTCAGGTCGCGTATTTCTTCAACGTTGGTGACACCGAAAGTGTCGTTCAGGCCGCGAGTCACGGCAGCGCTTTTTTCAGGTGGGATCATAAAAGCTCCTCTTGGATTGAATGGCGGGACAACAGTCTAAGCGATGGCAACGCTAAATCGATTGAATCCCTCGAGCGATTATGATCGAGTTTTGGACTGCAGGCGAGCAAAACGTCTGGGAATTTGACGTCTTTATCCCTATTATTTTCAATGGATTAGACTTCGGATTCGATAGCCTGCTATCCTGTAATCAGAAGGTGCTAGGCGACTGCATCCGTGTCGCGACCAAGCCTTTCCCCCGCGCCAATTGGCTTCGTTGCGTAAAAAGCTGGTTAGGCGACAAGTGTCGTTTCGCAAAAAACGCCTTCTGTTCGCCTCCGTGGGTTCGTTTTTTCGCGCGCGCGGGTTCAAGTATCCGGCTGGCTTCGTAGCGCAAAATCATTCCCNNTCCCTTTGACTTTTCGTGCCTTTGTGCGCCTGTTTACGCATATTCAGCTATTACCGGTTGTTGAGAACGGCGAAGAAACCACCCTCGTCGGCGGTCAAGCCGTCATGGAAGGCGTCATGATGCGTTCGCCGCATAGCTATTGTGTAGCTGTCCGAAAACAGAGCGGTGAAATTATCACGCAAGAGAGTACGCTCCCGCGTCTTTCCGATCAGTATCCAATCTTCAAATTACCCGTTATTCGCGGCTTGGGCACCCTTGGCGGCGCCATGTGGCTTGGCATGAAAGCGTTGAAATTCTCCACCGACGCCATGCTGCAAGACATAGCCGGCGACAAACCAGCCGAAGCGAAAAAAGAAGTCGGCCCCATGGCAATGATTTTGCAAATCGCCATGTCGCTCATTTTCATGATCGGCCTGTATAAATTGTTGCCGCTGCTCATCGCCACTCAAATCGGCCATCATGTCCAAGCGCTGCACGGCCGCTTCGCTATCAATATGGTCGATGGCGTAGTCCGCATTTGTATATTCCTCGCGTTTATGTACGTCCTCTCGCGCCTGCCCGACATGCACCGCATGTTCCAATATCACGGCGCGGAACATAAAACAGTTTTCAATTTTGAATCGGGCAAACCCGTTTCGGTCCCCGCCGCCCAAAGCTTCGTCACCTGGCATCCCCGCTGCGGCACCAGTTTCTTGATGGTCGTGTTGATCGTCAGCATGATCTGTTACGCTTTCTTGCCGATCGATAATTTCTGGTACAAGCTGATCGCACGCATCGCCATGCTGCCGTTGATTATCGGCGTAAGCTATGAAGTCATTCGCTACGCGGCGAAGAAGCAATCGAGCTTGATGGGCCTGCTCACTAAGCCCGGCTTATGGCTGCAGCGCATCACCACGCAGGCTCCGTCTGATTCGCAAGTTGAGGTGGCCATTTTTGCCCTCAACCATGCTATGGATTTGGAAAAGGCGCAGGGCGGCCCCCTGGTCATTGCCTAATTAGGAATCGCCATGCAATATAAAGAACGCCTGGATCAGGCGGAAGAACGTTTTAACGATCTGACCGCTAAGATGTCAGACCCCGCCGTGATCAACGATGGGGATCAGTATCGCAAAGTTTCCAAGGCGCGCAGCGAATTGGAAGACACCGTCGGCAAGTATTCCGAATGGAAACGGATTGACCGCGAATTGCGCGACGCTCGCGCTATGCTCACCGAGACCGATCCTGACCTGTTGCAAATGGCGCAAATGGAAGTCGCTCGACTGGAACCGGAACTCGCGCAGATTGAGCAGGAACTGCACTTGATGCTCCTCCCGAAAGATCCGAACGACGACAAAAATATCGTCATCGAAATTCGCAAGGGCGCGGGCGGCGATGAGGCATCCTTGTTCGCCGGCGAAATGTTTCGCATGTACTCGCGCTACGCTGAAGAGCAAGGCTGGAAAGTAGAAGTCACGTCTATCAGCGAATCGTCTGTCGGCGGTTTGAGTGAAGTCATCGCCATGGTGAGCGGCAAAAAAGTATATAGCCGCCTCAAATATGAGAGCGGCGTCCACCGTGTCCAACGTGTCCCGCAAACAGAAACGCAAGGCCGCGTGCATACCTCAACCATCACTGTTGCAGTTATGCCCGAAGCCGATGAAGTCGATATTCAGATCGACGCCAAAGATCTCCGCATCGATACCTTTTGCTCGTCTGGCCCCGGTGGTCAATCGGTGAACACCACCTACTCGGCGGTACGCATCACGCACTTGCCTTCGAACACCGTCGTGTCCTGCCAGGACGAAAAATCGCAAATCAAGAATCGTTCCAAAGCCATGCAGGTGCTGCGCTCGCGTCTCTATCAACAGGAACTCGATAAGCAACTGGCCGAACTCGGCGCGCAGCGCAAGAGCCAAGTCGGCACCGGCGACCGTAGCGAAAAAATTCGCACCTACAATTTTCCGCAGAACCGCATTACCGACCATCGCATCGGCCTCACCCTCCACCAGCTAGACCTCACGATGGAAGGCCGCCTGCAGCCGGTGATCGATGCGCTCACCACGTACTACCAGGCTGAGAAACTTCGCGATCAGGGCGAAGCGGCTTAGATACAACAGCCCGTGACGCTCGGGACCGCTCTCCAACAAGGTACCGCCATTCTTGAGAAGGCATCACTGCCTGTAGCCCGGCTCACGGCCGAAGTCCTGCTTTCCCATGCTCTGCGCCGGGACCGGGCCTATCTCTACGCGCACTCGACCGACGAGCTCACCGAACTGGCCTGGATCCATTACGGCCGTTATCTAGACGAGCGGCTCAAAGGCAAGCCGACGCAATACATCACCCACAAACAGGAGTTCTTCGGCCGCGACTTCTATGTCAATGGCGATGTCCTCATACCGCGTCCGGAGACTGAGCATCTCGTCGAAGCTGCCATCTCTTATTCTCGCCTCTTCCAGCCTCGTACCATCGTCGACGTCGGCACCGGTTCGGGCGCCATCGCCACTTCCTTAGCGCTCGAGTTGGAACAACCCGTCTGGGCCTCTGATATCTCGTTAGCGGCGTTAAGCGTTGCCAGTCGCAATGCCAAGACCTACAACGCACCGGTGGCGTTCTTCGCTTGCGACTTGCTGGAAGCGATGCGCCCCGCTTCCGTCGATCTGCTGGTTTCGAATCCTCCCTATGTGCCTGGTGCCGATTCAGCCAACATGCAAGTCGAGGTGCGCGATTGGGAACCGCACGTGGCACTGTTCGCGGGAGACACCGGCCTCGAGATCTATCGCCGCTTGATTGCCCAAGCCGCAGTCGCGGTTAAGCCGCGCGGGCGTCTGTATTTCGAACTCGGCTACAGGTCACTCGACGGCGTGCGCGAACTGCTGTCTTCACAGTGGGATGATTTTGAAGTAGTCTCAGACTTAGCAGGTTGGCCCCGAGTGATTGGTGCAACGCTATGCAGCCCCTGATCTGCCATCTCGACATGGACGCCTTCTTCGTATCCGTCGAAGAGCTGTTTGATCCTTCGCTCAAAGGCAAACCCGTGGTCGTCGGTGGCAAAGCAGACCAGCGCGGCGTCGTGGCCGCAGCCTCCTACGCCGCACGCAAGTTCGGCGTGCACTCCGCCATGCCTTTGCGAACCGCCGCTCGCTTGTGCCCGCAGGCCATCTTTGTAGACGGCCACATGCATCGCTACGCCGAGTACTCGCGCAAAGTCTATGCCGTGTTGACCAACTTCTCTCCCAAGGTCGACATGGCTTCCATCGACGAAGCTTACCTCGACTTGACCGGCACAACTCGACTCCTCGGTCCGCCGCTCAAGGCCGG
>PMQB01000617.1:34558-40665 GCA_003169195.1 Bryobacterales bacterium
CGCAAAGTGCCCGGGGTAGGGAAGAAGACGGAAGAAGCGCTGCACAATATCGGTATCCGGTTCGTTGGAGATCTGGCCGCTCTCGATGAATCATTCCTCGCACAGCGCTTTGGCAAATGGGGACTGGCGCTCGCGGGCAAATCGCAAGGCTTGGATGCGGGCGGTTGGTTCGATACGCCTATCGGTGCCAATGAAGATCCCAAATCCATTTCTCACGAACATACCTTTAACGAAGACACCGCCAACCGCGAAACTTTGGAAACCACGATCCTGAAGCTGTCGGAGATGGTAGCCGCTCGCCTGCGAGAGCATCGCCTGTATTCGCGAACCGTCTCGTTGAAGTTGCGCGACGAACACTTCCTCACCGTGACTCGCGCCGCCACTCTCGATCACGCTACGCAACTCGATCGTGAGATCGCCACCGCCGTCACAGATCTATTCCGCAAAGCCTGGGATTCCAAGAAACCGATCCGCCTGCTGGGCGTACACGCCGGCGGATTGCAAGGCGCAGAAGGACAGATGAATCTTCTCGAAGAAGCCAACACCGCACGCCTGCGCGAAGCATTCCGCTCGGTCGACCACATTCGCAACAAGTTCGGCGATTCCGCCATCTCACTCGCGAAGACCCTGAAAGCGGGCATTCGCGAGCGAGTGCAGGATTCACCGGCGCGCCGAAAGAAAGATCAGGCCCCGTGAACGATCTTGATGAACGAATCGGGATCGAGGCTCGCGCCGCCCACCAGCGTGCCATCCAACTGATCTTCTTTCATCAGTCCTTGGATGTTGTCGGGCTTGACGCTGCCGCCGTAAAGAATGCGCAGTTGTTGTGCGGCATCCGAACCGAAACGCTTCTCCGCTTCCTGCCGAATCAACCTATGTGCGCCCGCAGCGATTTCCGGTGTAGCCGTTTGTCCCGTACCTATCGCCCACACAGGTTCGTACGCGATCACAACTTCTTTAAACTGCTCTTCCGTAAGACCCGCGACGCCAGCAGCAAACTGCTTCACCAGCACTTCGTTGGTCTTGCCTGCCTTATGTTCGTCCAACTTCTCGCCGACGCACACAATCGGCTTCAACCCCGCCGAAAGCGCCGCCTGTGTTTTCTTCAAAACATCCGCGTCTGTCTCGCTCGCCACCACATGACGGCGTTCGCTATGGCCTATCAGCACCCAGGTTGCACCAGCAGCAACTAACATGTCTGCGGAAATTTCACCGGTGAACGCGCCTTCCTTGCTCCAATAGATGTTTTGTCCGCCGATGCCAATGTTGGTGCCGCGAGTGGCAGCCACCGCTTCTGGAATATCAATCGCAGGAGGAAAAAATGCAATGTCGCATTTCTCCCAGCCCTGTGCCAAGGGCGTGAAGCGTTCAAAGAATGTGGCTGTCTCTTGCGGGGTCTTGTACATTTTCCAATTACCCGCCATGATGCGCCGTCTCATAAAAATTGGTGAACTATCCTTTCTGAATGTCCTGGAGGAAACTGCTACCGGCTGGAATGGCCGCTCCGAAATTTTCCGCAACGGTCTGGCCGATATCCGCCAAACTGTTGCGCGTGCCTAGATTTCGATCGGCCGCTACGTGCTGGCCGTAAACAAGAAGAGGTGTGTATTCCCGCGAATGGTCTGTCGAAGCTGTGGTTGGATCACAACCATGATCGGCGGTGATGATCAACAGATCGTTAGGTTGCAAATCGAGATTGGGAAGCCANNCGCATGGCTTCCATGGTTTTTTCCATGCCGTCTTCGTTGTTCTTCGTTTTGACGGAATGCGTAATGCCGCGGCCGAGAAAGATGTCAGAAATTTTGCCGATCGCGTAAACCGGAACATGATGCTCTGCCAATTGATCCAGCAGCATGCCTTGCGGTGGAGGGACAGCGTAATCATGACGGTCGGAAGTTCGTTTGAAATGCCCGGGCTGGCCTTCGAATGGACGAGCAATCACGCGTCCCACTTCGTTCGGACCGCTTAGCATTTCGCGCGCAATCTCACACATGCGGTACAACTCAGGCAGCGGGATAACGTCGACATGCGCGGCGATTTGAAATACGCTATCGGCCGACGTATAAACGATTGGAAAGCCCGTGCGCATATGTTCTTCGCCGAGTTCCGTAATGATTTCCGTGCCCGACGCCGCCTTGTTTCCCAGAATTTTGCGGCCGATCTTTTGTTCGAACTCTTCAATAATGTCTGGCGGAAACCCATGTGGATAAATGGGGAATGGCTGCTGCAAAATCACGCCGGTCATTTCCCAATGGCCGGTGGTGGTGTCTTTGCCAGGTGACGCCAGGCGGCATTTGCCATACGCACCGGCGGAATGTTCAACGGAAGGAAGGCCGGCGAGCGGTTTGATACGAGTCAGGCCCAGACGCGAAAGATTCGGCAGTTCTACTTTGCGACGGCTACAAATATTGCCCAGCGTGTCGCTGCCTTGGTCGCCATAGTCACCGGCATCAGGCATGGCGCCAATGCCTACACTATCGAGAACAATCCAGATGACGCGATCAAAGTGATGCAAGGAAATTCATTCCTCTTTCTGGCCGGCGGCGTCGCTGGCTGGTTTGCTGGCCGTGAATTCATCTTTTAAGCGAGCGGCCCGTTCGCGCGCCAAATGCATGATGGATTCGCGCGAGGTGATTCGGTTGAGCAGTGGGACGAATTGATCGGGCGCCGCCAAATGCTTGCTGTTCCAGAGTGATTCTACTTGCGCGAGGGAATCGTTGATGCCCAGATGGTCGAAATGAACAGTGCGATCCAGATCAATCCAGGCGCGCTCGGTCTCTGCTATGTTTTCGAAACGATCCAACAATTGTTGCGCCGCCACAATGGTGGAGTAATTGAAAACAACTTCCGCGGTTTTTCCATCTTCGGATTCGAAGCGGAACGTCTTTTTACCGGTATTCGCAACTTTCAGCCCAGACTCGATCGGCGATTTGAAAAACTCCAATTGTTGCGCGAGTTCGAAGAGAGGGTGGACGTCGCCATCGGGAAGCTGGGCTTTAATAGGTTGATCGTCGGTGAGCGATTCCTTGTAAATCAATGCGCCGTTCTTGTCGATTTCGACATAACAGTATGCTGGAGTGCTTCCCGGAAAGCTTTTCGTGAAGATGAGTTTGGCGGGACCAGCAAACAAACTGGTAGCGAAGACTGCCAGCAGCAAAAGTATTCTCATCGACATGCTCCGACGGCCAGCGAAAGATTCGTTCTCGTTCCATGACAGATGGCGACAGCGAGCGCATCGGAAACGTCGTAAGACGCAAACGGTTCTGTAACGCGCAACAGGGAATGCACCATCATTTGTACCTGCTGTTTTTCAGCGCGCCCATAACCGACCACACTCATCTTTACTTCGAGCGCCGAATATTCTGCCACCGCTAGGCCCGCTTCGGCCGCCTGCAGTAACGCCACTCCACGCACATGGGCGAGTTTCAAAGCGGACTTGGCGTTCACCGCATAGAAGACTTCTTCCACCGCGGCAGCTTGCGGTGCAAACGTTTGAAACACGGAGCGCAATTCGGCGGCAATCAGTTTGAGACGGTATTCGAGCGCATGCGTAGGATTCGTCCGAATCACGCCGGCAGTGACTAGAGAATGGTCGCGACCATCGGAGTCAATCACCCCAAACCCGGTTCGCTCCGTGCCGCAGTCTATGCCGACGATTCGCATTTTTTGAGCCGCTTAACGCGCCAAGCGCTAAGCCATCGCTTCGACTTCGGCTTCGTCTAACTCGTAATTGCCGTAAACGCTTTGCACATCGTCGTGCTCATCGAGTGCGTCGAACAACTTCTGCATGTTCTGCGCATTCTTGCCTTCGAGCTTGACGGTGTTTTTTGGGATCATGGCGATTTCAGCTTGCTCGGTGGGGATGCCGGCCTTTTCCAGCGCCTTCTGAATCGCTTCGTGGGCTTCGGGCGCCGACAGAATTTCCCAAGCGCCGCCCTGATCGCGAATGTCATCGCCGCCCGCTTCGAGAACAATGTTCATGAGCTGGTCTTCGGTGGCCTTTTCGCCATCGACAATCACTTGGCTCTTGCGTTCGAACATCCAAGCGACGCTGCCTTGCTCACCCAGGTTGCCGCCAAGCTTGGAGAAGGTATGGCGAATTTCGCTCACCGTGCGGTTGCGATTGTCGGTAGCCACGTTTACGAGAACAGCAGCGCCGCCTGGTCCGTAGCCTTCGTACATGATTTCGTCAATCTGTCCGCCTTCCAGTTCGCCTGTGCCCCGCATGATGGCGCGCTTGATATTGTCAGCCGGCATGCTGACGCCTTTGGCAGCCAACACAGCCGTCCGCAGGCGCGGATTCATATCCGGATCGCCACCGGAGCGGGCGGCAATCATGATTTCTTTAATGAGGCGGGTGAATACTTTTCCACGCTTGGCGTCGAGTGCCGCCTTCTTGTGCTTAATGGTTGCCCATTTACTATGTCCAGACATCGAAAAACCTCAACTGTCCTAACTTTCGAGCATAACAAAGCTGGCCGCCATCACGTACACAGGTATGATGGACAATCGAATGCTAGGGCTCTTTTGGCAGGCTTTTCGCTCATGGAAGACCGCAATTCCCGTAGCTGTTCTGGCAGCGTTGGGACTGGCGATTGGCATTGGTTCCGCAGTCGGAATCTTTTCGGTTGTGGAGGCGGTGCTGCTGAAGCCCTTGCCTTATGCCAATGCCGAGCGCTACTTGCTGGTGCGGGGCGAGTGGCGCAGGAACCCCGGTTCCTGGACGATCTTTTCGTACGGAGATTTTCGCGATTACTCTGCCCGTAATCAAACGTTAGACACGCTGGGCTGTTATCAGAGCGGGTCTTTCAACATCACCTTTCAGAATCAGTCGAACCACGTTTTTGGAACGCAGATGTCGGCGGAGCTTTTGCCGATGTTGGGCGTGCAGCCGATACAAGGCCAGTGGTTTGGACCGAAGGATGAGAGTGTTGTTTTGCTATCGGCGCGCTTGTGGCGACGGCTTGGCTCCGACCCGAACATTATCGGCAATGTAATGAAGGTGAATGGAAAGGCACATACGATCGTGGGCGTCATGCCAGCGTGGTTTCGCTTTCCGGACGAGAGCGATGAGCCGGCGGAACTTTGGGTACCGCTAGAGCCGAATCGAGACCAACTGGAGCACCGCGCGTATCACTATCTCTATTGTCTGGCGCTCCCAAAACAAGGGGTAAGCGATCAGCAGGCGCGGGCAGATTTGCAGAAGATTTTGGAGCAGTTGCGGGTGGAACATCCCGGTGAGGAAGGAGAGCCGGAAGTGATTACCACGGCGCCCCTGTTGCCGGAAATAGTTCGCTATATCCGTCCGCGATTGCTGTTGCTGCTGGGCGCTGCTTTGGCGCTGCTGTTGATTACATGCGCAAACGTAGCAAGCGTGTTATTGGCGCGAACCGTTGCACGCGGACGAGAGACGGCGGTACGTGTGGCATTAGGTGCGACTACGGCGCAACTGGCGGTGCAATATTTCTTTGAAGGGTTAGTAGTGGCGCTGGCGGGTGCCGTGTTAGGTACGGCTTTGGCTTACCTGCTGGTACACGGTATTCTTTCACTGGCGGCGGATGCGCTGCCACGCGCTGATCAAATCAGCCCGGATGCGCGGGTGCTGGCATTTGCCTTGCTCATTGCGTTTCTGGCCAGTATTTTCTTCAGTCTCGCGCCGCTATGGCAAGCGTTGCGCACTGAACCGAACGAGGTGTTGAGCGACGGAGCGCGCTCTACTGCGTCGGCATCGAACCGGCGTGTTCTGCGGATCTTCGTGATCGCGGAAATTGTGCTGGCGTTCGGGCTGATCGCAGTGGGCGGGGTGTTATGGGAAAGATTGAATAGCTTGAGCGGAGTTAATCCGGGCTTCGATCCGAATCACTTGTTGATTGCGAACCTGAATGCGCCGGAGCGTATGCACCCGGGTGCCGAGCAAGTGGCTTACCGCAACAGGCTTTTAGATGCGATTCAGCATTTGCCCGGGGTAGAAGCGGCCGGCTTTTCGAGTTTGTTGCCTTTTGTCGGCGCGGGAACGAACACTGCTTTGCAGGTGGAAGGAAGGCCACAAAAGCCGTGGGCCGAGGTGACGAATCAGTTTATTGAAGAACGTTCCATCTCGCCGAGTT
>PMQB01000469.1 GCA_003169195.1 Bryobacterales bacterium
GGCGGCCCGAGTTGGAGTCGGCCCACGAAAGAAAGCAACAATTTATGGCCGAGTTCCCTCACTTCTTCCGATAGAAAAGCCCGTAAGTAGGCACCTGGCTAGAAATGCTACGCCCGCGTATATGGCCTCCCTTCGCCGGATATTCTCATCACCCGGGCAGGCTCACCCCAGATAACCTTCCTGCGCTTTGTTTGAACGAGGGGCGATTGGCGCCGACCTGCAACCTTGAGACAAACGCGGAGATGCAAAACAAACCCTGGCAACAATCTATGACGGAGCGCTTATCTGGGTATACTGCGACTACAGCATGAACGCGCCAGAATGTCCAACTGGCTGGCCCGAGTTAAACGTCTGACTCCGATCTCGCGCCCGAAACAGATCGCGAACGTTGACGAGTCCTCGCCGACTCCGCAAGGAGCAAAAAGGCGCCTAGTAAAGATTTCTCCCCAATAGGGCGATCTATTCAAGAGAAGACACTATGTCCGTTACAATTTCCACCAAACTGTACGCGCTCATATTAAGTGTCGTCTGCTTTTCCCTCTTGTTCGGAGCCTATCTGAACTATCAGACCTCCCAGTTGGCCGAGGGCTATCAAGATCTGATCTCAAAGGATACAGCCTCGGTGGAATCTACCCGCGGTATCCAAATCGCCTTCCGTCAGCAGGTTCAGGAATGGAAGGATATTCTGCTGCGTGGCAAAGATCCAGCCATGCTTGATAAATATGAGAAGGCTTTCCGGGAACAACAGAAAAAGGTGGAAAGTAGCACGCATGCTCTGTTGGAGCACTTGCGAGACCCAGAATCGAAAGCGCTTCTGCAAAGCTTTCTGGTTTCCTACNNTTTGTCACAGACAAAGACATTCACCGGGCCGATATGGGCGTAAAGGGCATTGATCGCGCTCCTTCAGCTCTCCTGGAGAAACTCAAAGTTCGCTTGTCAGATCTGGCACAGCGCAAGTATGAAAGCCAAACCTCGAAAGTAGCGAGCGCCAGCCGTACCGCGTTTGCCGTCGCCATTGGCTCTTACCTGCTCCTTGCTGTCGCTGGCATCCTGCTTGTACGCCGACTGATTGTGAATCGNNCTTTACCGAACCCGCGATGTTTTAGAGCAGGTGGCCGAGGGAGATTTAACCCAACTCCTGCCGGTCAAAGGTCACGATGAACTTGATCAAATGGCCGAGGCCTTCAATCAAACCGTCGTTGCACTACGCTCTAATGTTGGCGACATCCGCAAAACCGTCTCCGAACTCGCCGGCACCTCTTCTGTTTTGGCCAGCGCTGCCAAGAACATTTCCAACGAGGCCGATAAGCAATCTACCAGCGTCCAGGAGATCTCTGCCGCCATCGAACAGATCAGCGGATCCATCACGCTTACGTCCCAAAACACCCGCCGCGCCAGTGAACTGTCTTCTGCGTCCACAGAATCCGCTGAACATGGCACGCAAGCCGCTTCCCAGGCGACGCAATCCATGGATGAAATCAAAACATGCTCTAAAAGGTTGGCGAACTCCTGGGATCGATGGATGAAATCGCCTTTCGAACTCGCCTGCTCGCTCTAAATGCGGCCGTAGAAGCAGCCCACGCGGGAGAACAGGGCCGCGGCTTTGCTGTCGTTGCCAGTGAAGTTCGTCAACTGGCGCAACGGAGTTCCTCGGCTGCCCGGGAAATCGGCTTGCTCAATCAGGAATCCGACCAAAAAGTGAACATCGGTTCAGAACTCGCCGTCAAATCGGGTCGAACACTCTCCGACATCTTAGCCTGTATCAGCACTACAAACTCTGTTATCAAACAAATCGCCGAGACCGCCTCTCAGGAAAGCGCCGCGATCGAGCAAGTCAGCCAAGCCGTCTCCAGCCTCGAAAGCTTCCTGCACGGCACCGCATCAGAGGTGCAGCGCGTCGCCATCACCGCATCCACCGTCTCCGATAACGCCCACACCTTGCAGCGAATGGTCTCGCATTTCGTCCTCGAAACCGCCGCCTAACGACTTGCATCTGAGACCCGCGGCGGCGAGTGAGATTATAGATGGAGAGGCCAGCATGTCTACCGCCGTAACTGTCCCACTCCAGGAATACCTCGATACCGTCTATCGCCCTGACCGTGAATATATCGATGGCGAAGTGCTGGAACGAAGTTTGGGAGAAGTCGACCATAGCCGTTTTCAGATGCTGTTGAGCAATTACCTGTATAGCCGCGAAAACCAATGGGGCATCGTTGTATTGCCCGAACAACGCGTCCAGGTAAGAACAACCCGCTACCGCGTCCCCGACATAACTGTCGTCTNNGGTTCCAACCGCCCTTCTTGTGCGTTGAAATCCTTTCCCGCGGCGACAGCATGGACAGCGTGCAGGAGCGCATCGACGATTATCTTGCCTTCGGAGTCCCGCACGTTTGGGTCATTAACCCGCGAAAACCACGCGCCTTCCATTACACCGCCGACGCCATTCAAGATGCCAAAGATGGCGTCTTGCGCACTACCAACCCCGAGATCGTCGTGCCGATTTTCGAACTCGAAAACCCAGTAATTTGAACGCCCTTCAACCCGTCCCTCTACACTGGTAATT
>PMQB01000147.1 GCA_003169195.1 Bryobacterales bacterium
TCCGCCACCACGCGCTTGATCCAGATCTGCCCCTTCGGTGTCTTCGCTGCCAGCTCATTGATATGCAGCCCCACCTCACGCGACCCCGTAAACGAAACAAACCGCGTCTTCGGATGCGACACAATCGTATCGCCAATCGCTGCCCCACTCCCCGTCAGTAGCGAGAACGCCTTCGGCGGCACATCCGCCTCCAGCATCGCCTCCACAAACTTCGCCGCAATCGTCGGTGTCTCGCTCGATGGCTTAATCACCACCGTATTGCCGGTCACCAACGCCGCCGTCGTCATACCTACCAAGATCGCCAGCGGGAAGTTCCAAGGCGGAATCACCACGCCCACACCTAGCGGCAAGTACATCATCTCGTCGCGCTCGCCCGATAGCTGCACCAACGGTTCCGGCTTTGCCAGCTTCAACGCCAGCCGCGCATAGTACTCGCAGAAGTCAATTGCTTCCGACACATCCGCTTCCGCTTCCGCCCAAGTCTTGCCCGCCTCTAACACCAGCCACGCATCGAACTCAAGCTTCCGCTGCCGGATGATCCCCGCAATCCGCACCAGATAGTTCGCCCGCTCTTCCGCTGGCACATCCGCCCAAGTCGGAAAGTACGCATACGCCGCTTCTACCGCATCGCGCGCATCCTGCTCCGAACCCTTCTGATGCACGCCGACAATCTCGCTCGGCTTCGCCGGATTCACCGACTCCAGCTTCGCGCTCGACTTACGCCGTTCGCCCGCAATCAGCAGGTCGTATTCTTTTCCGATCTCGCCGCGCACCTTCTGCCAAGCACTGCGCGCTGCCGCCGCATTCTCGGGTAGACTGAAATCTAGGTATGGTTCATTGACAAAGGAGTGCAAGATTAAAGACCCCGCTCGAAAGTAGGTTCGCGTTCTATCTGCTCATCGAACTGCGTCTCCGCCATCCGGCGTCCGCGTTCGAACAGCTCAGATGCTTCCAGCGCAATCTCGCGGCCTTTTTCGAATAGCTCGCGGCCCCGGCTAATCACATCCTGGCTCGATTCGAACAAGTCTTGTCTGCGTGCCTTCACGTGCCCCGCCAACTTACGCCGCGTGTGCGTTCCCTTATCCGGAGCGAGCAGCACAGCCGCTGTAACTCCTACCAGTGCGCCTAAGGCGAGCCAGGCAAAATTCTCTGCGTTGCTGCGGCCGCCGCGATCTTCGGTTTCCATGCATCTATTCTATGCTTAGCGAAACGTCTCTAACTCCACATGCTGCCCATCGCTGCGAAAGGTAATCAAGCCCTGTTGATCCGTGCGCAAGATAGCCGCGTGATGTTCTTGCAACCGCTCCAGCACCGAAGGATGCGGATGGTGGAACTGATTTCGATAGCCGTCCGAAATCATCGCGAACTGCGGCTTCAACTCATCCAGAAACTCTTCGCTTGACGACGTCTTACTCCCGTGGTGCCCCACTTTTAAGAGCGTCACCGGCCGCAACAACCCACTGGCAACCAACTCACTCTCCACCGGCTTCTCCGCATCCCCCGTCAGCAAAGCGCGATGCTTGCCATAACTGACCTCGAGCACCAGTGAATCGTCATTCGTCGCGCTCTCTTCTGGAACGTAATCCGCCGCTGGCGCCAATACTCGAATCTGTGCGCCGCCAATGTTCCGGTCCGCCACGCCGCGTGTCAGCGCCACAATCTGCACCCCATCGCGGGCGGCCGTCTTCTCTATCTCGCGCCACTCTGCCGTCTTCGGTTCCGCTCCCACCCAAAGAACCTTCGGATGAAAGTTATCCAGAATCGCTCCCAGTCCGCCCATATGGTCAGAGTGCCCGTGCGTCAGCACCGCGTAATCCAGATGCGTAATGCGCCGGCTCCACAAATACGGCGACACCACATCTTCGCCCATATCAATCTGCGGCTTCCGCTTCATATTGCTCATGCCCGGAAACCCGCCCGCATCCACCAGCATCGTCTGACCGTTTGGAAACACGACCAGCAAACTGTCGCCTTGGCTCACATCGATCGCTGTCACTTCTAACGATCCCGCCTTCACATCCGCCGGCCAAGGTTGCCAGCAAATGACAGCAAACTGGGCGAACGTACACACCATCGCCACCGCCACGCCGCGTTTGTGCCGAATCGCAAATCCCAAGAGAACCAGCGACAGCGCAAACGTGCAGCCGATCAATATTGGCACTTCGCCAATCCTGTAAGCCGGCTCAATCTTCGCGTGCCAACTCGCCGCCGCGTCAGCCGCCTTCAAAAGAACCTGCGTCGCCACTGCCAGCACATGCCAGCCCGTGGCAATCGATGCAAATCCCAACGGCACCACCATCGACAACAGCGGCATCACCACAATATTCGCCGACAACCCCGTAATCGACAGCCGGTGAAAATAGCTCACCATTGGCAGGGCCAAACCAAATTGCACGCACGCCGAAACAATCACCACGTCCATCACATAAGCCGCCACCAGCGCACTGCGTGCTACCACAAACTGCGCAGCGTTAATCGATAGTCCGCTCCAACACTGCAGCGTCCTCGCCAACAATCGCAGCTCCACCCGCCACTCCGCCGCATGCCCCGGCACCCGCGGATCATACCCTGGCTGATCAAAGCGCTTTACCGACATCCGCAACGGTTCCGACCACCGCTCCATCGTCGGCATCGCAAAACCCGCAATCGCCGCCGCCGATAGGAACGACAATTGAAAAGCCGCGTCAAATAACTGCTCCGGATCGATTAGCAGATAGATAATCCCAATGACAGCCACCGCGTTCAACACGCGAATTTTGCGGAAACAGAAGCTTGCCACCAGAAACAGGCTGAATCCGGCTGCCGCGCGCACCACCGGCGCATTCATCCCCGCTATAAAGGCGTAGAGCCAGCTCACCGCTGTCGCCACGTATAGGGCCTGAAGCCTGCGCAGCCGGAACAATCGCAGAATCATCAGAATGGTAAATGCCAGCACCGAAATGTGCATGCCCGAAATCACCAGCGCATGGTATGTACCGGTGACGCGAAAGTCCTGTGTCCAGCGCCGCTCCACCCCGTTTGTCTGCCCAATCAGGGTAGCTTGCAGCAAGCCCAGCGTGTGTTGGTCATTCGGGTAAAGCTTCTCCAACCGCGCCAGCGCCCAACTGCGCAACGAGAAAAGCCCCGCCACCGCTCGTGAACCGCAACTGCCGGGCAACACCTTAATTTCCGACGGACCGCCAATTGAGCCCGCCCAGTAGATATGTTGCGCGGCCAAATATTCGACATAGTCAAAAGCATTGGGATTCTGGAAATTGCGCGGTGCCCTAATCTTAGCGGACACTTCCACCCGCTGGCCGTAGCGGAGCGACAAAGGCTGGTCGTGTGGCCGCAGGTTCACGCTCACGCGAATCGCCGCCTTGGAACTCAGATCCAGGGTGAACTGCTCGCGCGCCGGTGAGAAGACCGGCGGATCAGTCACGCAGCCGTCTAATAGGACCGTTTCCCCATCGTCGGCATTCAACTTGGGTGCATGCCCCGGCCGGTGTGTGATCTCCACCACAATTCCGAGCAATCCCATGCCGCAACAGAAGATAGTCAGCCTCATTCGCCCAGCCGCTGGTACCAGTAGGACTACACCTGTTAGACAAAAAAGAGCCACCACCGGACCTATGAGCGATCGCCACTCAATGTCCAATAAATGGGCCAGTAGGATTCCAAAAGCCAGAGCTGTCGCCGGAAGGAGAAGTGGCTCGCGTCGCACAGTCTAGGAGTGCCGCAGCGCTCCTAAACCTCTCTATCGAAAGATCTTGCTAACGATCCGAACTCTGAATCACCTGCTTGCACCGCTTGCAGGAGGCGTGCAGCCCGGGCCCACTCGCCGTCCAAACCAGACGATGACCGAAAATGAGGCAAAGCAACCGGAGCATACCCTATACATCTCTCTTCGGCAGAAAGACGTCCGAACTTTCGCTTGACATCCATTAACATGCGGCGGGATAATAAAAATTCGTTAAGGGTTTTAAGCTGTTGGTTTCTTCAAACTTCTCCTCCAACCCAACCTTCATTGGCTGATTAGGAAAACGCACCTAATCAGCCAGTTTTTCTTT
Source organism: Bryobacterales bacterium (assembly GCA_003169195.1). Lineage (GTDB taxonomy): Bacteria > Acidobacteriota > Terriglobia > Bryobacterales > Bryobacteraceae > Bog-105. The sequence goes on from PMQB01000147.1 coordinate 4,050, forward strand.
ATACCCGCCCTCCTCAGATTTCTCCCAAACACCATAAAATTTCCAATTCCGTTATCACCCTGTTGACATACGGGACAGTTGCCCTTTACACTGGTAAGGTTTGGCGAGTTGATTCTTCGGCTCCTGTGCTACCGTGCTCTGCAATATGGGCATCCGGCCGGAAGTCGGGCCCCGCTGCTGGACCGATAAGCTTTTCCGAAAGTCTAAAAAACCCAGGAAAGTGACGTTGGGATTCGGTAAGGGCCAATACCCGAAGCAGTTACCCTCGCGGTTGAGGCTGGTGAATACGCTATATCAGTCTCCTGGCAATTTGATCCATCGCAGCTAAGTCCGGTTTCTTTGAGACGGGTTTAAGCCTGCTTAAACAGAAGTTCGAGAATTTTTCGAGAGGATATTTTGTGCGTGACGTTGTGAGCGCCTGTGTGCGTTCGCGCGAAACGCCAACTTAGGTAGAGCATGCCGACTTTTAACCAACTTGTGCGCAAAGGCCGCAAAGCGACCCGCTACAAGACAGCCAGCCCCGCGCTGCAAGCTTGTCCGCAGCGCCGTGGCGTTTGCACCCGCGTGTACACCACAACGCCGAAGAAGCCTAATTCCGCTCTCCGCAAAGTGGCCCGTGTGCGTCTCACCAATGGCATTGAAGTCACCACCTACATTCCAGGTGTCGGTCACAATCTGCAGGAACACTCCATCGTCTTGATCCGCGGCGGCCGTGTCAAAGATTTGCCTGGCGTCCGCTATCACGTGGTGCGCGGTACCCTCGATACCGCTGGTGTGGCTAATCGTAAACAGGGGCGCTCGAAGTATGGCGCCAAGCGTCCGAAGGGCGGTGCCGCCGCTGCCGCACCTGCCAAGGGAAAGAAGAAGTAGGAGAGAGTTTTAGATGCCGCGACGTAGAAGACCCGAGCCCAGAGAAGTCATTCCCGATCCGTTGTTCAACTCCACGCTTGTTGAGAAGTTCGTCAACTCGATGATGTGGGATGGCAAGAAGACCACCGCGCAGAAGATTTTTTACGCTGCCATGGACATTCTGAAAGAGCGTTCGCAGGACGATCCGCTAAAGGCCTTCAAAAAGGCGGTAGAAAACGTCAAGCCGATGCTCGAAGTGAAGACGCGCCGCGTGGGTGGCGCTAATTATCAGGTTCCGGTTGAAGTTCCCCAGAATCGCCGCACCAGTCTGG
>PMQB01000664.1:0-458 GCA_003169195.1 Bryobacterales bacterium
TTCCATGCCCATGGCGTTAAATACCTGATTGTCGGCGGATACGCTGTTAATTTTTCACGCGCAGCCGCGATTTGCGAAGGACCTGGACTTCTTTATCAAGCCAGATGCTGTCAACGCACATGCGACTTATGCTGGACAAACGTTAACCGCGGCGGATGTATAGGGCCGGAGAATGATGTTTATGTTAAAGGCAAGTGTGCGTGCCCTCACTCTATTGGCACTTACAAGTTCGCTATTCGGAGCATCGTTCAGTTGGACGCTTACTCCTGCGAGTGATGTCGCGCCTCAGGGTCAACCCATCGTTATTTATGTGGACCTACGCGGTCCGGTTCTGGGAAGACGTCTGTTTCCCAGTAACTTGATTTTGCTCCCTGGATTTAAGCGACGTTAGTTGATTCGCTAGGATTTGTGCGGCGGTTGCCAAATGTTTCACCCAAGGAAATTGAAATGGTTGAGGC
>PMQB01000664.1:481-5767 GCA_003169195.1 Bryobacterales bacterium
CGAAAGCACTCACGCTCCCACCATTAGACGGCACAATGGCCAAATTCGAAGTAATGGCACCATCTGGGGCATTCAACGTAGACACATATGGCTGCGTCTGCCCAGTTTGCCAAAGCGTCAAATACGACAACGGGCCCGGAGGCACCACGGTGGCGTTCAGGACAAAGGCTTGGGCAGTGGGGGCGTAGGCGCAAGAACTCGGGCTCACCGTGACATTTATCGTTCCGTTGAACGCGCCGCTGCCGGTGCGCGTATCAAGGACGCGACACGGGGTCACGGTGTAGAGCGACAAGCCGCCGGTGGCCGGGGGCGCGAAATAGCCGTTAGTATCTATGACGACATCGGAGTCTTCGCTGACGTAAACGCTAATGGCACCGCTACTGCCGGCCGGCACGAGCGCTGCATTGGCGGCTACCACGCCTGGTGAGTTTAATGTCGACACGTTCGGTTGCGCCTGCCCAGCCGGCCATGTTGTCAGAAACGACAGCCGCGAGTGCGGCACAGCGGTGAAGTTGAGGGAATACGCTTGCGCCGTCGAAGGAACGTTGCAGGAGCTCGATTGAATCGGAAATGTTCGAGCGACTCCGCCATTCAAGTAGGGTCCTGCCAACGGCCCGTTCGCCAGTCGTGTGTCGACGACCCGGCATGGCGTCAGCGGATAAAACGCCAACGCCGAACTGTTGTTTGCAACAAAGTAACCACTGATATCGAGGATCACCTGGCTGGCATCAGAAACATACACCGCCACCCCGCCGTTTGTTCCAGCAGGCACAATGGCCGCGTTGGCTTTAATTCGTCCGTCCGAGTTTAAGGTGGAAACGACGGGCTGGGCTTGGCCCGATGGCCAGATAGACAGGTAGCTGAGGTTCGCATCGGGCACAACGGTAACATTCAGAGAATAGGCCGCCGCATTGGAAGGAATGCCGCAGTTACTGCTTGGGATATTGAAATTCCGGGTACTGCCGGCCGCTAACTCGGGGGCGCCGAAGGGTCCATTTGCCAAACGCGTGTCGACCACTCGACAGGGAGTGACAGGAACAAATTGTAACGCGGTAGGCGCGGTAATGCTAACGGCGAAGCTTTGTGAGACCGGCTGGGCTGGCCCATAGGTGGTTCCGTTACCCGCTTGCGAGGCCGTGATCGTGCAACCTCCAGCCGCAATCAAAGTTGCCGTATCGCCCGAAACCGTGCAGACACCCGTCGTTGACGAATTGAAGCTGACAGCCAACCCTGAACTCGCCGAAGCATTCAAGGTGAGTGAAGTGCCGACGATTTGAGACGCAATCGGACTAAACGTAATGGTTTGCGCACTCAAGACTGTGAAGGTCTGGGAGACGAGCGCTGCCGCTGGATAAGTGCCGTTGCCACTCTGTGATGCCGTGATGGTGCAGCTTCCCGCAGCCATGAAAGAGGCTGTGGTGCCCGAAACAGTGCAGACGTTCGTAGTGGATGAACTGAAGGCCACCGGCAAGCCCGAACTGGCGGAAGCACTAAGTGTCAAGGTTGTCCCGGCTGTTTGAGTTGCGATGGTTGGGAATGAGATAGTTTGCGTTGCAGATACGAACGCTGAGACAAAGTTGAAGGCATCCAGCGAACCCCAGCCACTGGCTTGGTCGTATCCAACACCGGCTGAATATCCCATCTGCAACGAACTCGGACAGTTGAGTGAGCCGGTTCGACAAGCTTGAAAGTTGTTGCCGGCGGTGATGTCATGAAACGCGGAGGGAAGCGAAGCAGCCAGCGCATAGATCCGCGGATTCAGATTTCCAAGACGCGTGCCCGTTTTTTGCACCAGCAACGCAAGAACGCCTGAGAGTGTTGGCGCTCCGGCCGACGTTCCGCCAATGACATCAAGATTATTGTTGCTCATTCTGAATCCGTTCACACAACTGCCACTGCCACAAATTAACAAGCCGTCCGTGTCTGGCGATGCGGCGAATGCAACGTCAGGAACGTCCCGCACCCCATCATTCGGCACGCCCACTCCGGCCTGCCAAGAAGGTTTAGCGATCTGAGTACTGGCGCCGCCGCCCCCCGCCGCCAGGAATCCGTCATTCCAAACTTTTTCGGGAATATAGGAGAGAGCCGATCCATTAGCACCGTCGTTGGTAGAGCTGAAGTAAGGCCCCGCACCCGAAGCAGTTAGTGTCGTACCGCCCACTCCCGTGACATACGGAGACGAAGCTGGGAAATCGACAGCCAAGCCATGACGCGCCGCTGTTTCGTTCAGTCCGGAGTCACAGTCCGCCGATCCAGCATCTCCTGCTGCTGCCACAATCGTCATTCCCTGTGCATTGGCCTGCGCAAATAGAGAATTCTGTGTGGCTATACTCGCCGCGCCCGTGTCTGCTTCACACAAGCCATAGGAGGTGCTCAAGATCGGTGCAACGTTATTGTCAATGGCATAAGTAATCGAATCCTCCACTCCGTTATCCACGGTTGCGCTGGCGGTGACAAAGAGAATATTGGCATTCTTTGCGATTCCACCGGCCCACTCTAGATCTAAGTCCGATTCGCTTTCGTCTTCCGAAACAAACCCGGGGTCGGTATCTCCAGGAGGAATAATGACGGTCGGATCTTTCGCGGGAAGGCCGGATGCCGCGCGAAACGCATCAATGTCGCTGAGCGCAACATCACTTTGACCCACCACGACGATTGAGTAAGACTGACCATTGATTGGACTTCCATCAAGACCCTCTCCGTAAAGGGGCTTCACATCGTAGATCGTTTGCCAATCATCTGGCGCCAGGAAAGTGCTTCCCGATATGCTCGACGTGAAGCGCGGCTGCGGACGCCGGCTGTGCGGCTTCTGTCGAAAACTGTCGAGGCCGCGTATACTCTCCACCATTCCCGTCAAAGCTTTCGGCAACTGCGGATCGCCCGTGTTCGCGAAGTGGGTTTCGCCGTTCCTAGAATAATTGTGGATGGCGACATGGAACGATGCCTGCACTTGCTGAGCCGTACCTGAAAAGCTAATCCACATCTGGCTGCGCGCAACTTGAACATTTGAAAATCCGCTACTTTCAAGCCAAGCACTCACCTTAGCGATGTCGGTGGTGTTCATCCCAAATCGGGCGGCGTACTCTTCTGGCGTTAGAAACTTGTGATATTCCGCAGAGCTTGGGTCCTGTTGGGCTGCGAGCAACTGCTCCAGGTCGGCCTGTTGAGCCGCTGTGGGACGGAAATGAATTGACAGGCGCGGCATCATTTGAGAACCCGGAACGGCTCCTTCGTCTTCCGCCAGTCCTTGCGCGATTACAGGACGGGTGTTGCCATTCAGTACGAAAATTTGAGCGTCGTCAATCTTCGAGTGGAGACGTGGGAGTGTCTCCGCCACGAGTGGGAGTGTTAGTACGAGGCAAGTCAGAACTGTACGGCTGTTCGTCACAGTTATAAATACGCTGCAAACTGCGATTGTGTTTCAAGGCGCATATAGGGCGAAGTATCTAGGACTTGGTGCCGCTGGCACCGTTGGTGCATTTAGAAGGCCTGGCACCGTTGGTGCATTTAGAGGGCCTGGCACCGTTGGTGCATTTAGAGGGCAATGATACGCGCTCTCTCCGGTTAGCGCCGCAGTGGTCCAGTGGCTGGCGCAAAAGCCTACCGGTGCCACGCCAACAAGCTGCGACAGCCGTCTAAAGAAACTTTACAATCCAGATATGCGTTGGGATAGCGAGACGATCCTTCGAGAATGGATCGAAGACCGCACTCGTCAACTTGCGTCCGAGATAATGAACCTGCCAGATGGCGCGTCTGAACTTTCTGAAGAGATGTTGACGGCCGTGATTGAGTTGGGGGATTTGCACAGCGAGTTATCAAGCCTTATTGGTGGCGCAAATGATCGCGCCACCGACCGTAGCCGCGCCCGTCAAATTTTCAGCGAATCGCAATCAGCAATCCACCGCTGATTCCCACTGATTGCTCGTGCCCGTGCCCAAAGTTATACTCGTAACCCGGCTCGAGATACCAGCCGAATCGATGTTTTCTCGATGGCCAGAACATAAAATCCAATACCGCTTCGCCTCCAACGGAATTGGCGGTGGTTCCATAATCTTTCGAATGAATCCAGTCCGGACCAATGCCGAACATAAACTCCACTTTTTTACTGAGGGTCCAAGGCTTCTTGAACAGGCAGTCGGTACTCCATTCGATCGAGTGGTGACCAAAGGAAGCGGTCACGCCCACTTCTATTTCCAGCCATTTCTCAATTGGCGTCACTTCAACGGCGATCGTCGGGCCGAAGCTGGCGCCACCGTCTTTCAGATTCCAGCCGGGAGCGCTTCCCACTTCGATGACGGCGATCGGCTCTGGATCGACCGACTGCGCGAATGAAGGTCCACAGCAGAAAAACAGGACCGACGCCAGCAAGGATCTTTTAGCGTTCACACGACATCCTTGCATTCAAGCTTTTCACACTGATCCGCGGACGACGAACAATTTAGGCAGTATCCGTAAGCGTGTATGCCGGTCACTCAACCTACGGCTCCGCCAGGAATCGCAGAATTTCCTTCAGCAATCGCGGCCCCTCATCCGTCTCAAACAAAACCTGCGCATGCGCCGCTCCATCCAAGATCACCAACTTTTTCGGTTCACGCGCTCTTACGTAGTGAGCTTCAATGCCAGGTAGTCGCGAACCGTTCCGATCCTCGCGCGCGACGATGAACAGCTTTCGCCCAGTTAGCTTTTCCGGTTCATCCCCACCATCCGACCCCAAGAAAACCGAGCGCGCAAACGTACCGGGCGCCGACCTCGCGTTCGCTTCTCCCACCGCATCCCCACCCAAACTGGCGCCCACCGCCGAGATACTCTTCGCGCCGATTCCGCGCAGGTACGAGACAGCAGCCAACACATCTGCCGCATTGTCATCGGTTGAGCCTTCAGCGCTGGGCGATCCGTCGGCATTGAACTTGTCTCCCCGAAACCGGATCGCCAGCGTCAAGAAACCGGAATTCGCCAAAATCTCGGCTTGCTTCTTCCAACTCTCCTTGTTGAAGCGCCCGCCATGCGCCAGGATAACTGCGCGCTCGCCGTGGCCGTAAACGTCCGCCTGAATCTGCGCGGTCCCGTCGGGCAGCGAAAAACAACCAAGCGTTGTCCAAGCGACCGGTCCGCTTGCATAACAAGAGAAAACGCAATCAGCGTGGCCAGTTTCATGTTCACCTCAGATCACCTTACTTCCTCGGTCGCAAGCCCTGGCAAATTTTTTCGGCGCTAACTCATTACAAACAAGAACCCGCCAATTGCACCCCTCCTGACGCGGCAAATTCAGGGTGCACCCTGAATCGG
>PMQB01000184.1 GCA_003169195.1 Bryobacterales bacterium
TAACTGATTTTATCTGATTCTATAGTGGGGCGGCAAAATAATCATAGTGCGTACCAGCGCACAAACACATTTGGAATGATATACTTTTCTCCAAGGACCGAAACGTAGATGGGTCTTCACTTTAGGGTTAGTTCTCGTCATTGCTGCGACTGAAAAGTTTTTTCAATTTGACGGAATAGGAGACAGACCGACGCCACTCAAAGCGCCGCAACCTAAACGCCTGCCCAGCTGGGCGGGGCGATTGGAAGAGATCGTCGGGGAGCTGACTTCCCTTCCCTGCCCCGAGATCGACACCGGGCAGCTCGCGGCGAAGCTCGGTGTTAAACGACGACGTGCGCAAATCATCCTGGAGCCGATCACGAATAAGCGGACGGTTGGCACCTCCGTGCTGGTCTCCAAAGAAGCGGTCATTGGCCGTCTGCGTCAACTGGTTGCCGGCGAGGGCGCGAAAGCGGAACAAGAGCGCCGCGCCCGTTTGCGCGGCATTTTGGAGAAGGCTCGGACGGAATGCGGCCGCCGCAGGTGCTCGTCGAAGCACCGGCCGCGATCACTAGGCAGGAATTGGAAAACCTGCCGCCTGGCGTGAGCCTGGCCCCTGGCCGTATCGTCCTCGAGGGCTTCCAAACAGTTGAGGAAGCTCAGCAAAAAATCCTTGCTTTAATCATGGCTCTCGGCAACGATCCGGATGGCTTTGCGGAACGGGTCACATGCCAGTCAACAGCTATCAATCAGTGAATCCATCGTTTTTGTAGACGGACAACAGCAAGATGTTGAAAGCGGCTCGCTAGGTGTAGAAATCCCGATTTACTGCGAGAATGGCATAGCTCCAAAAAACTGTCATAAGTTTTGGGTTGATTTACCTCTAAACTTCGGTTAGCATAACTGTAACCATGGCGAGGAAACGATACCGCGACGGGTTGTATAAGAGCGCTCAAGTGGCCAAGATATTGGGGGTTAGTTCCAGAACCCTTTACAGGATGCTGGCTGATGGCCGGATTCCAGAGCCGCCGATGCGGGCGGAAAACAACTATCGCGTTTGGACTGACGCCGATCTTCAGACAACGCGCGAGGCACTTCAGAAATGATCAAATTGATGATAGGCAACCAGAAAGGCGGCGTGGGAAAGACCACTTCGGCGATTACGCTCGCTCGCTGCTTTGCTGATCGTGGCCTTAAAACGCTGCTCATTGATAGCGACCCGCAAGGGTCCATCGCTGTTACGCTGCGACTCAAACCGCAGAATTACATTGCCGATTTCATCCTGAATCAATTACGCTTGCCGGATTGCGTTACCACCGTTGCCGAGCGGCTTGACGTGCTATGCGGCAATCGCGAAACCACGACCATGGAACAGCGCATTTTCACCATGTATGGCCGCGAGCTGGTGTTTCAGAAAGCCTTCGAACTGTATGAAGACACCTACGACGCCATTGTTGTCGATGTGGCGCCCTCCATTTCCCTTCTCCAGGCGTGCTCCATGGTGTTTTGCCAAAACGTGGTTATTCCGATTTCCATGGACACTCTGAGCGTGTCTGGTGCCGGCGCGACGATCTTTTCAGCTCAGACGATCGGCGACAGCGTACGTGTTCCTATCCGTTCTGTTGGGCTCTTACCAACGATCGTAAATAAGCGGTTTGGTCTCACTGACATTGTGATGAAAATGATGGGTCAACTCAGCGAAACTTATAAAATCCCAATTCTGCCGGCTATTCGCACTGATCAGGTTATCGGGAAAGCGACTCGGGCCCACAAGATGGTGGCTGATCTCGATCCAGCTTCAAAGGCACTCGAAGACTATCACGCCGCCGCCTCACAGTTATTAGAGTTCTTCAAAGTGGAAGGAATGAACGCTCAGGCTCAGAATGGCCAAAGCATCGCGGTCTAAGAAGCAACCCGAGTTTGACGCTCACGAGCTGGATGACCTCATCTTTTCGCCAGCCGTGGGGAGTGGTGTCGGTTCTCATCTCCTATCAAAAGGCGAGTCGGCCAGCGAGTCTAATCCTCCTAATAACGCACCAAATGTGCCCACTGTAGTCACGTTTAATAACACACACTATCATGGATTGCAGCCGATTCGGGAGCTTGTAACTAAAAGTGTTTTGTTGCAGAAGCTTGGAGAAGTGTCCATAGTAGCCAGTTTAGAACCGCAATCGGACGTGGCAACAGTAGACACGTTAGTAGACCTGCCTACTATAGTCACGAATAAAGACTCGACCACTGTAGACACGTTAAGAAACACCGCCCTAGATGTCGAGCTTGGCCGCCTTGACGATGCAGGCATGTCCACAGTTGACACCCATACACAACTGCCCACAGTAGACAGGTTACATGCGGGCAGGCTGTCCGAAGAACCTCACATCGTAAAAGATGTAGACGTGTCCACAGTAGACACATCAACGGCAGCCGCAGCGCCACCTACCGAGCCTCATAGAATTGAAGACCCAGACGTGACTACAGTAGCCATGTCACCAGCGAATGAGGCGGTGGCCAGTTCAACATGTTTCGATGAGACCACACCAAAGCTGCCAGACATGCCTACTATGGACAGGTCTAAGCCGGGCGCAGCTCGTTTCTCGTCGCGGGTTAAGTTGTGGCAGACCGCCGATGGTGAACTTGTCCCAGATGGTCGCGTGAAGCAGATCCGGCGGGCACAGGATGTGATCAATTCCGCCGAAGAGTCTGTCTACAACACTCTTTGGCGCGACCCAAACGGTAAGGAGGACGGCTCAGCCAGAATCATACAAGCCGGCTATGACTACCTGACGAAACAAACCAGACTCGCCCGAAAGACCATTCAGCGGATAGTGGCCAAACTGATCGATAAGAATTTCATCGAGATTGCGAAGCCTGCTGATATCTATCAGCGAACCTCGACCGTATACCGAGTGTTCAACTATCGCACGGTTCTTGATCGGCATCAAGCGCTCGGCCGGAAGCACGTTGCCAAAGTGGGCCCAGGCTTCTCTTACGTTTGGGAGCTTAATGAACTGCCGCCGCGAAGAACCAAACCAGATATGTCCACAGTAGTCACTTCCAACGTGTCCACAGTGGTCAATGAGTCCCCTGTAACTATGGTCAAAATGAACCTGTCCACTGTGGTCCGGGAGACCACTTCTTCTATAGGCAATAACTCTAGAGAACAAACGTCGTCGTCATCAGAAGCGATTTACGAAGCTTTGAGTCAATTCGGAACCGTCGACGACGACGTGCTCAAACGCCTAACAGTAAGCTGCCGCCAGGCGGCGCCAGATTGTACCGACGATGAGATTGTCCACTTCATTCGTGAGAAAGGCGAACTCGTTCGAGCCGGAAGTATCCGAACACCCATCGGTTTTTTGGTGACGGCAGTTCCAAAGTGTTTCATCGGTGAAAGCTTTCAGCATTTTCGAGCAGAGCAGGGAAGGCGTCGAAAAGAACAAGCGGAGACTGACGCCCGCGCAAAGATTGAGGCCGAAGAATGGCGCCGAGAACAACACCGGATATTACTCGATCCCGCTACACCGGAAGATCACAAAGCCATGATCAGGGAATGGCTGGGCGTTTCCTAAGAATAAGGAAAGCCTTCGGCGGCTTTTCTCAACGCGCTCTAACGAGCGCAAACCACCCTAAAAGGTGCGTCAAGCCGGATTCAGAAAATAAACATGCGGAGCTGCCCGCTCCCCAAACCCCTAAGCGGAATGGCTAACGCCGTCTTTCACCTGCCCTTTACTCACGAGTCCGTCAAGGACGCTTCGCGCCGCTAACGCGGTGGCCTTCGGCCATCCTGGGTGTTGGGGATCAATGGAACGGAAAACCGGGTTAAGGAATAACCACCTGCAATTTCAGATCGTTACACGGACGCTGTCAATCTGCATTTTGGGGTGGCGCAGTGCGTTTCTGCCACTTTACAGGGCATATTTGTGAGATAGATTACACAAACGACTCTTAAGGCAACTTTCTGCCCCGTTGCTCCCCAACACCCAAGACGGCGGAGGTGACCCAACTCGAACCGTGGGAACGATTCGGACGAAAATACACCTGATGGCTTAATCTTCTATTAAGGATTTCTTAATCTTTGTGGTTCTCGGCGACATCAGGGTAGACGTAGCCTCGGCGTCGGGATCGGATGCCCTCCAGTTTGCGAGTTTGCTGGCAACCTGCAAAAAGGAAGGACGGCGACCATCCGGGAGTTGGCTACTTTGCTCTACACTGCGCCGTTACTCACGATGATTGACTGCGAATTCTAGAGATCTCCCTAACTACTCACCCTTCCTCGCGCAGCGTCAACATCGGATCAACCCGCGCCGCCCTGCGCGCGGGGATCAAAGCCGCCGCCAACCCAATTGTCGTCAGGGCAGCGCACCCCAGCAATAGCGAGAAAGGATCTAGCGGCGAAACTTCAAATAAGAAGCTCGTCAAAATCCGTGTCATCGCATAGGTGCCCGCCAGTCCCAGCAACAGACCCGCGCCCACCATTGCCAGCGCGCCTCGCAATACTTGCAGAAACACCGTCTCCGGCTTCGCGCCCAACGCCATTCGAATCCCAAACTCCTTGCGCCTTTGCGTCAGCGAATAAGCAATTACACCGTACAAACCGACGCCGGCCAGCAGCAGCGCAATTCCGGCAAATGCGGCAATCAGCCCGGCGGGCCGGCTGACACCGGATAGCGTCTCGGCCTTAATTTCCTGCATCGTCGCCACTTCGCCCAAGGGTAGATTCGGATCCACGTCTCGAACCGCCTGCCGAATTGCCGGCATCACCGCTTCGAACCCCTCCGGCGTGCGGATAAGGATTTTCAAATTCGGGTTCGGCACTTGAGCTAGCGGAACGTACACAACCGGCGGTTCAGCCGCGCCCGGCGACGTGGTTCGTTCGTTGCGAATCACCCCAACAATCTGCACATCCGTCCTGGTCTCCGTCTGCCCCGAATAGTCGCTCCCCGTTAGACGAACAACTGCACCTATAGGCTCTTGAATGCCGGCCACATCGGCCAGCCTCTTCGCCAGAGCTTGATTAATAAGCATCACGCGCGGCCCTGCCTGCCGGTCGCGCTCTTCAATGCCACGCCCCGCCAGAAGCGGAATATCCAGCGTCGGCAGATATCCCGAATCCACGCGCTTAAATCGAATTAACACCGGCTTCTCTACACCTGCAATAAAAATGCCCTCTCCGTTGCTGATCCAATGCAATGGCAGAACAGTTGCCATCCCGGCTTTCATCACTCCTGGCGTTGCTTGCAACCGGCGCGCCAATGCGCCATAAAACTCCGCAGCTTTTTCCGGCGTGCCATATGCGTCAGCCGGAAGATTGACAGATGTGGTCACCACGTTTTCAATCCGTACGCCCGCATCTACCCGTTGCAGGTTGAGCAAGCTTCTCAATAGCAGCAGGGCACCGCAAACCAGCACTAGCGAAAGCGCGACTTCGCAAATCACAATGCTTCGCCTGGCACGCCAATGGGCGCCGCTGAATCCTCGTGCCCCCTGTTTCAAAGCATCCGCCAAACCACTGAAAGATGTGTACCAAGCGGGCAGCGCGCCTGTAAGCAGCGCCACGCCCAACACCACCACAATCGCGAACAAGAGCGCATTGCCATTTAGCCGAACCTCGGCGGTAAACGGCAAGGAATCGGCCAGGACGGGTTTCGCTGCCCGGATCAAGGCAAATGCGATCGCGACAGCGGCCGCTCCACCCAGAGCGCATAGCATCAGGCACTCGGTAAGCAACTGTCCAATCAATCGTCCGCGTCCCGCGCCCAGGGCGGCACGCACAGCCAGTTCCGTCTTTCGCGACGCCCCGCGTACAAACAGCAGGTTCGCTACGTTTGCGCAAGCGATCAGCAGAACCAGCACCACAGCCCCGAACGCTACCGCAATCGACCTTTGTAGATTATTCCCCAACAGCAGTTCTGAAAGCGGACGGACGACTGCCGTGTAGGTCTTGTCTCCATCCATGGATGAGTCTTCTGCCAGCGCGGAATAAATCGCCTGCATCTTCTGCCCAGCTTGCTCTATGCTCAAGCCGTTCCCCACTCGCCCGTATAAGGTCAGCCACTTGAGCGCGCTTGACTTTTCCGCCTGGTCAAATAAAAGCGGCGTCCAGAACTGCGCTTCGTCACGATCAAACGCGCCCGGCTCCAACACGCCAATCACCTGATAGCTCCGTCCGTCAAGCGCCACCCGTTTTTGCAGGATATTTGGGTCCCCGCCGAAATGTGTTTGCCAGGCACTATGGCTCAACACCACCACTGGCTCAGCCCCGGGCTGGTCTTCGGTCGACCGGAACGCGCGTCCTAAAGCGACCCGTGTACCAAAAACGTTGAAGTAGTCGGCCGTTACACGTTTGCCGGCCAGGCGTATCGGCTGATTGTTGTAACTGATCGCCGCTGAGAAATCCTGCTCCGCCGTCAGCGTCATAAATTCCCTTGATAAACGCTGCCACGCCAGGAACTGCCGCACGCTTACTGCATTCACGACGCCGGGCCGCGGCGCTTCCCAAACAGCCACAATCCGGTCCGGTGCCGGAAACGGAAGCGGTTTCAGCAGAACCGCGTCCACCACGCTAAACATGGCAACCGTTCCGCCAATACCCAAACCGAGTACGCCGATCACCACAACCGCAAACCCCGGCGCTCGCCACAGCCCTGCCAAGCCGTAGCGCAGATCTTTTGCCATCGTTTCCAAAAATCGAAAACTCCGCCGGTCGTAATGCTCTTCCTTCATCTGTGCAATTCCTCCAAACTGTCGCCGCGCTTCCAGCCGGGCGGCATCTGCAGGCATTCCTTGCGCCGCCGCCTCTTCTTCCGCCAACGCCAAATGCACACGGATGTCGTCCTCTAATTCCTCATCCAAACGTCGGCGGTTCCAAATCGCCGTCAGCCGCGCCCAACTCCGCCGCAGGCTCATGTTGTCGTCTCCAAAAACCGCGCAACCAGCGCCGTCGCCTTATCCCAGTTCTGAATTTCCACCTCAAGTTGCTTCCGCCCGGCCTTCGTCAATGAGAAGAACTTCACTTTGCGGTTCGTGTCCGAAACACCCCACTCTGTCTGAATCCATCCTTCCTGCTGCAAACGGACGAGAGCCGGATACAGCGACCCCTGGCTCAACTGCAAAATCCGCCCAGCTACTTGCTCAATCCGCCGCGCCAGCGCATAGCCGTGCATCGCCCCCATCGTCTCCAGCGTTTTCAGAATCAAAAGATCTAATGTGCCGTAAGGAATATCAGTTTGTTGTTTCGACATGTCGATATCAGACAGGTACAGTATGCGCCAGCCCGTAGTTTAATGTCAAATGGAAACTTGATCCACTTTGCAAGCCTTGGCGGTCAGCAGCGCGAAATTCGTGCGGGGGGGCCTATGGGAAACTCTCCCCTGTCTACAGATATAGGCAAAACCAAACGCCCGGCGTGCAAAGTCTACTGATATAGGAAAAGTGACATGGTCGCCAATCTACTCGTCTTCCACAACCTGGTGGGCATGACCCGGGCCATGCAGAAGATGGAAGCGGACGGGCATCTCGTCTCAGATGAGTTGGCAGCCTCGCTCAGTCCTTACCCGACCGAGCACATTAATCGATTTGGCAACTACAATCCGAATTTTGGAAGATCCCCAGAGCCCATCGTTTCGGACTTTCGAAAGCCTCCCCAAATGGAAGCGCCAAATGTCTTGGTGATGCCCAGCTCGCAACAGTCGGCCTGATGGGGTAAAGGTGGCAGGTTGAAGGGTTGAGATAACTTCCCAATGCGCCGTAATCTGCCCAAAAACTGTGTGGATAGCTCTACCCTTGGCGACAAGGGTGGAGCTATTTTCCGTAGGGCATTCTGTTCCGCCAATACGAAGGTAGCCGTCTAACTCGCAAATCGCTAAAATTTGCTTCCGTTCCGAGGCCGATTCAAAGTGCGACAAAGCCGTTGCTGTCTGTGAGTTTCAAATCGTCCGAGATAAGCGCAAAATCTACCCTTTGCCACGCAAAGCGCCAGTAATGACGTGTAAATCGTTGATTTCACGTTTAGAAGGCCCTTCAAAGACACCCCGCTAAGAGTTGGCACAACCGAATCAGTATTGCGACAAGTGAAATAGAATCAATTGACTGCAAAGTCTATGGGGAAAATTTACGCTTATCTCGGTGCAGGGCCATGAAGTGGGGGTTCTCTATCGCGTAACCGAAAAATCGCTTCTGGCCTGGGCGCAGAGGCGGCCCGAAGCCTGAGATTGGACGAGAGGTAGGAAGGGGTTAACGTCGGCGATCCGTGGATTTGACCTTTCGTTCATGGCCCAGCCGGCCGGTTATGTCGGCTTAACCCGTATTTACGGCCCGCCGTATCGCCGTAAATACGGCGAATCAAGAGTCAATATGCTGGGCACCGAGAGTCTTTGGGACACTTAAGTGTAGGATGCCGCCAAATTGTTGATTTACATATTGGTTTATTCATTACAATGTCGTATATTGTCAGCATGAGCACCACCAAAGCGCGTGAACCCGAAAGCCTGGAAAAGCGGCTGGAAAAACGCCTCGCCCGCAAGCGCGGCGACGTGTTTCTACGCACGGATTTCCGCGATTTGGGTGGTTACGACCAGGTGGGCCGGGTTCTGAAAGGGCTGGTGAAAAAAGGGCAGCTCACGAAAGTCGGATATGGCCTCTATGCCAGGGCGACGCCTTCCGTGCTGGATGGAACGCCGATCCCGACGAAGAATATCCGTGAGCTTGCCGGCGAGGCCCTGGGTCGCATCGGTGTAAAGACGGGGCCGAGCCGTTACGAGCTGGCCTACAATGCCGGCACTTCGACGCAGGTGCCCACGGGCCGTGTGATCGGAGTTATGGGACGGGTCAGACGCAAGATTACCTACAACGGCGTTCCTGTGAGGTATGAGCGTGTTGGACCGTCGCCTCGTTGAAGAGGTCGCCTTTCGCCTCAGGACAGACCCCGGCCTGATCGAGAAGGACTGGCATGTCACTCAGGCTCTCGGTGTGCTGGCGGGCTTCGATCACGGCGGCATAGTTCCGGCGTTCGGCGGGGGCACCTCCTTGTCGAAAGCCTGGGGCCTGATTCAGCGCTTTTCGGAGGATATCGATTTCAAGGTGGCCTTGCCGGAAATGAGCGGCAACGCCGCCAGGCGGGAGCGAAGCGCCTATCGCGAACGCATTGTCGATGCATTGACCAGGACAGGGTTCGTGCTGACCGGAGATGTGACCAAGGCCGACGAGAGCCGCTTTTTCTCGGCGGAATTCCTCTTTCCCACTCTGTTCGACACAAGTCGCGGACTGCGGCCGCACATAAAGGTAGAAATGACCCTGACAGCGCCCGCGCTCCCGGCATCGATGCGACCGCTCGGCTCGCTGATAAGCAGAACATTGGGTCAGACACCCGAAGTCGCCGCGTTCCCTTGCATTGCGCCCGTGGAGACGGCATCCGACAAGATGAGCGCTCTTGCCTGGCGAGTGCAGGCGCGCGGTCGCGGCAGCGACAGGGACGATCCCACTATCATTCGCCATCTGCATGATTTGGCGGCTCTCAAAACTGAGGCGATGGCGTCTCCGGAATTCACGCGCCTGGTGCGCGCGGCGATCGTCAATGATGCGGGCAGGGGAGGGGAGGCGACCGCGTCGACCGATCCGGCGCAGTTGCTATCGGCGATGCTTGACACGTTGCAGAAGGATCCTCTCTGGGCAAGCGAGTATGAGAATTTCGTCGATGCCGTTTCGTTTGCGGCCCCCGGTGAAGAGCTCGGTTTCGCGGCCGCGCTGGACGCGACCCGCGATCTGGTCGCGGCAATTCTGAAATAGATCAGCACAAGCGGCAGATGTTTCAGGCTGCAACGAGCGGGCGAGTGATCAGATTTAGCCTGGTATGGAAGATGCACCCATTGCATGCCAGAAGGCCATCAGGGCGTAAGCAAATCGTTTTAAATCGGCATCGCCGATCCGCATGCTGCTCACCAGGTCAGATGGAGATGGACTTTGATTCCAGAATTTCGGTTGCCGTTTTGATAAAGCTGTGGCGCTATGCCCGTTACCGTGGCGTACTGCATTGGCCACCGACCCGAGTATCAGAATATCGGTGATGAAAGGCTTCGCTCCGATCCACTGGTATTCGCGCTTTGCATAATCGATCAACCTGAACAACGAACCAAAGCTCTCAATCTCCGCGTGATCGGCCGGCCTTTTGCACAATAGCCAGAATCGTAACTGACGTTCAAACAAGGCGCTGAGGATCAGAGCAAAAGTGCGGCGCATTTCGTAGGCGAGAGCGTTGTTCGTGTTGCGGCGGCAGGCTTCCAGAAATTCGTCCATGTCGTCGGTTTCCAGGCCGGCGACATCCTCTCCCACGACAAATTCTGCAAGCGCCGGCTCTATGACCCTGCGATAGAAGCGTTCGATGTCGCCCTGGGCGACAAGTGCATCCCAGTCTGAGTTTTCAGCAATCATCGCGGTTTTCCTGGCATCAGAGATTGGCACGTCCACCCTTGACCTCTGCGAGAAATGATGTTCTTATTTGGTTCTTGGGTGTTTGGGATCAATGGAACGGAAAACCGGGTTAAGAAGGTAAGCTGGTTCACAGAACTGCTTCGATGGTACCCGCGTTAGCATCGTAGCGACACTCACTCCGCATCCAATCGGGGATTTTATTCATATTGATCAGAAAGCGAACAAAGCTCTCCCGGCAATTGGAACAAGGGTCTTTTTCGTATAGCAAAAGCAACGCCGCTTCCGCATCTGGAGTGGAGTTTCTCTTCAAAATGTATTCGACACTAAAGCCAAGATCGTGGAACTCATGATGGGTCATTGGCTGGCGTAGCAGATCTTCAAGGATTCTGAAATCGCCAGACTCGTAGTTGCTTACCAACATGCGGGCTCCGTCCGCGAACCGGTCTTTGGACTGCAACAGGACTTGCGCCCGACGACGCACATCCGGGTGGGTGACGTTTGAGAGTGCAATCACGGCTGCGCGTCTTACTCGTTCACGTTGATCATCCGCGAGAACAAGTAACTGCATCGGATTTCCAGGAAATGGCCGCCGATTCAATATCCGAAGAAAGCCCCACACTTTTTCGCCGTCTTCATCGAATAGAAAATCGTCTCCAGCAACCTTGATCTCTTCAGGCGTGGCCGTTGTCGACCACCGTCGGAGTTCGGAAGCCCAGGAACTGTTAGACCTCTGAACCTTCAATTCGAGATAGGTTGGGCTAACCCGGGATTTGTAGTCCGCGTTTTCCTCGTCGATCTTGCGTTCCCGCTGCTGAACGGCCTCGATAACGGTGGCTAGGTTTTGATTTCGACGAGCAGCTTGGGCAATCAGCAACGAAGACTGTTCCTTACCCAAGCGGTCTTCTAAATCGCTTATTAGAGAGCCAATCTCCCAAAGTTCATTGTCTGGATGCCTAATGTCGAAGCGACTGGCGGCAAAAACAAAACCATCGAAGCCATCGAGTGCAATGAATTCCTCGGCGGACGACACGCCGGCAATCTCGAAGCCTAGACGTTCAAATGCCGAATACATTACCCGGCGCATCTGCGCGTTTCCTTCGGCGGCAAACAATCTTGCTAATCCGAACAATTGCGCCCAGTCGCATTCATCCGGACTGTCGTGCTTCTCTGTCAGGTATTTCGACACTTGGTTCTGAAAGAACGCTTGATGCTTAGATAATTGGATGAGCCGCCAAAGGTATGGCGTTCGTCCGTCTTCACATTGGGCGTCGTAAGTGACATTGTGAATACACGCATATAGCAGGGCATTCAGATAGGATGCGGGATCGTGGTTTTCCAGAAAGACTGCGGACCGCCCAAGGCCCTTCGCCAGCCATGATTCAAAAGTCGAAACATCCACCAACTACATGCCATCCTTAGCTGAAGCCAAGCGGTAAATTGTTGCTTCGTGAACGTTGAAGGTCCGAGCGATTTCGCGAACGGCCTTACCCTGCTCGATGAGTTCGGAAGCGAGTTGAACTTGTTCTCGGTTGAGTTTGCGCGGCCGGCCAAACTGGACACCTCTCTTTTGGGCAGCTTCACGCCCAGCACCTGTGCGCTCGCGAATCAAATCCCGTTCGAACTCGGCGATACCGGCAAACACAGTCATGATCATCTTGCCAGCGTGCGTCGTCGTATTGGCCCAAGGTTCAGAGATGGACTGGAACTTCGCCCTGGTTTCGTCCAGCGTCTCCATCGTGTTCAGCAGATCGCGCGTTGAGCGGGCCAGACGATCCAGTTTCCAGACGACGATGGTGTCGCCTGCCCGGGTCTGATCGAGCATTCGTTGAAATTCAGGTCTCTGCCGAGTAGTGGCGCCGGACAGCTTTTCGCGGAAGATCCTGTGGCAGCCGGCCTTTTTCAGCGCTTTGAGTTGGAGGTCGAGGCTCTGATCCTGCGTAGATACGCGCGCATAACCAATTTTCATGAGCCGTTGCAAAACTCCTTGCATTAACGGTACCTTTTGCGGCATACTTTTGCAAACGGTATTCCTGCGAAAAACTGTGTGATCTTGGAGTGCAGCACAAGGTCGGGGGTCAGGCCGCTTTTGCTGAAGGGCGAAATTGCGGATACCAACTGCGGAACACATTCTCCAGTTCGTTGTTCAGCACCTTTGTTCGCGTCTGCAAGAGCAAGTGTGCGCCGCGTAGAGTCCAAGTCATTTGCTGCTTCTTGACGAAGCGTCGGCTCACTACTTGATTGATTGTCGATTCCACAAAGGCCGTCGTGATGGTCTCCCCCTGGCGGTAGCGCTCCCCAAAATTCGGAATGAACTGCCGGTTGTTGCGAATGTAGATTTCGAACTCCGTCATTCCGCACGCCAGCTTTTCAGCTGCTGCCGAATGGGCTCGAATGAGGTCCAGATCATCCAGCAAGTCGTGCAGCCGATCCAGTGCCTCGGCAACATTGCCGTGCCATATCAGATGTTTGACACTGTCGATCCGCTTTGCTATCGCTGCACCAGTATCAGCGCGCCCGGCTTCTGCCATCAGACTTTTGGTCTGCTGCTGGAGAACGGTCACACGCATCGTGATGTGGAACCAATCGATCCAATGCTCGCTGCCGGGCTGCATGTACTCCTGCACTCGCCGCACATCCTCGCCGCCGTCTGACATAAACACAACCTGCTGATGGTCTTGCAGACCCTGCGATTTCATAAGCTCCCACAACCGTCGCCGCGGCTTCTCGTCATAGGTCTGCACGTAGCCGAAGCACTTTGCCTCTGGGACCTCGTCTTTGGCCTCCCGCCGAAACGCGACGACACTTCGGCCCGCGATCACTTCGAAGAAGCCTTCCTTGTGCGCCGCCCTCACATAACCACCGTCGATGCCCACTGTGATCGGGCCATCGGGCGGAGCCGGGTCTTCCTGCTGGGCGACCTCCTCTTCGAATAGCCTCAGCTGGCGTTCGGCTCCCAATTCTTTTTCCATCCGTTCGGCGGTTTCGTGGAGGTGCCGGCGAATCGTCTCGTGGTTGGTCCCGTCATCCAGTGGCAACACTTCCCGCAACAAATCAGCCACTTTGCCAAATGGAATGAGCGACGCCCATTTGGTCTCCAGATACAGAAGTTCCGGACTCGTCTGACCTTGCAACCACGACAGCGTGGGCCTGAATGTTTTGGCTCCGCTTGGTTGGCAGCGGCACCGATTCCAGCGCGGGTTGGCCACCTTCACCCTTCCAAACAGTGTCTTTACCTCCTTTGTGCCACCGCCTTTGCTGCCATATCTCTCGCCGCAATGCGAGCACCGGCGCCGCTGTTCTAGATTCTCGGCCACTTGTTGCGCGACCACAATGTCCTGCACACCATCCAGCAGCGTTTTACTCTCACCCAGATTCAAACCCAGCGTTTCCATGGCCAGTTGCGAACGTTCGATCGCCATCACATTGCGGCGTTGCTCTTCGCCTTCGCTCTCCCACACCACTTCCAGCCGGAGTTTCACGCGAACCTCCGGTACTGCAGCAGTTTCGCCAAACGCTCGTTGGCTTCCAACAAGCTAAACCTCCCCGGTGTGAGGGGTCCAGACTCCTCCAACCGTCGATCCAGACTGGCGCCGCTTTTGGCTATCACATCCCGCAGCACTTCCCAGGTGCTTGCCGGTCCATCTGGGTGCGCGCTCGTCAACATGCCAATCACGGTCTCCACCTCCGCTGGCGGAAACATCTTGTCACCCATCTCCTGGCGCTTCAACATCAGCCGATAGCCGGTCGGTCCGCCGCTGTACTGCGGCGGCGTTGCTCCACGACCACCGACACACACCGGTGTCTCGTCCTCGGCCGCGCCAGGCTGCTGATCAATCACCCGCACTTCCCACTCCCATTGATCAATTGAGTCCAGTACATATAGAAATTTCTCTTGGCGATGAAAGGCAAAATCGCGCAGTCGCTTGGCTCGCGTTCGCCGGCGAAAGCTGTTAAATTCCTGGCCTTGAACTTGGAACGTGTACCCGATTCCGCCATCCCAACCCAAGACGGCATGAAAAACGTCATCGAAATCGTTCAGCTCCAAGTAATCGGGCACCGCCACCAGCCGGATCACCATTGGGTACACGTCACGAAGAACGGCACGCAGAATCAATCGTTTGAAGGGTGTTTCAGACATCCCTCCAGCCTATTCCCGACCCCCGACCTTGTGCTGCACTCCAGCCGTTGGGTGAAGACGCGATTTACACACGGGTCCGCAAGTGTGGCGCGCGCGCCATCGGCCATCCCGATCTTTCGCCCAACGATTACGGAGAACTTGCGCCAAGCTCTGCCGCAAGGCGGGAGGGGAATTGGAACAAATACAGTTTCTACTGGGCCATGCCTCCATCCAAACCACCGAACGCTACCTCGGCTCTCAACAAGATCTAATCCAAGCCGTCAACGACAAGGTGAAGATTCGGGTTGTCGAATAATGTGCCAGTGGCCTAGGCCTGGCGCCTGGCAAAGATATACTGGTCCGAACACTTTTACTGCGAGCTTTCGTGTAATGTTTTCTTCGACTACCCGAACTTTTCACAATTTAGACTCCCTACGGGCCTTCGCAGTAATTGCGGTTCTTGTGCATCATCTGACTGCCCTATTGATGAGCCGTCAGGTATTGCCACCGATCCACGGTTTCGCCGAAGCTGGTCATGTGGGGGTTTTGGCCTTCTTCGTCCACACCAGCCTTGTTCTGATGTTTTCCTTGGATCGCATTGCAGCGGAGGGAAGGGAGAGGTCGTTCTACATCCGTCGGATTTCTCGAATTTATCCTCTTTCCATCTTATGTGTCGCGACAGTTCTGGTTTTCAGAATTCCGTCATCACCTGAAATGTCTTTCGTTCGAACTTCAACCATCAATATCTTTGCCAATTTCTTATTGATTCAAAATATAATTGGCCGGATATCAGTTTCTAATCCATTATGGAGCCTCCCGTTTGAGGTTCAGATGTATGCTGTCTTGCCTTTCCTACATAAACTGACTGCGCGACGTCACTCGATTTCCCTCTTGGTAGCGTTGATTCTTGGCTTCAGCCTGATAGGGTGGACAGTGCAGCACCAGACTGGCCACGCTAGTATGTTGGCCTTTGTGCCATGTTTTTTGGGGGGAATTTTAGCGTACGAACTTCGCAAAACTATTCCGTTCCTCCCGTCGCTGGTTTGGCCGTTTTTTCTAATATTCTGGATAACAGCAGTCAGCTTAGGTCTAAGGTACGCCACCTCTGACATCTACCAACCCGTAACATGGGTGGCAGCAGTAGTTTTGGGTAGCACCATCTTTTGCTTTCGCGATTCCACCCATACCTACTGGAACAAGGTAATGGAAGTAATTGCGAAATATTCATATGGGATATATTTAACACATCTTCCTATCATGTGGTTAGCATTCTATAAGATGCAGATCCACAGTACTTGGGCATCAATAGTGGTTTGGCTGTTTGGCACCGCAGCTCTTTCGGTGGCAACGTTCCATTTGATAGAAAGCCCTATGATCAAACTAGGACGTCAATTTAGCGATTACCTGGCTCCCCACCCCCAACCTATTGAAGTTGAGATCATGCCGGCGGCTGTTGGTGCAGCGGCTGGTGCAGCTGATGGAAGCTTTCTTGTAAGCGACACTAAGTCTTAGTTTGTCTTGCTGGATTTGACCTGGCCGCCGCGCCGCCTGAAGTTGACAACCAAGAAGCCCGCCCAAAAAGCACAGCTGCGCCTGCTGGCAGAGAGATCGATTGGCGCTGGCGGAACTACGTGCTACGCTCATCCTAAAGGGCGAGAAGGTCATCCTGGCAATTGCTGTACTTCGCTCTCGGCGGCTGTCGCGAATTGCGCAAGGGCTTGGTATTTCAGCAGTGATTGTCGATAGTATTTCCTTACTCCGACAGCTCGCGTTCAATGGCTTAGCAGCGTCGCAACCGAATTGCACGCCCGTTAAGGCTGAGAAAAGGACCTACAACTTGAATCTGATTGAAATCGACACGCCCAAGAAACCGCAACAACGAAAAGAAGGCCAGAAGCTGGACATTCCAATTATCCAAGCTCTGCGCGGAATTGCCTCTCTTGCCGTATGTTGGTTCCATTTGACTTATCTTAACTCCAACTTTCCACGCGGACTCATCTCCCACTCTGGCCGCTACGGCTACCTGGGAGTGGAGGTTTTTTTTGTCATTTCTGGTTTTATCGTTCCTTATTCTCTGCTCACAGGAGGATATGAACTAAAGTCATTCTGGAAATTTCTCGCAAAGAGGGTTATGCGAGTCGATCCGCCATACTTGGCTTCAATCCTTCTTGTCATGGCGTTGGCATTATTGGCTGCTCACTCTGCGGCGTTTGCCGGAGCAAAGCCACACTTTAGCGTTAAGCAAATTATTCTTCATCTGGGATACCTGATCCCGTTTTTCGAGAACGAAAATTGGATCAATGGAGTCTACTGGACCCTCGCCGTCGAGTTCCAATATTACGTTTGCCTCGGCCTCCTTTTTCCCGCGCTCATATCAAAGAATCCCGTTGTTAGGAGGACGGCCTTCCTGCTCGCGCTCTGCGCGCCATGGATCAATGGAAACATAGTCTTGCTACCGCATTTCGCACCGCTTTTCCTGATCGGAATAGTAGGAATGGAGTTAATGTGCAAAATGATTGGTCGTCCAGAGTTCCTAATCGTAGTAACTGCCTCCGTTATTGCGGCAGCTATAAAAGTCGGCATTCCAGAAACGTGTGCCGGCGTCGGGGCTATTGTGTGCATACTTTGTTTACGATCCTCCCCGCGGTGGCTCCTTGCTTTAGGGAATATAAGCTATTCTCTTTATCTAGTCCACGAGCCTATAGGAGACCGAGTAGTAAACCTTGGGCTTCGATTTTGGCCCTCTCTGACTCCTACCGCCCTGCCGTTTCTAGGCTGCTTAGCGTCGATTATTTTCGCGACCACCTTCTACTTGGCGATCGAGCGACCCGCTAAAGGATTGGCTTCGAAAATCCGATACAGGCCAACTTGAACCTCGCCGAAAGGTCAAGCCTGACCGGATCGCGGAAACGGTGGTGCTCACTCACG
>PMQB01000220.1 GCA_003169195.1 Bryobacterales bacterium
ATGAGCCACGAAATTCGCACACCCATGAACGGCATCTTAGGGATGACGGAGTCGGTGCTCGATACAAACTTGAACTCTGAACAAAGAGAACTCATCCAGACCGCACACTTCTCGGCTGAGTCTTTGCTAACGATTATCAACGACATTCTTGATTTCTCCAAGATTGAAGCGGGCAAGCTCGAGTTGGAGCTGACGCCGTTCACATTGCGAAAGGTGATCGCCAAACGTTTAAAAACGCACGGCGGCCAAGCAGCCAAGAAGGGCCTAACACTGCTGTCCGATATTCACCCAGACGTGCCCGAAGCAATCGTAAGCGATCCCACCCGATTGTCGCAAGTCATTACGAACCTCATAGGCAACGCGCTTAAATTCACCGATAGCGGCGACGTGGAACTCAAGGTGAGCTTGGATCATCTCCAAGGCGACATCGCCTGCATTCACTTTTCAGTTCGCGATTCAGGCATCGGCATTCCGCTCCACAAACAACACTCTATCTTTGAAGCATTTTCCCAAGCCGACACCTCCACCACGCGCAAATTCGGCGGAACTGGCTTAGGCCTGACCATTTCGGCCAAACTGGTTCAGATGCTCGGCGGCCAACTCTGGGTGGCGAGCGAAGAGGGCAAAGGCAGTTGTTTTCACTTCACCATCAATGCTCGAGTCGATGCTCACAAGCGGCAAGTTACTCCGGTAGCTGCGGCGAATCCGTCAACCGGACTGGCGCCTTTAGCTCTCGCCATCCTGCTCGCGGAGGACAACTTGGTAAATCAGAGAGTGGCCACACGCATCCTGCAAAAGCGCGGGCATTCTGTTACTGTCGCAGCCTCGGGAAGGGCCGTGCTCGAGTTCTTGCAGAATCAATCCTTCGACATGATTCTCATGGATGTACAAATGCCAGAAATGGACGGCCTGGAAGCGACGCGCGCCATTCGCGACTCGGAAAAGACCTCAGGCAAGCACATCCCCATCATTGCCCTCACCGCCCACGCCATGTCAGGCGACCGGGAACGATGCCTAACCGCCGGCATGGACGGTTATTCTTCAAAACCGATTCGCCCCGATGAACTGCATCAGGAGATCGAACGACTGCGGACGAAGGTTACGTCCTAGCCCCGTCCCAAAATCCTCTTCAAATGGCCGAGGCTCTCATCCAGCGCCTCCCTTTCACGCCGCGCCTCGTCGCCCTTCTCCCAAGGCTCATCTGTATACGGCTTACCCCGGTCCGCAATATCCAGAAATCTCTCAAACTCCCACGCCGGTGTATTGCGAAACGGCTCCCAGAATTTCGCCTCTTTAAACGGCAACACCCGCGGCCCAAAGATAATCGACTCCAACGACACCGCCTTCCCCGGGCACAACTCCACATACTTCTTCACATACCCATCAATATCCACGTTGCCGCGCCCCATTTCCACCCAGGTCACCGCCGCACCCTGCGGTACGCGCCAGACCGCGCTGTCGCGAACATGACTCGTCAGTACATAGGGGTGCAAAACATCCAGCGTCAAATGCGGATCTTCAATGGTCCACAACGGATTCCCGGAATCCAGGCACACCCCTACAAAATCGCGACCCGCTTCTTCCACTAACATTTTCAGTTCGCGCGCCTGCATATCACCCGCATGATTCTCAATCGCGACCTTGATGTTCTTGTCTATCGCCTTCGCCCGCACGTTCTTCAACACCTGCGCCGTGTCATGAATGCGCGCCTCAATCGGCCCGGGCTTCACGCGGTCTTCCCCGCTCCCCAACACTGCGCGCACAATAGGCGAACCCACCACCTCTGCCGCATCAATCATGCGTCCCAATTGCTCCTCCGCGGTTCCTTCCTTCGGATCGAACATCTTCGACGTGGGGCAAATCGACCGCATGCCAATCTCCACCTCTAGCCCCAACGCACTCGCTTTCGCCCTAACCTTGCGCAAATGCTCGGGCTCCAGACTGCCAATAAAGCGAATCTCCGAAAAGTGCACCACCTGCACCTGGCGCGCCGCGCAATAATCCAGCGCCTCAAAGGGAGTCCATTTCTGTGCCCGTAAGCTGAATAAATCGATCCCTAACTTCACCTTCTCGTATGTATCCGCCATGGCCGCCGCCGGAATCGCCGCTCCTATCGCCAAAAATTCACGCCTCTTCATATTGTTCAGCAATCGTATCAACCTTGGATTCTAGATACCGTTCTTATAAGATTAAATTCTCCGGGCTAACATGGCGATAGAAACGCATACAGGTAGGCTCATTGTGGGCGATGGCGAGATTGATATGGATGACGGAACCGTGCTCGCCGTCCTGGGCAGTCCAACTCCGCGCGCCAGCGCTCTCGCTCTGTACGAAAAATGGGGCCAAACCCAACCCGTCACCGTCACCGGAACCACCGGTATTGTTGAGAACGGGCCGGTCCTCTACGTCACTCACATTGACTACGCCGCCGCAGAATCAGCCAACGCCGCCACCGCCGACAATACTTCCGTCGGCTCTGTCATGAGCCTCCTTAGCGCAGCACCTACCCCCGCCACCAGCCAGCCCGCAGCGCCCAAGAAAAAAGCCGCGCGGAAGTCGACTGGGAGCAGTTCGAAAAAATGACCAGCGCTCTCCGAATCCCCGCAGTCCTCCTTCTTTTACAGACCTTGGGCGAGAGTCAGTCGGTGGCACCCATTGTTGTGGAACCTCCGGAGCAGGCCCACAAACTCCTGCAATTCGCCGCGCAACTCGATATCGACGCGAAACGTGCCCGCGCCGCCGGCCAGCAGCACGCCGTCGCCGATGCGCTCGGTGTCGCCCCCAAACACGGACGCCAAAATACTTCAGCCGAACAATTGATCAACGACCGCACCAACACAGGCAACGGTATCTACGTTGACACGCCCAAGGTCTACGACGACGCCCTGCTCCGC
>PMQB01000045.1 GCA_003169195.1 Bryobacterales bacterium
GGATCAAGTACTCCCGGCTCGCCTCCTCAGAGGAAAACCTCGCCTCGAACTCCTCGATCGTCTTCGGATAATCTTCCATCAAAGGTAAACCTACTATTCGGGTCTACCTGAGTCAACTGGATAGCCACTTATTATTAATAGACTCCATAAATTACCCCGGCTTTCGCCCGCTCTTCCCCCAATTTTTCCCTTTTTACCTCCCTTCCCACCTTCGCCATTCGGCCCGTTTCTCAACAGCGAATCCGGCACTATAAACTAATCTCTTCATGCTCAAATTTTCCGCCCTCCTCACCCTCACCGCCGCACTCAGTTCCGCCACCACCAACGTCGTTATCCTCGGCACCGGCACCCCTCGCGCCGACCCCGACCGCTCCGGTCCCGCCGTCGCCATCATCTACAACGGCAAGTCCTATCTCTTCGACGCTGGCCCCGGCATCGTCCGCCGCGCCTCCGCCGCCTCCACCCAACTCCACATCGACGCCCTCCAAATGCCCAACCTCCAGCGCGTCTTCCTCACCCATCTCCACTCCGATCACACCCTCGGCCTGCCCGACCTCATCTTCTCCCCCTGGGTCCTCCACCGTACCCAGCCCCTGACCGTCTACGGCCCCAAAGGCACCAAAGCGATGGTCGATCACATCGAAGCCGCCTGGCGACCCGACATAGACATTCGCACCCACGGCCTCGAACACGGCAACACCACCGGCTACAAAGCCAACGTGCACGAGATCAACGGCCCCGGAGTCATCTTCCGCGACAACGGTCTCGAAATCACCGCCATCCTCGTCCACCACGGCACCTGGTCGCAAGCCTTCGGCTATCTCATCAAAACGCCCGACCGCACCATCGCCATCTCCGGCGATTGCTCTCCGTCCACTGCCTTCATCAAAGCTTCCAATGGCGTCGACGTTCTACTGCACGAAGTCTATTCCATGTCCGAACTCAAAGTGAAGCGCGCCGATTGGCCCCAGTACCTCTTCCAATTCCACACCTCCACCGAAGAGCTGAGCCGCATCGCCGAACAGACCCAACCAAAGCTCCTCGTCCTCTACCACCAACTCATGAATGGCCTCACCGACAATCAACTCCTCTCCGAAATCAAAGCCCCCGGCACCAAAGTCGTTTCCGCCCACGACCTAGACGTCTACTAGAAAAGAAAACGGGGACATCGCGGGCCCTATCGATAAAGCGTGTTCAACCGGTTCCGCAGGGGTGTCCCCGTTTTCGCTCCACCCCTTCTCACAATGCTCACCGCCACGTCACCGCTATATACTATTCATTCACCAATGCGAACCCTCTTAACTCTCGCCCTCACACTGACGGTAGCCACACAAGCCGCCGATTGGACCACCTTCGGTCACGACCCCCAACGCACCGGCTGGGCCTCCGAAGAAACCACTCTCACTCCCGCCAACGTTCCCACCCTCACCCTCAAGTGGAAAGCAAAACTTCCGAACGAGTCCTACAGCCTGTCCGCCCTCACCGCCCCAGTCGTAGCCTCCAACGTCTCCACCACCAAAGGCGTCCGCACCGTCATCTACGTCGCCGGCATCACCGGCACTGTCTTCGCTCTCGACTCCGAAACCGGCGAACAACTCTGGACCCGCACCTTCAAATACCGCATCCAACCCGGCAAAGGCGGCTACCAAGGAACCTTCCTCTGTCCCAACGGCATCACCGCCACGCCCGTCATCGATAAGTCCTCGCAACTCATCTACCTCATCGCCGCCGACGGCGCACTCTACGGCCTCGATCTAGGCAGCGGCACCATTCGCTATGGCCCTGTTCAATTCGTCGCCTCCTACGCCAAAGCCTGGAGTCTCAGCTTAGTCAACGGAGTCATCTACACCACTCTCTCCCAAGGCTGCGGCGCCGGGCTCTCCGGCTTCTACGGCATCGATATCCGCGACCGCCACCATCCCGTCATTCACCAACTCTTGCTCTCCAACACCGACACCGCCGGCATGTGGGGCAGGGGAGGGCCGATCATCGGTGACAACGGTAAAGTCTACGGTTCAACGGCCGACGGCAAGTTCGATCTCTCGGTTGGCGACTACTCCCAATCGGTGGTCTCTGCCTCCCTCCCGGATCTGAATCTGCTCGATTACTATCTCCCAGTCAACTGGGATGCCCTCCGAAAAAAGGATCTTGATCTCGGCTCCGCCAGCCCCGTCTTCTTCGGTTGGAAAAATCGCCGTCTCATCGCAACCGGCACAAAGGAGTCAGTTGTGAGTCTCCTCGATGCCGACTCACTCGGAGGTGCCGATCACCAAACCACTCTCTACACCTCGCCGCAACTCGGCAACGAAAAAGGCATCTGTTGTTCTGGCCTAGGTATATGGGGCGGGCTCTCTACCGCGCGCGACCTCGAAGGTCAGACGTGGCTCTATGTGCCGATGGGAGGTCCACCCTCGCCGACAGCTCCCAAATTCTTCTACACCTACGGCGACACACCTCACGGCAGTATCATGGCCTTCAAAGTCATGGCCGATGGACAAACCCAGAACCCGAAACTCGAACCTGCCTGGACCTCCGCCGACTTCGACATTCCCGATCCACCCGTCATCGCCAATGGTGTCCTCTTCGCCCTATCGACCGGTGAAAACGCCGTCCAGAAAGGCGGCGAAAAAACGCGTCTGCTCAACACCCACCCCGCTGTCCTCCGCGCCCTCGACGCCGCCACCGGCAAAGAACTCTTCAACAGCAAAGACGCCATCGCCTCGTGGGTCCATTTCAGCGGCCTCGCCATCGCCAACGGCCAAGTCTACGTCGTCGACCACGACTCCAACGTCTACGCCTTCGGTCTGCCTCCGAAGCAGTAGTTAGACTTTCACGTCAAACTTCTTTACCTGCTCCACAATGTAATCCGACGTTCTCCACCCCAACGCCGTAATGGTCAACGTCGGATTCTTATCCGCATTACTCACGAAAGGCGCCGCATCCGTCACAAACAAATTCTTACAATCCCAAGCCTGACAATGCTGATTCAACACCGACGTCTTCGGATCATCCCCCATCTTCGTCGCGCCCACCTCATGGATGATCTCGCCCCCTCGACTGATCCCCCAGTTCGAGCTAGCATCCGCCTTCGACATCACCTTCCCGCCGGCCGCCTCAATGATCTCCACGAACGTCTCTTGCATGTGCTTCGCCTGCAAGATCTCATCCTGGCTCCATTTGAAATGAAACCGCAGCACCGGAATCCCCCATTGGTCAACCACATGCGGATCAATCTCACAGAAGCTGTTCTCGTTCGGAATCATCT
>PMQB01000279.1 GCA_003169195.1 Bryobacterales bacterium
GGGCGGATGACGATTTCTTCGAGGACATGGACGATGTCTTCGATGCGCTGGATGAGGAGCATGCACATGGGGTCGACATTGAAATCGAGGGCCCACATGAGTTCGTGCATGGGGTCGAAATCGACGGGCTTGATGTTGGCGTGGCGATCAAAGGAACTATAGACGGAGTGTTTGGCGAAGTTGGTGAATTGGCCCTGAAACTCCTGGCGGAAGGAGTCGGGGTCGAGATCGTCGGCGGCGCTGGCGAGTTCGGCTAGGCAGACGATGCCGCCGTCTTTGGTGCTGAATTGATACGAGAGCCAATCGGGAAGTAGGCCTTGGCCGCGTTGGAAAAAATCATATAAGTGATCGCGGCCGAGCGGGGTACCGAGGAAGAGAGCACCGCCTTGGCGATCGGCTAGAGCGGGGCGGAGGATATGCCGCCATACGTGGGGCTTGATGTAAGGGAATTCGTCGAGCACGACGAAATCGATGCCGTTGCCACGGCGGGCACTGGGTTTAAAGATGCCGCCGACAATGATCTGGGAGCCGTTGAGGAGGTCGATGCGCATTTGCGTTTCATTGGGACGTTTGGCCCAGAACGTTTCGGTTTGGTCTTTGATGCGTTCCCAGAAGATGCGGCGGCTTTGGTCGATACTAGGGCCGAGGTACCAGATGCGTTGATTTGCCCGACGGGCGGCGCGGAGGATTTCGGCAAGGGCTAATTCGGTCTTTCCAAAGCGCCGGCCCGCGACGAGGACACGGAAACGCGCAGGCGATTGAAACACTTCCCACTGGTAGCGCTGCAAGCGGATTTTGTCGTTGTTTTCTACTGTACCCACGTTCAAAGAGTAAGAGCGCGGGTTCGGGATTTTGCCGAAAAAAGACGCAAGTGCTTGAGGAATATGGGATAAAGTTTTTTTGAAAATCTGTGATGGGCGATGGCGAAGATACAGTTTCGCCACGGGAGGGGATGAAACACTCGCCCAGCCTTGCTTTCGCGCCGCGCCGGGTTCGATTTTTCGGGTGCGCCGCCATCTTATCCGAATTCACGCGACAATATGGGAATGACGGTTCCTCCTGGACCTCGCGGACGCGAAACGCTCGGTTTTTTCGGTCGAAGCCCGGAACGCAACACCGTGACATTTCTGCGCGACACGGCGCGCCGCTATGGGCCGTTTTCCTATTTCCGGATTCTGCACAAACATATTTATCTTGTGGATGACGCGGATCTAGTGAAAGAAATCCTGATCACCCGCCAGCACAGTTTCATCCGCGACACCGGCGCCACGCTCTTGCGCGAACTCCTGGGTGATAGCCTCATTACTCGCGAAGAGCCGCTGCATCGCGAACGCCGGCGAATTTTGCAGCCGGCGTTCCATCGCGACCAGATCGCGCATTACGCCGAAATCATGAGCACCGAAACCGCGCGCTTTGCCGATGAATTGCGCGACGGCGAAACATTGGATATTCGCGAAGCGATGAGGCGCTTAACTTTGGCCATCGCGGGAATCGCGCTTTTCGGAACAGATTGCCGCGAGAGTGCGGCCCAGGTTTCAGCCGTGCTTCAACGTGTCAGCGTCAAGACTCGTTGGGTGGCACCGGCTTTGGTTCTTTTCGAACCTTTGTTCAAAGCCTATCGCCGTTGGTTTCCAAGAGCGCCTAGCTTGTTGTTTTACAGAGAACGAAGGGAATTAGAAAAGATCATCGCGCCGATACTCGAGCAGCGTCGAGGCCAAGGCACTAAGGACATTCTATCGTTGATTCTGAATGCGCGCAACGAAGAAGATGCGCCGTTGACAGATGAGGAAGTGGCCAACGAAATCGTGACGTTCATGTTGGCCGGTCATGAAACCACCGCGAC
This sequence comes from Bryobacterales bacterium, assembly GCA_003169195.1. GTDB lineage: Bacteria > Acidobacteriota > Terriglobia > Bryobacterales > Bryobacteraceae > Bog-105. The sequence continues at coordinate 1,844 of PMQB01000279.1, forward strand.
GGCACTCACGTGGACGCTTTACCTTTTGGCTCAACATCCGGAGGTGGCCGAACGGCTCTACCTGGAACTGGATTCTGTGCTCGACGGACGTCCGGCGCGGTTGGACGACCTACCAGTTTTGCCCTATACCTCTGCGGTTTTCCAGGAGGGACTGAGGCTTTATCCTCCCGCGTTAGCGTTCGCGCGCCGCACGATTGAAAATGTCGAACTGGCTGGTTATATCGTGCCAAAAGGAGCAAGCGTTTTCCTAAGTCCCTTGATTACACAAAGAAATCCTCGCTATTTCGATGATCCTGAAGCATTTCGGCCGGAAAGATGGCTAAATTCCCAGCCTGCGAAATTCGCTTATTTCCCATTTGGGGGCGGCGCAAAGTCGTGTATAGGAGAATCGTTTGCCCGTCTTGAGGGAGTACTAGCACTAACGAACCTGGGGCGGAAAAGGCTATTATCGTGCTCTAATGGGGGTAGTATTGCAATCGGAGTAGGAATGCTCTTGCGGCCGGATCGCACCATTCTTTTGCAGGTGTCTGAGAGAACTCGTGCTAGTGAGGAAGCACCAACTTTATAGTGTGGGTTCTATTGAGCCAGCGCTAGACTGGAAATTCCGTTTGACTTCTTATAAAGAGAGCGAAGGTGACCTATGAGCGTTGCCAGTTCTAGTCTTGTCAACCCAACGCGGACAAAAGCGTTGATGGTCCGGCTGTCACCTTACCTGGTGGAAGCGGTTTGCGAACTCACGCGAGCGCTCAAAGATAAGACTCATGCCCAAACTGAAATAAGCGGACTGCTTTTCGGCAAATCCCAAGACGGATTACTGACAGTAGAAGCACTAAAAACGTTTAAGGATTCGTCGGGACCGCGTTCGGATTTAGCGCGCCGGGAACGGATGGAAAAAGCCTTTACCGCGGCCATGGCACTGGCCAATGAAGACCCCGAGTTTGCAGCGTATAAGCTCCTTGGTTGGTTTTCCTTACGCGGCGGCGGCGGACTCATTAACAGCGATATCGAATTTCACAACCGGCATTTTAAGAATGCCGAAGACGTCGCGCTGATTGTGTGGCGCGAAGGCGATACTCAGATCACGGCTGAACTCTACGCGGCGGTGGAAACGGGCAAGCTGACGACTGAAGACTATCGTTGGAGTTCGGTACGTTTGTCGACCGAACTGCGGCATGTGAGCCAACCCGTTGACCTTGTCATGCGCGTGCGTATGAACGACGATCTATACCTGCGCACCTACGGGGTCGCGGATAAGAACGAGCGCAAGGAAGAATGGAAGAAGATCGCCGATAACGCCAAGCGTGCGTTCCTTTCTTTTCTGCCGGGCCGGGGACATTCCGAAGTGGTTTTCCCCGAAGATTTGCCGCCACCGCCGAAGCAGATTGCAGAAGGCAAGCGGTCGTTTGAATCGCGGACTTTGTTCCGCGACAGCCCCGATCCGACAGAGACGGCACTGCCGCCGAAGCCAGTTCGACCCACTCCCGCGGCTGCTGCTGCCGCACCACCGGTTGTTGCGCCGCCCAAACCGGTTGTAAAGCCGCCGGCTCCTCCCGTGCCGCCGCCAACGCAAACGACCACCACGGCTGCACCNNTCCGCAACGGACAGCGCCGGTACCCGAAATCAGCGGGTTGCCAGTGTTGTATCAAACCCGCAAAGCGGAACCCAAAACGACGCCTTGGCTTTCGATGGGTTTGGTGTTCATTGCGTGTTCAGGGCTAACCTTCGCTGTGTTGGCGCTGAGAAACGCCGGCAGCAGCGATGGCAAACTAAGCCAGGTGATGAAAGTTCTCTTCCCCGGCAGCGATCTGGAGTTGCATGCCGAGAGCCGCGGCGATAGTCTGTGGCTGCAATGGAACCGCCACAATCCAGTGGTGTCCAACGCGGCAGGCGCGGTGCTGTCGGTTACCGATGGACCTAAGCATTTCGAACGAAGGCTTGATCCGGATATTGTTTCCGAAGGCGTAGTTTCTTACAAGCCCGTGAGCGGAGACGTTACGTTCCAACTCAAAGTAACGGGTATGGACCAATCCATCGCTTTCGGTAAGCTGCGGGTGCTGGATGCCACCAGCCCGGCGACGGCGGAAGTCAAACCGGTGCTTGATTTATCAAGCCCGTCGCCAACGGCAGCGAGTTCGTTGAGCACTACAGCGCCCCCGCCGGCTTCTTCAGTGCCGAGCGCGCCTCGCAATACCGAGGCGACCAACAAGCTGGACATTCCTTCTTACATTCCGCCTCCACCGTTGACGACGCCGCAGCCAAAGCAATCAAACAATAAGCCGCCAGCCCAGGCGACGGCCAAGCCATTTACGCCGCCGACGCCGGCACCGCAACCGCAGGTGCAGCAGCAACAGCCACCTGCACAGACGGCGCAACAAGCAGCGCCGCCGCCCGTGACGCCGGCGCCGAAGACGGCAGCACCGCGTCCGACGACGACCACAAGCACTCCGGCGACGGCACCCTCCACCAGCAACACGGCGATCAATGGTTGGGATCCAAACCTACCGGAAAACAAACCGGCTGCCCCCACTGCGCAACAACAGGCGCAGACGCAAGCGGCGCCGCCCGATTCGAAGACGATCGACTTTGTCGGCCCTAAGGTTCTGCTGCAGGTTATGCCGAACACTCGCAACCTGACGCCGGGGTTGATCACGGAAGTCACGCGCGTGGAAGTGGAAGTACGCGTTGATAACAGCGGCCATGTGAAATCGGCGCACTTAACTAATCCAAACGTGAAGAATCAACTTGGCTCAGAAGCCCTTAAGGCTGCTAAACAATGGACGTTCCAGCCGGCGACGCTACGCGGTCAGCATGTCGAGAGCGATCACACCATCGTGTTCGAGTTCAGACCTGAAGGCCAATAAAGGAACTAGCTGCGCCACTTGATGTTGCAGCCGATACTAGGCCGTTGATCTGGATCAACGGCCAATCCCGCTAACGTATTATCGATGGCCACACGCACATCCCAGCCCGTTACGGGCGTTGGGGTGTTGCGGCGGCTGTTGTCTAACTGACCACGATAAACCAATTTGCGGTCGCGATTAAAGACATAGAACTCGGGAGTGCAAGCAGCCTTGAATGCGCGGGCAACGTCCTGGCTTTCGTCATAGCAATACGGGAAGTTGAAGCCCAGATGGGAAGCTTGCTTGCGCATGCCATCGGGCGAATCGGACGGATAGGCCACGGCGTCGTTGGAGGAAATTGCGACGATGCCGACAGACTTTGCGGCATAATCTCGACCGAGCCAGGCGATCTCTTCTTGTACGTGGATCACGTACGGGCAGTGAGGGCAGATGAACATCACCAGCAGAACGTGTTTATCGGCGAAGGACTGCGCCGAGATCACGCGGCCACTCACGACATCGGGCAAAGAGAAATGGGGAACACTGGTCCCCAGCTCTAACATTGCCGATTCTGTGCGTGACATCTCTGCTCCTTAGGTCCAGTCGGTAACGGGCGTTAGTACGGTAACGTTTTTATCACGTTCGATCCAACTGCCGGCCAGATAATCACGATTCATGTGCGCGATGACGGATTGAGGAATGGCCTTCGGACAGACGCCGGTGCATTCGCCGATGTTGGTGCATCCGCCGAAGCCTTCAACATTCGCCTGGGTGACCATGCGCAAGGCGCGCACGTGACGCTCGGGCGCGCCTTGTGGGAGAACGCCGAGGTGAGTCATTTTTGCGCCGGTAAACAAGGCCGCTGATGCATTCGGGCAAGCGGCGACACAGGCCCCGCAGCCGATGCAGGCAGCCGCGTCCA
>PMQB01000403.1 GCA_003169195.1 Bryobacterales bacterium
GGCAATACGGTGATTCTGAAGCCCGCGGAATGGTCGCCATTGACGGCTTGGAAGCTCGCGAAGATTTTCGAAGAGGCGGAGTTGCCGGCGGGTGTGTTCAATGTGGTGCATGGCTTCGGAGAAGAAGCAGGAGCGCCTTTGGTGGCGCATCCGCTGGTTCCGTTGATTACGTTGACAGGTGAGACGACAACCGGGTCGATTGTGATGAAGAATGCGGCCGATCAGATTAAGCGACTGTCGCTGGAGTTGGGAGGGAAATCGCCGGCGGTTATTTTTGCAGATGCGGATTTGGAGAGGGCGCTGGATGCGACGGTGTTCCAGATTTATAGCTTCAATGGCGAGAGATGTACGGCGAACTCGCGGGCGTTGATTCAGGAAGATATCTTCGATGAGTTTGTGGAGCAATTGGCACGAAGGGCGAAGGCGGTGAAGATAGGGAGCCCGCTCGATCCGCAGACGGAGGTGGGGCCGCTGATTCATCCGGAGCATTTTGCGCGAGTGAGTGGGTATATCGAGATTGGGAAGAAGGAAGGTGCGGTGCTGCGCGCGGGAGGACAGCGGGTAGGAGACAAAGGTAACTACTTTGCACCGACTCTGTTCACGGGTGAGAACACGATGCGGATTGCGCAAGAAGAGATCTTTGGACCAGTGTTGACGGCTATCCCATTCAGTGACGAAGCAGACGGACTCGCGAAGGCGAACGATGTGAAGTATGGGCTGGCGTCTTACGTTTGGACGAAGGATGTGGAACGGGCGCATCGCATGGCGCTGAACTTGGAAGCGGGGATGACGTGGATTAATAGCCATAATGTTCGACATCTTCCGACGCCGTTTGGCGGGGTTAAGTTTAGTGGGACGCACCGGGAGGGAGGCGACCATTCGTTTGAGTTCTACACAGAACTGAAGCACATTGCGGTTCCGCTGACGCAACATGCAATTCCGAAATTCGGGAAGAGTTAAATGAATATCGTTCGTATTGGCCAAGCTGCTTTTTACGTGACCGATCTGGCTGCATCGCGGCATTTTTATGTCGATCTGCTCGGGCTGAATGTTTTGCATGAGGATAACCGGACATTGTATTTGCGCGGGGTGGAGGACCGTGAGTGGACACTTAAGTTAGAGATTGCGCCGAAAGCAGGGGTCCGGCATATCGGTTATAAAGTGGCCTCGGACCAGGTGCTGGATGAGTTAGTCACATTGGCGCTTGAGCAGAAACTCCCTTATCGGTGGGAGGAGGAACAGGACCGGCCGAAGATGCTGCGGATGCAGGATCCGTTCGGGTTTCCGATCACTTTTTATTATCAGTCAGTGAGACATAAGTGGTTGCTCCAGAGTTATCATTTGCATCGCGGACCGGGGATTCAACGCATTGATCACAATAATGTTCTGACGCCGGAAGTAGGAGCGATGACGAAGTGGTACATGGATTATCTCGGATTTCGTTTGTCTGAGTACTCCGAAGACGATGCGCACCGGATGTGGGCGGCTTGGATCCAGCGGCGTGGATCGGTCCATGATCTAGCTATGACTAACGGAACGGGGCCGAGGTTACATCACTTGGCTTACTGGCTTCCGGACGGTGCGCGTATTGCGCAATTGTGTGACATTCTGGCAGGCGATCGGCAGTTTGCGGCGATTGAGCGAGGGCCGGGACGACATGGGATTTCGAACGCGTACTATTTGTATGTGCGTGATCCGGATGGGCACCGGATTGAGTTGTATACATCGGATTATTTAACGGTTGATCCGGATTTTGAACCGATACGGTGGCATGTGGATGATCCGACACGGCAGCAGTTGTGGGGTGGGATTGCGCCGAGGAGTTGGTTTACGGAGGGGAGTGTGGTGGAGGCGTTTGGTGGTGGGTTTGAGGGGCAGAGGGAGTCGGAGTTGAAGGGGATGCCGGCTTATGTGGCGTAGTGAGGCGATGAGCTGTAGTGAGAAAGGGTAAAGCGAAAATGAGGGGACACCCCTGCGAGGTCGGTTAGATTGGTCCGATCTTGAAGGGCCCGCGATGTCCCCACATTTTCTATGGATGTTTCAGCGGTTCGGGTTTGAATTTTTGAGCGAGGGTGCGGACGGCCTTGGCTAGGAGAATCGCGTCGGCACCGATGGCGATGAAGCGACAACCTAACGCTGTGTAGCGCTGAATGAGCGGGTCGTCGAAGGTGAGAATGCCGACAGGTTTTCCGGCTAGTTTGATGCGGTGGATGGCGTCTTCGATGGCNNTTTTGAGAGCGGTGACGCTTTCGACTTGCACCAATACGCACATTTCGGCGTTGGCTGCGTGCAGATAGTCAGGGATGGCGTTCCAGCGTGAGGCACGAACGAGGGCACCACCGACACCACGAATACCAGCCGTTGGATAACGAGTGGCGGCGACGATGGTTGCGGCTTGCTCAGCGGTTTCGACCATGGGCACAAGCAGAGTCTGTACGCCGATGTCGAGCAGTTGCTTGATGAGATTGACGTCGCCGACAGTAGGACGAACGACAACACTCGGAGGATATGGGGCAACGGCTTGTAGTTGGGCCAGAATCGAGCGGACATCATTCGGTCCATGTTCGCCATCAATGAGGAGCCAATCAAAACCGGCGGTAGCGCAGAGTTCGGCTGTATAGGAGTTGGCCAGAGCGAGCCAGAAGCCGAATTGTACGCTGCCCTGCTCTGCGGTGATGGCTTGTTTGAATAAGTTTTTCACTTTATCTTTCACTCGAAGTAACAAGAGATGGAGCCGTAAGGACCGTAATCGATATGGAAGGTATCGCCCCGACGTGCGTTGACAGGCCGCGTGAATGAGCCACCGAGAATGATCTCACCTGCAGCAAGGGAAACTTCATGCGGTGCGAGTTTGTTGGCGAGCCAGGCGACACCGTTGGCGGGATGGTTGAGCACGGCGGCGGCGACACCGGATTCTTCGATGGAACCATTGCGCCAACAGATGGCGGAGATCCAACGGAGGTCGGCGTCAAGAGGTTTGAAGGGACGACCGCCGATGACGAGTGCGGCGTTGGCGGCGTTATCGGAGATAGTGTCGAAGACTTGGCGGGTGACTTTGGTTTCGGGGTCGATTTGATGGATGCGGGCGTCGATGATTTCGATGGCGGGGACGACGTAATCGGTAGCGTTAAGGACGTCGAAGATGGTGCAATCGGGACCGTGCAGCGGCTTCGAGAGAACAAAGGCGAGCTCGACTTCGACGCGGGGGACGATGAAGCGGGTGAAGGGGAGTTCGGCGCCATCGTAGAAGAACATGTCATCAAGGAGAGAGCCGTAATCGGGTTCGCTGATGTTGGAGGAATACTGCATAGCCTTGGAGGTGAGGCCGATTTTGTGACCTTTGATACGGCGGCCGGCGGCGAGTTTGAGGGCGACCCACTGTTGTTGGATGGCATAGGCGTCATCCATGGTGATGTTCGGGTATTCAAGCGAGAACTGTTTGATTTGGGTGCGTGTCTTCTCAGCTTCGTCCAGACGGCGAGCAAGAGTTTGGATGGTAGGTTTATCGAGCATCTTCTAAGGTTTCTTGAAGCGGGCGTGGATGTTGTTGTGTTTGTAAGTACCGCTTTCGCTGAACTCGTTCAATTCTAACGATAGTGCCAAATAGCGTTTGGCAAAGAGGGCAGCGAAGTGGTCTTTGAGGGCTTCAAAGAGGTGGTCACAGACGCGTTTTTTGTCGGCGTCGGTGCGGCCTGCGCCGATTTTGAGATTGCAGTGTACGAAGGCGTAATCGGCTTGATTGTCGGCGATGCAGTAGTCGGTGAGTTCGATGGCACGAGAGCGTATGCCGCCGATGGGGAAGAGTCCGTTCTGGGCAATGAGGATTTGGTTGGCATTGGCGAGCAGTTCGGGAATGCGGGCTTCGGCTTTGATGTTGGACGTGTATTCGATGGTGAGGTGGGGCATGGTTATGTCCAGTCCTCAACGATTGTATTGATGAGGCGGCCGATGGATTCGATTTCGGTGATGACTTCGTCGCCGGGGTTGACGTTANNAAGCTGGTGAAGTGTTCGATGAGAAATGGAATATCGAAGACCATGTCTTTGGTATTGCCTTGCTGAGTGAGTTTGCCATTGACGGTGGTGGTGAGGCGGAGGTTCATGGGATCGGGAATGTCGGCGGCGTCGACGAGAAACGGGCCGATGGGGGTAGCATGATCGCGGCTTTTGACGCGGAGGTTGGGACGGTAGTAGTTTTCGAGATAGTCGCGGATGGCGTAGTCGTTGGCGATGGTGTAACCGGCGATGAAGTCATGGGCGCGCTGACGAGGGACAGAACGGGCGGTTTTGCCTATGACAACAGCTAACTCACATTCGTAATGCATGTGAGTGACTCCGGCAGGGCGGCGGGTTTGACCGAGGTGACCGATGAGAGAGCCTGGGGTTTTGGAGAAGGCGAGGGGCTCTTTGGGAGGTTGGAAGCTGAGTTCTTTGGCGTGGGAGGTGTAGTTGAGGCCGAGGGCTAGGATGATGGCAGGAGTTACCGGTGGGAGCCAGATGACTGACTCTTGGGAGATGAGGCGGCCGTCGTCAAGGAGGAGTTGCCCGTTATGGGAGGTGGCGTGTTGGATGGCGCCGGAATAGGCGATGCGGGCATGTTTCATGCGGCGACCACCTTATTTTCGATATGGCCGATGCCGGGAATCTCGATGCGGACTTTGTCACCGGGGGCACAGAGAGGCGAGGTATCAGGTTCGCCAATGAGGAGGATGTCGCCGGGGTGGAGAGTTAGGAATTCGGAGACGTCGGAGATGAGTTGTGGGATGGGGCGGACGAGAGAGGAGGTGCGGACGTTGGAGCGGAGGATGTTGTTGACAAGGACATCGATTTCGAAGTCGTGCTGGGTTGGGAGAAGCGGCGTGGGCGGGCCGATGGAGCAGAAGGAATCGGAACAGCGTTCGCGGAGGGCGGGGCGGTAGAAGGAATCGTGCGGGATGCTGATGTCGTTAACGATGGTGAAGGCGCCGATGTGGTGGACGGCGTTTTGGGGAGTGACCCGGCAGGCGGTGCTTGCAATGACGATGCCAAGAGTACCCGCCATGCGGAGATGCGAGATTCCGGCGGGACATGGGATGGGGTCGCCGGGTTTGATCCAGGTGTTGGGGGTTTTGAGATAGAGGACTGGGGCGATGGGTGGGGCTTGGTATGGCGGGGCGGTGAAGGATGGGGCGAGGCGAGCGACGGTTTCGCGAAAGTTGAGGGCGATGCCGATGACGGAGCGCGGGAGATCGTGCATAAAAGTAGTCAGGAGCCAGGAGTCTGTAGTCAGAAGATCAGAGTTGACGCACTTCGAGTGTATCCCTTGTCAAGCATTAGATGTTCGAGGCCTTTTAGGCGGCCATTTCGAGGCTNNGAAGGCTTCTTCCTTCATGGCGTGGACGGCGGCGGCGCGCGTTTGCGAAACGAAGCCAATTTCTTCCTTTTTCTTTTCTTTTCTTAGCTTTTGGAGTTCGTTGACGGCCTTGTAGAATGCGCGTTCGTGCATGGATTCGTAGCGGAGGAGGAGAGCGAATTGTTTTTCGTTGTCAATCATGCCGGTTTCGGAGTCATAACAGCGCATCTGGAGGCATAGGGCTCGGTTTCGCAACCATTCTGACTNNTTTGTGTTCGCTGATGAATTTATATTCGAGAGCGACGAAGTCTTCTTCGCGTTCCGGCGCAAGTAGGAAAAAGAGGCCGCCGGTTTTGGAGATGCCAAAAGTACAACTGTTACGCGATGAGGCCTCGCGACCTGGGCCGGAAGTGGGTCCCGTTGATTTTTGAGAGTTCGCCTGATTGGCGTTAATTTGTGCTTGGGTAGACATACGTTTCCTTTTTAATTCACTGAAAATCGGCTGCGCGGGCGTGATTGACGCCTTGCAGTTCTTTTCAATTTACGGGAAGGTAGCGTACCGGAAATGGAGTTTTGGACTGGATGTTATTGAAAAGAAGACGAATTTAGTTGAGCGAATTCGGTGACTGATAAATGGCTGCCCCGAAACGTTCGGTCAGGAGGGTTTTAAAACGCGACTCCAAGGGTTGTGCAAGTGTGTCCACGTACCTGGCCGGATCCTTGAGAGTGTCCTTGAGTGCCGTCCAAACGGCCCGATTGTGTGCTTGGCTTTTGATTTGACCGAGGTCGGCCGCGAACCCGAATCGGGGGAATCTTAGCCCGACGCCCTTCGATGTGCAATAGCTGCAATCTGGCAATTCAGTTTGTTGTAACGGCGATGCGGACATCTGGCATCCGACTTGAAGTTCCCGATAAACGGCGTCGTGGAAGTTGTCAATCGCTCTCTGAGCGTATAAGTCCACCACTCGCACAAAGGCGGCCAAACCCATCGGAAAATAAGCAACCGGTTCAAGATACCGTGTCACGAAATATCGTCAGTGTGTGGTCGAGACGGGTTTGGAAATCAGGTTTTAGAGCCCGGGCCCGGATGCAGGTTAACGATTGGGCGTTATCTTGGCGTTTATCCGAGCACGCCCCTTTTGCCTGGCTGGCGCTGCGGTAATGGGAACGAGGCTTAGGGTGAATTGGCCGCGCATGGCGCCGCCCCACTTGTTAGGGTTTTCCTGAACCGGCGGCGGCGGCGCGGTCGGGTGAACGCAAGGCCCGCAGTCTAGGGGCGCGGGTGTCGGGGCGATCTGATAGGGCAGTGGTGTCAGATTCGCTCCAGGGCCAACGGTAGAAGCGATGGGAGCAGGTGCGGCAACGCATCGGCTTGGCCTGCAGAAAGAGCGCGAGCAGGAAATCGAACGTTTGACGCCGGGAGCGGCGCACTTTATTCGAATGACAGAGCGGACACATTCGGCAACCTCTGCGAAGGATGTGCCTTTAGGGTTGAGGAGTTCAGCGTCAGGCTTTTCCCATATCCCTAATGGTGTTGTAGATGAATACAGCGGTGAGACTGATCATGATGACGGCGGTGGACCAGGCAATCCAGTTTTGCCAGGGCTTGTTTTTGAAGTTTCCCATTAGGCGCGGACGATTGACGAGCATGAGCATGTACACGACCACGAACGGGAGTAGGATGCCGTTGGCCACGTTCGAAAAAAGAATGAGCTTGAGCAGAGGCAGGTTCGGAATTAGAACGACGGCCGCTGCGCCGAATACGAGCAACGTATAAAGCCAGTAAAAAATCGGGGCTTCAGAAAAGCGTTTGTCGACACCCGATTCAAAACCGAGGCCTTCGCAAATGTTGTAAGACGTGGCGAGCGGAAGGATGGCGGCGGAGAGAAGCGACGCGTTGATCAGACCGACGGCGAAGAGCACTTTGGCAAACTCCCCGGCAAACGGCGCCAGGGCAACAGCGGCTTGCCCAACGTCGTTGATCTCGGGGTGATTGGTGTGATAAATCGTCGCACCGCAAGCCACAACAATAAAAAAGGCGATGACATCGGTTACGATGCAGCCGACGATGACGTCGAGGCGGCACATGGAATAGTGACGGGTATCGACACCGCGCTCGACGACGGCGGCTTGCAAATAGAACTGCATCCAGGGCGTGATGGTGGTGCCGACGAGACCGATGATAGCTGCCAAATATTCGGGTTGGCTGCTCAAGGTGGGCATGACTGTCTGCCTGAGGACGAGGTCCCAATCGGGCTTTGCGAAGAACGCAGAGATGGGATAGGCGAAGTAAATAAGAGAGGCCACGATGAGGACGCGTTCGACGGGTTTGTAACGGCCGCGCACGATGAGCGTCCATACCAAGACGGCGCCGATGGGAACCACGATATACTTACTAACACCGAAGATTCCCATGCCGGATGCCAGTCCGGCGAATTCGGAAACGATATTGATAAAGTCCGCGATGCCAAGAACGAGCATCGTGAAGAATGTAGCGCGGAGGCCAAACTCCTCGCGGATCAAATCGGACAAGCCTTTGCCCGTAACGGCGCCCATGCGGGCGGCCATTTCCTGCACCACGATCAGTGCCACGGTTGTGGGGATCAGCATCCAAAGGAGCTGGTAACCAAATTGTGCACCGGCCTGAGAGTACTGGAGAATTCCGCCGGGGTCGTTATCCACGTTGGCGGTGATGAAGCCGGGGCCCAAGACGGCGAGAAACGACATCAGGCGGACGCCTGCCAAGGCAAGGGGCGATCTTCGGCGAACGGCGGTTTGGCTCATGGGCATGGGGCGGTCAATCTTTCATTGTTAACCAGTCGAATTTCAAGCGAGTGAATGAACGAAAATGGCTCGAATCAAACTTTGTTTTGTATGGCATATGCACCAACCGTTCTATCGGGATTTAGTGAGCGGGGAATACCGGCTGCCGTGGGTGCGGCTGCATGCGTTGAAGGACTACTACGGGATGGTAAAGATGCTGGACGAATTTCCGAAGATCCGGCAGACGTTCAACCTGGTGCCCTCGTTGTTACTGCAGTTGAGCGACTACGCGGCGGGAGGGGCGAAAGATCGTTTTCTGCAGGTTGGCTTGCAGGATGCGGCAACGCTGACGGCGGAAGAACGGGAATTCCTATTGGGCTTTTCGTTTCGGGCGAATGAGCAGCGGGTGATTCAACGGTATCCGCGTTATGCCGAACTGTGCGAACTGGCGCGAAACAACAGCCAAATTCCGGGGCGGGCGGTGAGCGCGTTCAACGTAGAGATGATGCGGGATTTGCAGGTGCTTTCGCAGTTGGCGTGGTTCGATGAGGAATATTTGGCACACGATGCCGAGATTGCCGCGCTGGTGCGAAAAGGGCGCGATTTCACGCTGGCGGAACAGCAACTGGTGGGGCGCAAGCAGCCCGAGTTGCTGACAAAAGTTCTGACTGCTTACCGCGATGCGGCTGAGCGTGGACAGATTGAGATTTCGACTTCGCCGTTTTATCACCCGATACTGCCGTTGCTGTGCGATTCGAATATCGCCGATGTTTCGCATCCGTATGTGGCGCTGCCGCCGCAGTTTGCGTATCCGAGCGATGGGTCGGCCCAGATGATGGATGCGAAGAGGTATTTAGAAAAGACGCTCGGTTCGGAAGTGAAAGGATTGTGGCCGCCGGAAGGGGCGGTTTCGGACGAAGTGCTAGCGCGTGCGGCGGCAGCGGGTTTTCGCTGGACAGCGACGGACGATTGCGTGCTGCAGCAAACGCTGGGCCATGATTTGATAGCGGAAGAAAAATATCGCGGGTATGTCTGGCAACGGGACGGAGCGCCAGATGAGGAAAAGATTCAAGTACTGTTTCGCGATCACCGGCTGTGTGAGTTGATTGGCGTGGTTTATGCGCGGATGGAAGCGCAGGAGGCGGCAAACCACTTTGTCGGGGAATTGCATAAAGCGTGCGATGGGATGTTGCACATGGGGCAAGACGCGATTGTGCCGATTATCCTGGACGGTGAAAACGCGTGGGAACACTACCTGGAGAATGGGCGGCCCTTTCTACGGGCGTTATACCGGCGCATTTCGGAGGATGCATCAATTGAGGCAGTGACGGTGACCGAGGCGCTGGCCGGGGGGGCGATGGCGCGGTTACCACGCATCTTTCCGGGATCTTGGATTGATGGAAACTTTGATATCTGGATTGGAGCGGAAGAGGATAACAGGGCTTGGGAACTGCTGCTGGCGGCACGGCGTCGATTTGACGAAGGCACGAGCGCAACGGCGGAGAACAAGCGACTGGCCTGGGAAGAATTGATGATTGCCGAAGGCAGCGATTGGTGCTGGTGGTACGGGCCGGAGCATTCGGCAGACAGCCGCGGAGAATTCGACAATCTGTTTCGTAATCATTTGGCGAATGTGTACCGGCTGCTGGGCGATGCGGTTCCTGCTGAACTGGGGCATTCGTTGCTGAAAGTGCAGTTGCCGCAGCATCGCGGACCGGCGGGGATGATTCAGCCGGTGATCGACGGCAAGCAAACGTCGCATGCAGAGTGGGCCAATGCTGGGCGGTATCGCGCGGCGCATACGTCGGGTCCCATGCATAGCCAGCGGCCGCCGATTCAGGAACTGCGTTATGGCAGCGACGGCCAGAATTTGTATTTGTGGTTGGGTCAAGGCGAATCGAAATTGAAGTTTACGGGAATGGATTTGAATGTGCAGATTCGCAATAGCAGCGGCGAGCAATATTCGATCAAGCTATGCCCGAACGGCGAGGGGATCGGAATTTCGTCGGCGCTTCCCGAGGGAGCGGTGCAGGCAGCGTTGCAAGATGCTTTTGAGATTCGGGTTTCGATGACGGCGCTGCATGCCAAAGCGGGGAGCCAGTTGTTTATAAAAGTGGAGGTTTCGAGCGAAGGCTTGCCGTTGGGGTCACTGCCGACCTATGGCGATTTGGAGTTGAAGCAGACGGCGATGGCCGCATACACGTTTTGACGAGACTATTGGAGGATGGTGCCATAGGCGGTTGTGCCCACGGTAAATAGTTTGCTGGGGAAGAACGGCAGCTTGGGTAAATAAGCAATGGCGACTTTGACGCTGACCGTGCTGCCGGGCGTATTGTCAGGCGACCAAGTGGTGATGATGGTTGTGCCGCCCGAGGGTGCGCCCCAGAGGAGGGGAGTGATGATGTTTGAGATATCGGTTGAGGTGCAGGTGTAAGTGGCGGTTGAACCGTGAAGCGCGGCATAACGAACGGCGGTGCGACTCGCGTAGGTAGCGTTATTGAAGCCGAAAGTGATCAGGCAGAACTGGATGAAGCCATAGACCGTCATGAAGAAAAGAGAAAGTACGAGAGCGTACTCGATCATGGCCGAGCCTTTCTGTGTTTGTCTACGCCGCTGAGAAACGGGAATCATTGCACTCGTAAAACGCAAACTCCGCGCAAGGGCACAGACAAGGGAATGGCTGTGTATTTAAAGAGCACCGAAGCGGTGGCGGTAGTGACCACCTGCACGTAAGCGATAGGCGTGCCGTAGGACGAACAGGTGGAGGTGCAAGCGACCGCGGTGCCGCCAGGCGAACAGGCGCACCATTTTGTAGCAGTGGCGGTAAAGCCCGAGATGCCTTTGGCGGAGTTGGTGGCAACGGTTTGCATGCCGGTGTAGTTCGTCGAATTGAAATACTGGGCGCCATATTGCGCACCAGCATACGCCGCTTCGGTGACTACCATGGCTTGCTGAATGATGAGACTGAAATCCACGACACCGAGCAACAAGAGCAATAGCAACGAAAAGAGCAGGCCCAGTTCAAGGAGTGCGCTGCCCTTCAGTGATTTTCGCTGCCTCATTGCACAATACCTCCTACAAAATTTTGGGAATAGGGTGATCCGCCGGTCAGGGTGGAATAGTCGGGCGATGGAATCGTAAAAGTGGCAGCCCATCCCTTGACGTTGTCAACAACGAGGCCCAAATATGTGGTCCCGCGAAGAGTAGAAATGTAGTTATAGATGCCGGTATTAAGGATGTACCAAATGCCGTTTGTGGTGACATAAGACGACAAAATTTGGACACCCTGGTTCCCTTGGTTGGACCAATTACGATCGCCAAAAAAGACGATGCCGGTAATCCCTCCGCCGCTGGTGCTGGTAGGCGCAGAGAGTGTAACTGTGGAGTTTGTGATATTGAGGGTGCCATATCCTGATCCGCCCCCGGTTGTCAGATAAAAAGTAACGCCAGTCCCGGTGATGTTGGAACCATTCTCGAAAGTGATGCCGCCGGTGACGATGTATAGCCCCGGGGTGAAGTTGACAGTGGATGCATTGATGATGAGTCCACCGCAGTAGGTACCAGGACCCAGACTGGTGTTTTTCTGAAATAGATTAGTGTTCGACTTGGTCGAATCGCACGCGGAAAAGGTTGGCGCGGTTTCCCAGGCGAGAGGATCTTTTTGGGTAGGAGAATTCCAAGTCGGCGTAGGAGAAGTGGGACCGTACAAGATGCTGCCTGCCACCGAAGGCGCTTGCACTTCTAGATAGTTACCGCCGGTTACGGATATAGTGCTTCCCGTATTGTTGTAGATGGTGAAAGTTGATGAATTGAGGTAGACGCCGCAAGCGGAAAAGAAGCCGCCGTAGTCGTCGTTTGTCAGTGTAAAGTATGAAGAACCAGGACCCATAATATAGACGCATTCGGGCTTAGTTAGGTTGGCGGAGACTGAAGACGTACCTGGAGTGGCGTTGGAAGACCCGGTGACGAGTCCCATGAACGCGGTGTGATAACTCTGGCTGACCGTTGATTGGATCGTGTTGGAATTGCCCGAATATGTTCCTGAAGTAGGTGGGCTGACAATGGAAATCGTCACGCCATTGGAGCCATCTGTAAAGCCGTTGAGAGCGGCATCTGCCTTGCCGGCGGCCACCCAGGCTGCGTTTCCACGCGCCCTTTCATAAATAGCGCCTAATGCCGCGGCATCGGCTGCATGTTGCAGTTGCAGCTTGCGCAGTTGTAGCATCCCAGCGTCGAGAGCCAGGCCGCTAAACAGAAACAGCATCGATAAAAAGAGGAAAAAATTAATCAGCAAGACTGTATTGTGGTGATTCTTTTAGGAACACCTGTCTAGCGAGGTATCGGCGAGGCGGCTACATAACTTTAGGGCTAAGGGGAGCCTGATGACGGCCGAGTCTAGAACGGAATAGGCCTGCTTAATGAAACTTCACTCCATTTCAAGATGCTAGGAGAAAAATCTGATGAGCACTCCACTAGGGGAGGGGGAAGCACAGAAGTGAGAATGTTACAGCCTGAGAACTCCGACCTTATGTCTGACTTGGATCGGTGCGCGCAGGAACCAATTCACATCATCGGCCAAGTACAGCCGCATGGCGTGCTTTTTGGAGTTTCGGAGCCCGATTTGGTTGTTCGTCAGGTGAGCACCAATGCGAGCGCACTCTTTGGGCTTCCGGCCGAAAAAATAACGGGATCGCCGCTGGAAACGCTGCTGGGAATGAGAAACTTCGGCGTTTTAAAGGCCCAGGCGCTCAATGCCGACGCGCTGGCCGACAATACTTGCCGGCTTCGTATTGGCGTGGAAGATCTCGAGGTCCAATGCGTGGCGCACCGCAACGAAGGCGCTCTGATCATTGAATTAGAGCCACTAGGGGGGGCGCATTCACTCGAACCGCTAAACTTTAACGCGCATATTCGACAGCCACTCGCACGGATGGAGCAGGCCCCCGATATCACAAATCTTTCGCAATTGGCAGCCAGTGAGGTTCGTCGTCTGAGCGGCTTCGACCGCGTGATGGTTTACCGTTTCGACGAGGAATGGAACGGCGAAGTGATCGCCGAAGAAACGAGTTCATCGCCCGTCTCATATCTGGGTTTGCGGTTCCCTGCCAGCGATATTCCTGCGCAAGCGCGCCGCCTCTTTCTCTTAAATCGCCTACGCTGCATTGTCGATATCGACGCCGTGCCGGTTCCGATCGTGCCGGCGATTGGGCCGCTGACGGGGAAGCCGCTCGATTTAACCTGTTCGTTTCTGCGCAGTCCAGCCCCGGTACACCTTGAATACCTGCGCAACATGGGTGTGCAGGCGTCTCTCACCGTATCAATCATTGTTCGGCAGCGGCTTTGGGGCATGGTGGCTTGTCATCACGCGTCGGCGCGCCATGTTGATTATTCCATCCGCTCGGTGTGTGAACTCGTGGGCCAAGTACTGGGGGCGCAAGTGGCTTTGCGGCTGGATAACGCCGCGTTGCAGGCGCGCCTGGGCGCACGAAGCCTTCTCCAACACTACGTTGCCGGCATTGACGAATCGGATTCGCTTTTCTGTACAGATGGGATTCATGGTCAGCGTCTGCTGGAGCTATTCTGCGCCGACGGCTTGATCTCGCATATCAATGGCGTTGTGATGACACACGGTTATACGGTGGAACTGCCAGCGCTGCTTCCGCTTGTGGGCCAGTTGCAGCAGCTTGCCGTCGCTGGTATCTCCTGTTCGCATTGGTTGAGCACGCTTGATCAGAGCGCTGCTTCCTTTGCCAGTCAAGTTAGTGGTGCGCTTCTGATCGAACTCACTGGCGAGAGCGGCGACTATATCCTGCTGCTGCGTCGCGAGATGGTCGAAACGGTTAGTTGGGCCGGAAATCCCGACAAAAGCGTTAATACGGATGCCTTGGGGCGTCTGCGTCCGCGCACCTCGTTCGCAGTTTGGCACCAAACCGTCCGCAACCGCAGCCGACGCTGGACGGAGCTTGAACTGGAAACTGCCCGCTCGCTTCGTCTGGAATTGCTGCGGCTCAGAGGCGCGTTCGAAGCGTCGCAAAGCAATAAACGCTTTCGCTTCCTGGCCGATAGTATGCCTTTGCTGATCTGGACCGCCACACCGAACGGAAAGTTCGACTACTACAACGAGCGCTGGCTCAGCTACAGCAGTGTTCCGCCTGATCGTCTAAAAAATTGGAATTGGCAAGAAGCTATCCATCCTGACGATTTTCCGATCTGCCTCGATCGTTGGAAGAAAACCGTTTCCACCCATTGCGATTACAAGATGGAATGCCGCTTGAAGCACGGCTCCAGTGGCGACTACCGTTGGACGCTGGCGCAAGCTTTTCCGCTGCGCAACAACAAAAGCGAGGTCATTCAATGGATTGGCACTTGCACAGACATCGAAGACCAGAAACAAGCGCGCAAGTTACTGGAAAGAGCCGTGCAAGAACGGACCGCCGAACTGGCTAAGGCGCGTGCTCAACTACAAACTGTACTCGATGGCGCAACGAAGGTTTCGATTGTCGCTACCGATACTGAGGGCATCATTACGGTATTCAATGCGGGTGCCGAAAATATGCTCGGCTACACTTCGCAAGAAATGGTGGGCAAACAAACGCCAGCCCTCTTCCATGTGGAATCTGAGCTGCTGGCACGCGGCTTGGCACTGGAACAAGAAACGGGCAAAACCATAAGTGGATTTGACGTTTTTGCCGAGCGGCCGCGCAAGGGCCTGCATGAACAACGGGAGTGGACCTACGTCCGAAAAGACCGCCAGCGCTTAACGGTAAGCCTGGTGGTAACGGCATTGCGCGATGCCGCCGGAGCGATTATCGGTTTCCTCGGTGTTGCCATGGACATCAGCGAACTCAGGAAAGCCGAAGCCGCCGCACGAGCCAGCGACGAACATTTCCGCTTGGTTATCGAGACGATTGAAGACTATGCGC
>PMQB01000278.1 GCA_003169195.1 Bryobacterales bacterium
TTTGGTGACGAACTTGGGCTAGACGTCAATCCAAAGGACGGAGAAACTTTCAGGTCAATCCCGTTAGCAAGAGTCCACTCCAGCGACGGAGCCAGGTACTGCGAAGTGTCTTTCAAGTTGAGAGCCCACGTGTCACCCAGTCCGCCATAGGCCTCCAGCCCAAGATTGAAATTTTCGCCACACCAGTTGCAGCGGTATGGCTTGGCGCGCAACGCCAATGGATGACTCACACCCACGGCATAACCAAATTCGTATGGAGCATGAGCAATATTCTTTTCAACAATAAAGTTTTCTGAAAAATTCCAGCCATGCCAGTTGCTTCCCAACAGGAGTTTGCCTTCCATCTCTCGCTGCTTTTCAAGACGCGCCCGGGAATTCGGCGCGGTTAAGTCTGTCTGCCTGTCATGACCTACCACTTCCAACAGCGTCTTGTCCGCGCCGTTGGTGTTTTCAAACTCTAGATAAAGAACCGGATTGATCCAGTGTTCCTGCTTAGTGAGCCGGAAGCGACTCTCCCATCGCGATCCGGTATAAAGCGTGCTGTCGTTTCGTGTCGTTTGTCCGTCTAGATAGAGCTCGGTAGTCCACCAGCCCAGCACGCCATACTCGAACTCGAGGGCGGAAGCCGCGAATTTATCTCCACCGCTGGGTCGCGCAGTCATGCTTCGCGTCTCAAATTCCAGATTGCCTTGTTCTTCCAATTGGTGCGTATATGTAACAAAATACGGGCCTTCTCCAGCCACAGCCAGTTTCGGAACAGCATAAAGAGCGGCCATGAGCATGGCGCAGATACAACTTTGCTTCACAGTCGAAAGATATCAGACCACTTCGGTCCTTGTTATCCGAATTCATTGATCGGCGATAAAGAACCTCCATCTTGCGGAAAAACGCGGTTCATCGGCGGCTATTCGGCCCGTCAGTCCCGATCTCAAAGCGCACTGAGAAAGTTCACTAAATCCTGCATGTCTTGCGGCGACAAATTTAAGCTAAAGCGCTTGTTGTAGAAGTTAACGACATCGCTCAGCTTAGCTGCCGAGCCGTCATGAAAGTACGGAGCACGTCCAGCCAGACCGCGCAGTTGAGCAGATTTCACCTTGCCGATGTCGGCGCACTTGCCCGTGATCAAAGCTAGACCGGGATCGCGCGTCCAAACAGAGCTTCCGTTAAACGGAGTGGATTTACCGGCTGCACAAGTGATTAAAAACATCGGAAGATCGGGGGCAGGCAGGCTAAAGGCGCTGCCGCCTGTCCCCTCATCGAGTTGCGCCTGAGGGTGCACATCATTCCCCGCGTTAGTATTGCCGTGGCAGGTTGCGCAGGTACCGGGTAAGATATTCGTTCCAGCAAGGTCATTGATGCCGGCCACGTTCGAAATGATGAAAGGCCGCCCATTGAAAATTGCCTCGCCGCGTGCTACCGACGTGCGTTGGGTGGCCGCTGGCGCGTAAGGCGGAAGATTTGCCCAAGCCGTGTAAAGCGAAAATGTATTTGGAGCTGCGGCTAAACCCGCTTGCCCCTGCGCCAATGCGGCAGGCCCTCCCGAAGCGCCCTGCGTATTTAGGCTTTGAGCTTGAGTATCGAAAACTTGAGCAGTGTAGAGCTTGTTTTCAAAATCGACGATCTGTTGAATAATCGCGGCGTTCGGCAGGGTCGAAGCTTGCGCGTGCGTCAGGAGAGCATCCATCGCTTGATGTTGCAGGGTTGGTTCGCGGCCGTCATACATGATGTTGCCCGCTTCCGGAAGTCCGGTGTAGGATCGGTGGGCAGTATCTGGCCCGGTGCAATTTGATCTTAAGCTACCGTGGTGTCATATTTCAGGTTTGCGGCCATAAGCGAACGGCGGTAAACGGACACGGTGGGAGTACTGCTGGTGAGCCCCCATTTCGTATTCAATTCGCAGTGTGTGGGATCCCATACTCCGGCTATCGTGAACTCAGGCTTTATGCCTTTAGGCGGCCAAGGCAAGCCGATACGAATCAAGGCACGGTTTAGCAGCAACGAGTGTGGGTTGGCCGGGTCGGAAATGGCATAGACATGAGAAGAGGTTACTGCGTCCGGGCAATTCGCTCCGTCAATTGGCGCAAAAAGCGGATCTTGGCCGGACGAGAGAGTGTACCGCTGTTGAACAGTGGCGGCTGAAATGCTCATCGAGTTTGCAGGTTGGTGGCAAGTGGCGCATGTGCGACCGTTCGTGCCTAGAGGTTGAAAGAATGGATTGGTGAGCGCCAGCGTCAGGCCGTTGGAGTTCAGAATGGAGCCCGTTCCGGAGGCATTCGGATCAGTTTCCAGAGGCAGAAGAAACGGCGCGAACGTGGTGGCTGAAGTAGATCCAGGTAGCTGGGCTAATAGAGGCGACGCAGCGAACAGGCATAAAGCCAGTAAGCGCGACGGCGTCGGGCGGTTTGAGGCCGACAAGACTGGGAACGGTGAAGCCAAAGATCCTCCTATACAATGCCTGCGGGATGTCAGCAAGCAATTCTAAGAGTCTAGCCAAGCAACGGAACAAAAGAAATACCGTTTGAAACTCGCAGTACCGAGTACGTTTACCGGCCAGAGGCAGAAAAGTATCTAGCTGGTCAGATCCGGTGGAAGCTCTTCAAAATATCTTTCGTGCTATAACGTAACGCAATCGGCCGTCCATGCGGACAAGTCATTGGATACTCACAAGCCGACAGTGCCCTCAGCAACCAATCAATCTTCTTTGGCTCCAAGCGCATATTGATCTTAATCGCCGCCCGGCACGCAATTGTGGCGCACACACTTCGCCGTATTTCTTCTAACGAAGCAGCCCGGAACTCACTCTCCGCGATTTCGAGAATCTCAAACACAATCTTCTCGATATCTCCTGGGCCCACGCCCGCTGGCGAGGACTTAATCGCGATCGTCCGTTGTCCAAACGGCTCCGTTTCAAAGCCGTAAGCGTTCAACTCTTCCGCAATGCGCGCATACTCGAACTCCTGCCCTGGCGTAAGTTGCAGCACAATCGGCATGAGTAACTGCTGGATCTCTACATTCCCAGCCGCGCGCTGCCGCAGCACTTGCTCAAACAGGATTCGTTCATGCGCCACGTGTTGGTCAATAATCCACAACCCATCACGCCCGGCCGCCACAATGAAGCTATCGTGCAACTGCCCCAGTGGCCGCAAGTCGCGAAGCGCTTCCAGCGAATCAACACGTTCCCAATCCGACGGCAATCCATCCAGTCCACCATGCGTATCGGGAATGCGCCGCATAGTCGTGGTCGCCACTGTCACTGGCGCAGGTGCCGCGGCAGGCCATGACTGCGTCGGAACGACCGGGGTCACCACTTCCACCACCGGTAATGCCCCGCCCTGCGTCTCCGCGGGTAACTCCGAAACCGGTGCCTCCTCCATCTCTGAAATCGCCGAATACTCCGAGAACGGCAAAGCGGCCGCACGTTGCACCAGAGGCGGTTCTGTACGCCTTTGTGCTACTGGACTCGCAGGCAGCGGAATGTTCGAAACCGGCCGGCTCTCCATCAACATCTCGCGCACGGCATCTCGCACCGCATCATGCACGGCCGACCCGTGCCTGAACCGCACTTCCGTCTTCGATGGATGCACATTGACATCCACCTCACTCGGATCGCAATTCAAAAACAGCAGTGCGAACGGATAACATCCTACCGGCATCAGATTGTGATAAGCCGCGGATAATGCATGCAGCAGCACCTTATCGCGAATCAACCGCCCGTTCACAAATAGAAAGATCGAATTGCGGTTAAGCTTCTGCACATGCGGTCCGGAAATCAATCCTTCCAGCGCAAACTCCGTCACATCCGGTTCAGCGGGCGGCTGTTCCGCGGAAGCTCTGATATGCGGCGGGACATAAGGCGGCGGCAGCCGAACCTCAAACGTCCGCGTCCGTACGTCAATCAAATCCTGCATGATCTCCGAACCAAACACCTGAAACGCCCGCTCTCGCAAACTCTCCACGGGGCTCACATTCAGCAGTTCACGCCCTTCGTGATACAGCTCGAAGCGCTTGTTTGCATGCCCCAAACTGTAGTGCGTCATCAACGATCCAATGTGCGCTAATTCAGTTTGGTCCGATCGCAGAAACTTCTTGCGCGCCGGAACGTTGAAGAACAAATCGCGCACACTAATCGTCGTGCCACGCGGACGCGCAATTTCGTCGCACTTCAGCATCTTCCCGCCCGCAATCTCCACGCGGGCGCCCGTCTGCTCTTCATCCGAACGCGTCTCTAAAACCAGCCGGCTCACCGACGCAATCGACGGCAACGCCTCACCGCGGAACCCAAGAGTAGCAATGGCCAGCAGATCCTTCACATCGCTCAGCTTGCTGGTAGCATGCCGTTCGAACGCCAGCATCGCATCGTCGCGCAGCATCCCGCAGCCGTCATCCTGAATCCGAATCAGGCGCCGTCCGGCATTCTCCGTATCCACGCGGATCTCCGTCGCCCCCGCATCCAGCGAATTCTCCAACAGCTCTTTTACAACGGAAGCGGGCCGCTCCACCACCTCTCCCGCCGCGATTTTATTCGCGACATTGTCAGAGAGGATGCGGATGCGGCCCATGTATGACGATCGTGAGGAACTATCTGTGAACTAAGCGATCAACCACTCATCGCAGCCAGGAATTCGGCATTCGAACGCGTCCGCCCGAGCTTATCGAGCAGCAGCTCCATGCTTTCCACCGGCGACAGCGGATTGAGGACTTTGCGCAGAATCCAAACACGATTGAGCTCTTCGCGCGGCATCAGGAGTTCTTCCTTACGCGTACCGCTCTTGTTGATATCAATCGCCGGGAACACGCGCTTGTCTACCAGCTTGCGGTCAAGATGGATTTCCATGTTGCCGGTGCC
>PMQB01000527.1 GCA_003169195.1 Bryobacterales bacterium
GCGAACGAACTGGGTAGGCCTGATGACGGCACGGATTCCACTGGCTTTTACAACAACGAGTTCTTCGTGGGTCTGAAGCCCTATGACGATTCCGCCTGGCGCGCCAATGGTTCCGCCAGCCTTCATACCAAGCTGGAACTCAGCAACGCCATTCAGAAAAAGCTATCGTCGTTTCCCGGCGTGATCTTCAACTACACGCAGCCCGCCGAAGACGCTGTAGACGAGGCGGAGACCGGACTCAAGAGTGCCTTGGCAGTCAAGATTTTCGGCGCCGATCTCAAGACTCTCGAGGATCGGGCTGCGCGGGTCAAAGACGTTCTCCAGAAAGTGCGCGGCATCGATCAGATTACGATTGTGCGCGAGTTGGGGCAACCGACCCTGAATATCACACCGGATCGCTCCAAAATCGCTCGTTACGGTTTAAATGTCAGCGACGTAAATGCCTTGGTGGAAACTGCAATTGGCGGCACGGCAGCTACGCAGGTGATTCAAGGAGAGCGCCAGTTCGACCTCATCGTTCGGATGCAGGAACCGTTTCGCCGCAATGCCGAGGCTATTCGTAATCTTTTGATTGCCACGCCCGATGGCCAGAATCTTCCACTGAGCCAGTTCGCCGATATCCACGAAGAAAGCGGCGCTTCCTTCATCTACCACGAGTCGAATTCGCGTTACATCGGAATTCAGTTCAGCGTCAATGGGCGCGATCTGGCGAGCGCTGTTGGTGAGGCGCGACGCAGAGTGGACGAGGCCGTCAAACTTCCCATCGGTTATAAGTACGATTGGGGTGGCGAATACAAAGACTACCTCGCTGCGATGCTGCAGATGCGAACCGTACTGCCGCTTACAGTTTTCCTTATTCTTTTGATTCTGTTCGCGTTGTATGGCAACCTGAAATTCCCAATGGTGATTCTGCTCAGCGTTCTCATGACAGAACCTGTGGGCGGCTTGCTCGCACTACGCTTCACGCATGCGAACTTCAGTGTGTCTTCGCTACTCGGCTTTATCGCGCTAACCGGGGTGGCTGTACAGACCAGTGTGATTCTTTACTCGTTTATCAACAAGCTGCGGTTAGAGGGGCAGGCTATCCCCGCCGCGATCCTGAATGCCTCCATGCTGCGGTTACGTCCCATCATGATGACTGCTCTTGTGGCGTGTCTTGGCATGTTGCCCGCCGCCACATCTACGGGAATCGGCAGCGATTCGCAAAAGCCGTTCGCTATCGTGATCGTCGGTGGTTTGATTTCACGGCTGGCGCTTTCTATCTTCCTCTCGCCCGTGCTTTATTCGCTGATCGCTCGCGAAGGAGATAAACTGCAAGTTTGACGAAGGCGAATGGCCAAACGGATTGATCTTCGCGTTACTCGCGGTTAACTCTGTTCCACCGCTGTGTGCAGCCAATCCTTTCCGCTAGCTTGTTTTTGCACCGAACAGCGTGCTTTCTGAATGTGGCGTGGCGAGGAACTTGACTCAAATCTTCCGTGTCTCGGGCGGCCCGAGCCCCTGGTGAGATCGGCGATCACGAGCACGGAGACAACACCGAATATGCCGGCCGCCACGCCATCTAAGACTTGAATCGCCACTAGAGCGTTGGTGTCGTGAGTCAACGTGTAAAGAACGCCGCGAATCGGCAGGACTCCGAATGCCATAAGCAACAGCGGTTTTCGACCCCATGACGCGGCTTTTCGCCCCGACCATGAAGAAATAAACGTAACCACCAACTGCGTCGTCACTACACAGGCCGACATGAACATCATTGAGCTTCGACCTTGGCCTTTGGCCAGCATCTCACCCAAGAGCGGTAACATGGCCGCGTTCGCAAAGTGAAACATAACCGCGCATGTCAGGAAGACGAGCAGGCGATGTTCCTGAAACAGTACGCGTATACTCTTGGCCCGGTCTTTGCTGTCGCCATCCTCGGCGCCGCGGGCGATTTCGTAATCGATGTCAGCGGGTGAGATCAACGGATTCGTGTTGGAGGGCGGCATGATTGCGCTTACTCCACCGATGGGAACGAACGAGTTCTCTGTGGTGAAGTTGGGCGCTAAGGTTGCGGTGTCGGGATTGGCGCACTCTACGCCGGGAGGTCGGGCTTTGGTCGAGATACAGTCGATTACGGCCAACGGGCAAACGATTGCTTCGAATAGAGGTCCGCGTGTAGGTCCGGACGAGGACGGACCGGCAGGCCCGCGAGGAGTCAGAGCCCCCGCACCACCGCCACCTCCAGATCGTTAGGCGCCTAGCGTCAACCCATTGGGAACTCGTCTTTTGGCGAGTTCCTATTTGGGCGGTGGAGGCATCCATATCTACAAGATCCCTTGAGGAGTGAACGTATGAACGCAACTTGGATATTTCCTTTCATTATTTTGGGCGGAGCGCTGCAAACCTGTGGCGCGGCCATGAATGCCCAGCTCTTTCAATCGTTAGAAAACAAATGGCTCGCGAATGCAGTCTCGTTCGCGCTGATTATGGCCTTCTTTGTATGCGTATTCGCTATGTTTCCGCACCCCTTGCCCACTGGCGCCGCTTTGGCAAAAATGCCGTGGTGGGCCCCTTTGGGAGGCTTGGTGGGAGCGGTTCAGGTGTATGCCGGCCTGACCCTGGTGCAGAACGTCGGGGCAGGCCCTTTTGTAGGAATCACTGTCACCGCCGCGTTAGTAACGTCGCTTGTCTTAGATCACTACGGTTGGTTCCACATGCCCGTGCATGCTATCAATTCGTGGCGTGTGGTTGGGGCGGCGCTAATGGTCGGCGGTATCTCGCTCATCGCTCGAAACTAACAAGGAGTAAACAATGATTTCATGGATTCACTTTGGCGATCTTCACATTAGTGAACGGGATGAACAGAACTATCGCGATTTTGTCTATTTGATTGACGAAGCAAATCGTCAGATGGCGGCGGGAATCGCCTTCGCGATTTTACCCGGTGACAACGCAGACGATGGCGAGGAAGATCAGTATGAACTCGTTCGCTCGGCCCTGTCGCGCAGCCGCTTTGCGGTGCACGC
This sequence comes from Bryobacterales bacterium, assembly GCA_003169195.1. Lineage (GTDB taxonomy): Bacteria > Acidobacteriota > Terriglobia > Bryobacterales > Bryobacteraceae > Bog-105. The sequence goes on from PMQB01000527.1 coordinate 3,006, forward strand.
GATACCCGGCGACCACGACGTAGCCAGCGGAAGTCTCGATCTGTTTCGCCGTTATGTTTGTGATGCTCCCCACCGCAGCCTCACGCTGGGCGCTTACCATTTCGTGTTCTTGAACAGTGTGGCAAAGTGGCAACCGCCGCTGTTTGGTTTAGGCTCTGAGCAAATAGCTTGGCTGCAGGATGATCTCAATCTCGCTGTTCGAAGCGGCAAACGTATCGTCGTCTTCATTCACGCTTACCCATCGGAACACGGCAGCGACGCAAGTCTACCTCGCGAACTGTTCTCGCAAAGCGGCGTTGTGCTGGTTGAGATGGGCCACACCCATTACAATGAACTGGCGAACGATGGGCAGACCATTTACGCGGCGACGCGTTCCACCGGCCAAGTGGAAGAAGGCGTCCCGGGCTTCTCAGTAACCACCCTCGACAATGGCGTCGTCAGTTGGAAATTTAAGCCAATCGGAGAATGGCCGCTTGTGATGATTACTTCGCCTGCAGACCAGCGCCTGATCATCGACCCATCGAGCCCGGCCCAAGTAGTCCGAGGCCCCATCCAAGTTCGTGCACGAGTTTGGGGTGACGCCATAGAGAATGTAACTATGTCGGTCGATAATGGCGAGGCTGAGTTGATGGTGAAGCTTGATGATTGCACATGGGCCGGAGCATGGGCGTCTATGGAATCGATGGATGGAGCGAATGTGATCACGGTGACAGCGTTATCTCAACACGGTCGGATGGCCAAAGACAGCATCAAGGTATACAGCAATCAGCAAGGCAAATACCCTGTGCCCATTCGCCAGATCATCGACTATGAGAACGCGATAGGCGAATGGCCCGAGAAACACATATTGGGCACGCAACTCGGACCAAATGAAAACGGCCGTCATTGGCCCTCCCGGCGAAAGCGGGAGCGCGTGACTCAGTGAACACCGCCCTCGTATGGTCGATTGCCGTAGGCGCGATTGCGGGCGTTTTATTTCGCCCAAAAGATTGGCCCGAAGCAGTTTGGGCCTGCTTGGGAGCCGCGCTCATGGTTGTGTGCGGCTTTCTTCCTTTGACACAAGCAGGCGCGGCCATCGTCAAGGGAACAGATGTCTATTTGTTTCTAACCGGCATGATGCTGCTGGCGGAATTAGCTAGGCAAGAAGGTGTGTTTGACTGGTTGGCGTCGCTAGCCGTTGCCGCGGCCAAGGGGTCGCGCGCACGGCTCTTCCTATTGGTCTACCTAGTGGGGACCGCCGTTACTGTGTTTCTTTCAAACGACGCAACTGCCGTGGTTCTTACACCCGCCGTCTATGCAGCCGTTCAAAAGGCACGCACGAAGGCGCTCCCTTACCTGTTTATCTGTGCGTTCATCGCAAATGCCGCAAGCTTCGTACTGCCGATCTCCAATCCCGCCAATCTTGTGGTCTATGGCAAGATTCTTCCGCCGCTCATTCCGTGGCTGCGCACTTTTCTGCTGCCATCTATCTGCTCCATCTTCGCCACCTACGCAGTGTTGCGATTTGTCGTGCGCAAAGATATTGAGGGCAAGTTAGAAGAAGACAGTGAGCCGGCGAACTTATCCAAACAGGGCCGTTTCGCAGCCTGGGGCATTGCCGCGACAGGCCTTGTTTTAATTAGCGCCTCTGGGTTTGGTTTGGATCTGGGCCTCCCCACGTGTATTTCCGCGGCCCTCGCTGTGCTCATTGTGACTCGCTCCAGAAGCCAATCCATTCGCGACATTGCGAAAGGTGTTTCCTGGAGCGTGCTGCCGTTGGTCGCGGGTCTCTTTGTCCTGGTGGAAGCCGTGAACCTTGCCGGCGCGCTCAACGGCGTTGGTGGAGTGTTGCGTTGGTGCGCGGCCTCGCCGCACTTCGGCGTATTTATAGCATCGTTCGGCATCGCGGCGCTCTCGAACTTGATGAACAACCTGCCCTCAGGTCTGCTGGCGGGAGGAGCACTACAAGCGTCTTCGGTAGCCGCTCACATCCGCGATGCCGTTCTGATTGGTGTCGATCTTGGTCCCAATCTTTCCGTCACCGGGTCGCTTGCTACGGTATTGTGGCTCATTGCGTTGCGGCGGGAAGGCGAACGGATGAGCAATTGGCAGTTTTTGAAGGTTGGTTGTCGGGTCATGCCGCCCGCTTTATTGTTGGCCACCTTGGCGGTCTCGCTGCTGTCTCGTTGAGATAGACTGATGCTCTATGAGCCCGAAGAAGGTACACAAGTCAGCCAAAGCGGTCGCCGGATTCACAGACGAGGAACGCGCCGCTATGAAGGAGCGGGTCCAAGAACTGAAGGCCGAAGCGCGAGGCTCGCGCGCGAAAAATGCCGACGGCGAGGATGAAGTGCTCGCGAAGATTGCCGAGATGCCGCCAGCAGATCGAGTTATGGCCGAGCGCATCCATGCCATCGTGAAAGCCAGCGCCCCGACCCTCTCGCCAAGAACCTGGTACGGCATGCCCGCTTATGCAAAGGACGACAAAGTTGTCTGCTTCTTCCAGAGCGCGCACAAATTCAAGGCGAGATATGCGACGTTGGGCTTCAGCGACAAAGCAAATCTCGACGAAGGAAACATGTGGCCGGCCGCTTTTGCTCTGAAGCAGTTGACCCCTGCCGATGAAGCTAAGATCGGCGCCCTGGTGAAGAAAGCATTGAGCTGACCACAGCGCCGCGTTCGTCACATCTTGGGCGTTAGATGAATTAGGGCGCCAGGATTGTCGTCTTCCAGCATCCAGAGCGAACCATCGGGGCCTTCTTCCACATCTCGGATGCGGCGGCCGACGTCCCAGCGCTCGGCACCTTTGGCACCGCCATGCCCGTCAAAGATGATGCGGTTGATTGACTTGCTCCCCAAGCCGCTGATGAAACCGTTGCCATTCCATTGCGGGAAGGTCTGCGTGCCGGTGTAGAACATCAGGTTGCCAGGCGCAATGACGGGCACCCAATAGAGCACCGGCTTCGCAAGATCGGGCCGCGTGTCCGGGTTAGGAATGGGCACGCCGTTGTAGTTCTTGCCATAAGAGACAAGCGGCCAACCGTAGTTCTTGCCCTTCTCGATCAAGTTCAACTCGTCGCCGCCGCGCGGACCATGCTCTACCTCCCACAATTCTCCATTGGGCGAAAAGGCCAAGCCGTACGGCGTGCGAACGCCACTGGCCCATGTTTCAGCCGGTGTCAGGTTGGGGCCAGTAAAAGTATAAGTGCTCACCACCTTCGCGGTCTTAGCGGTTTCGGTGTCACTCGCCGGATCGATCAGCGGAATAGTGGCGGCGCCAGTCTTGCCGAAGTTGGGATTGCCGGGCGCCGGTTTGCCATCCAGCGTCAGGCGCAGGATCTTGCCTTCCGGCTGATCCGGATCCTGAGCAGGTGTAAAGCGTTGGCGGTCGCCAACGGTTAGGAATAGATACTGGCCGTCGGGTGAGAAAGCAACCTGTGCGCCCTCCTGCCCACCTTTGCCCCGGGGCAGCTGACGCCAAATAACAGTGAGGTCACCCAGTCGAGCGGATTTAGCGGTGGTCCGCAGCTTGGCACGGGCAAGTGCCAGGCCGCCGCCATAGTCGCCTGGCTCTGCATAGGTCAAATAGATACTCTGGTCAGTCGCAAAATGCGGCGAAACGAAAACACCGTGCATGCCATTCTGGCCCTCCCAATAAACGGGGGGCGTCCCGGCCACCGGGATCTTTTCTCCCTGCTGCGACACCAGCCAAACCGGACCGACCTTTTCGGTAACCAGCATTCGGCCATCCGGCAGAAAGGCCAACCGCCACGGCAATTCAAATGTGGCCACTGTGGTCATAGTGAACGGCAGCGTGGCTTCGGGCTTCAGTTCGCCTATGTTCACCTGGGCCAAGGCCATCGCTGGTACAAGGGTGAACAGCAGTGCCGTTTTCGATAATTTCATCAATGTCTCTCCTGGCAGCGAACCGCCGATTGTAGGTGATCCGGGTGCCGTTGTGAATGGTAAGCGACCGTACGGTCACGTTTTATGAGTGCCAAACGAAAACTATTTCGGACAGGCCTTCGTTTTTCTCTTCTAGCCTGTATTGTACTGAAGTGCGGGCCGTGCAGCGCAGATTGCGGATATGATCTGGAGATGCTTGCGTCTCTGAACATGCCTGCCGACAAGAGGCGCTTGCTCGGCCATATCGTTGATGCTCTCCGCGATGTGCCGAACGTAGTCGCGATCGTCCTCGGTGGTTCGTACGCGAGTGGTCTGGCCAAGTCTAACTCCGATCTCGACATTGGCTTGTACTATCGCGAGTCGTCGCCTTTCCCCATTGGTCACGTCCGGTCTGCGGCCGAAAAGGTTTCTATACCTGAATCGGTACCGATTGTGACGGGCCTCTATGAGTGGGGACCGTGGGTGAACGGAGGTGCGTGGATCAATACACCAGCGGGTAAAGTAGATTTCCTTTACAGAAACCTGGATCAGGTTCAAGCCGTGATCGACGAGGGACACCGCGGCGTGTGGCGGCACGACTACGATCAGCAACCACCTTTCGGCTTTCGTAGCGTGGTGTACTTCGGAGAGATCGAGATCTGCGTTCCGCTTCATGATCCAGAAGGCGAAATAGGCCGCCTGAAGCAATTGGTCGCCGAGTATCCGGCCGCCCTGAAAGATCGGATCGTGCAAGATTGCTTGTGGGGAGCCGAGTTCAGTCTCTTGTTCTGTCGCCAGTTTAGTGACAGCTCCGATATCTGTAACGCAGTTGGTTGCATGACTCGCGTGTCACAGTTCCTCATACACGTGCTCTTCGCGCTCAATAGACGCTACTTCTTGAGTGATAAGAGCGCAAACGGGCTGATCGATACTTTCCCAATTCGGCCGAATGATTTCACTTCTCGCCTGGCAAACGTCCTCGCGAGCCCAGGTCTCCATTCAGCAGAACTAAACAAGTCAATCGAATCGCTCAATGCACTATGGCTAGAGACAGTTAATCTCACCGCCGGAACCTACAACCCGCGCTGGGGTTCTGCACGCGGGAAACTCGCTTTGTAGGTGACGCCACGCCCGTTTACATGCTCGTGAAATGGGTTCGCCGGGCTAGGCGAGAGAAGGGCGGGGCGGCTGGGCTCCCTTGATCAGGAGCCAAAGGATGATCGCCCCTTCCCCAACGAAAAACGGAGAGGCGATTTTTGAAACTCGATCCACATAGTTCGGTATGAGCAATCCCGTAAAACTAATGGCGAGATAGGCGCAGCCATTGAGGATCAGCCCCATGCCTATGAGCCGAGGCAGAAAGACCGACCGAAACACTAGCACTCCGAAAGGAAATAACCATAAACCGGCAAAAACTTCGTTTACCAGGAAACCATGCTCGTGAATACGCAGAAACAGCAAGACAAGTGCATCCCTCTGAGGTTGCGCAAGCGCGGAGAGGAAACCATCTCCGCGCGCGAGCAGCAATGCGGCAATGTCGTTGAGCACGTTGACCGTATCGAGGACGGCCGGGATCAATCCTCCGAGGATCACCATGTACACAGCAAGTTCTTGGCCCACTCCCTTGAACAATCGATAAAGCGCGAGTGCGACGACGAGGCAACTGAGGCCCGCCAGCAGGTCACTGACAATACCCACTCGGAAGAGAAACTCGTGAGAAGCGATGTTATGCGCTGTAGCGCTGGCATCATCCCGCACGATGAGCTTGCCGGCAATATAGATTGGGCGCACTACCGAGAAGCCGAGAAGCAAGTAAAGCAATCCGGCGACTCTTCCCGGGTTGTAACTCGAAGTCATCCTCCTCCTATGAACAAGCCGGCAATGATAGTTCACACCATCGTCCTGCTTGGTGCCGCACGTACGGATAGCTTTTATTCTGGCCCAATAGTACGTGCGCGAGAGGGCAGCTGTCAATCGATTCTTACGCCGCTGGCGACTGGCACAAGCCGCCATAGCTGGCACGCGCCATTTTCCCAATCCGAACCGGAATTCAGCGTGAGAGTCGTTGTGCAGTGATCGGCATCTAGATACTGTCCGCCGTGCTTCAACTGCAATCGGCTCCAGCCCCCACCCGCCGGAACAAAACGCCATAACTGGCAGGCGCCGTTTTCCCAGTCTGATTGGTTACTCAGCCCGACGGTGGTTGTGCAGTGATCGGCGTCTACATATTGTCCGCCGTGTTTGAGCTGCAATCGGTAATAGGAGTTACGGTCGCCGGGAGTTTGCGATGTCAGCTGCGGTTGGAAAAGAGTGAGACACAACATAGCGATCAACAGCCTCAACGAGGCGGCGCCCAGATTTTCTTTCCAGTACGAATTTGAGGTCATGCGAGGAATCCTTTCGGTTCTCTAGTGCTGTCCGCACGGCCCCGGTTTCAAATAAAGCGAAAGACATTGGGAAAAGGGATCTTCCCAAACGCGAACGGCAAAGTCTGTAAGGCTTCCATCACTGCAACGCCTTCTGGGGAGCCGGGTCCGAACGTTTGAGATCCGTCCGTGTGGCCCAAAGCAAAAAGAAATAAAATGATTGACGAAAGGCGGAACGGTAGTTTAGCTTCGCAGAATGCTTCTTAATATTAGTGCCTCTCGGAACGGGCGCCGCCAACCGCTCCAATAAAGACAGCGCTAAAAATCGCCGCCCAATCAGCTACCGAGGAAATAGCTCGGCGATGCTCTTGGCGGTGAGAAGTCGGATTGCCAAATCTTCCAACTCAGGGAGAGTCAGCTTAGCGAGGCGTTTTTTTGTCGTAGGGGAGAGAGCACCAAACCGCGCCGCCAGCATACGCTGCGCTAGGCCAGCCGCTTCCTCAATTTTGCCCTCTAATTTCCCTTCAGCTATGCCCTCAGCTCTGCCTTGCCTGCGCCCTTGGCGGATGGCCGGACCAATCACCGAGTGATCCATAATGTCATTGAGTATGGGCATATGTTTTGCCTCCTGTTCCACTACGTCGGCTAACTGCCTGATCCCGGCTAAAATCATCAGCTTCGAAAACGCAATTTTTCGGGAAGACCCCTTCATTTTAGCAATGCACTCCAAAATACGCCGGACAGTTTCCAGCCTGTCCGTATAGCGCCCCAGAATCGATAGAACGGCATCGGCGGGATGATTACTCTCCAGCAAAGTTTCCGCATTCCAATGCCGGATGTCGATCATTGTATACCGGCAGATCAGACCAGGAGTGTCTAGCTCAGACGGCATGCGTAACCGCTGGGTCCCTACATAAAGAACGTACATCTTAGGGAAGCGTCCGTATTTCCGCCAGATGAGCAGCGCATATTCGGCCATCCGCATGGGAAGGTTCGGATCATTGTGGCTCTGCAATTCAAGCAAGATCAGTTCCCGAGTCGCTGCGATTTCAAAAAGCAAATCAACGCGCGCCTGCAGCACTTTGGGTAGTTCTACATTGAGCCACCGCCCACGCTTGGCGCCAGTAATGAGATGAAAGAGAGTGTTCCGTGAGTCGGTTAACAACGACTTAAGAACGGTATCGTATTCATGCACCTGCGAGCTAAGTATGACAGGCGGGCAGAGCTATCTTCCCGCAATCACTTTCAGCAGCGCCTGGCATTTCGCATACTGCGGATCGGATGGCCCAATTTTCTCGATAATCATCCGCGCCTCTGCGAATTTGCCCTGCTGCGCCATCGCATAAGCGAGAAAATAGTCCGCTGGGGTTTGCGGATCCATCAACTTACTGGTGGAGAGCCATTGCTCTGCCCGCGCCGGATCGCCAGTCAACAAAAAGAAACGTCCCGCCGCAAACTGGTTCGCCGCATCGTCGGAGTTGAGTTCGGCACGCTTCGCATAAAGCGCTAGTGCGTCTCTGAAAAACGGGCCCTCCTCTCCCGGCACATCTTTCACGCCTAATCCAACCAGCGATACCGCCGCGCCCAACCGCACAGTGGCCATCGGGTCTCGCAACGCCCGCGTCAAATCCGCGATGGCAGTCTGCTTCATACCGGAAAAGACCGGCATCCGCAAAGCCGCCACAATCCGCGGCAGGGGATGCGCATCCCCCAGTGCTGCTTCGAACGCCGGAAACACGCGTGGGTCGGAACCAAAACCGCTCAAGTAACCCAGCGCATTGGCCCGCGCGAACGGCCCTTCGCCCGAATCGGCGGCGATCTCAAGTAGCTTCGGAATCGCACCCGCATCGCCAGCCCGAGCCTCCGTGAACGCCTCGGCTCGCCGCATCGGCTTACGGCGTGACGCATTGCCCCACCACTCATCCATCCGCTGCGCCGCCCAACTCGCATCGTGATCCTGATGGCATTCATTGCACGCGTTGGGAATCTGGTAGCGCGTGGTATTTTCCGGAACCGGCACTGTAATCGAATGGTCGCGAATGCGAGCTTTGATACTCAACACCGTGCGCGGCATATGGCACTCCACGCACGAACTGCCTGCGCTCTTTTCCGCATGATGCGTATGCGCGCTCACCGCTTTGCCAATCGCCGCGTGGCATTGCGTGCAGATGGCCGCATACGTCGGTTGCAACAACGGGTTCTTCTCAATTGCGGTATCGTGCGCGTCCACATGGCACTTCACGCACGTCACCCCGCCTTTCAAAAAGCACTGGCTTTGCCACAACCCAAACGCGTCAGTTGAAAATCGCCGCGTGCGCCCGTCAGCCCAGTAGGCGGGATCTTTGCCGCCAGGCTGATCGTATTCCAGAATCGGCACAAAGTGGTCATAGTAATCGTCACCCGCTTTGAATCCCGGCACAAAGATATCCCGGAAAGAGTGGCACTGCGCGCAAACCATGGTGTTCCGCGCCGGATCGAGCCGCGTCTGAACTACGATGTCGCTCACGTGAGGTGCCGCTTTTGTCTTCGCGGAATAGTCCCGAATGTGCTCGCTCCCCGGACCGTGGCATCGCTCGCAATTCACTCCAAAGTCAAGCCACTTCGTTTTATACTCAACCTTCTTCGTATCAAAATTCTTCTCTTCCTGGCTCACGTGGCACGAATAACAGTTCTTATTCCAAAGCTGAATCTCCACTTCGCCCGATTCATCCGGATCGCCAATATCGAAGTTGTGGAACCACTGCTTGCGCAAAATATCCCAACTGGGCGGCAGCACAAAAATGCGTCCATCGGGCAGCGTCGTCAGGTAGTGTTGAATCCGCCGGTTGCCGAGTGTGTAATCAATGCGGTGTTCAAGCGGTTTGCCAAGCAGGTATGATTCTGTGATGTACCAAGCGCCATTCCGCATGCTGAGCTGGTAGGTTTCGCCGCGCAGCGTAATCTTACCGAGCGTGAAATCGCCGCGCACGCTCACCTTCGTCGCCGGCTGCACCATCATGCTATGCCGCGAACCGGCCCAGTGCTTTTGAATCTCGGAATGGCATGGCGCGCACGACGCCGCACCCGTGTACGTGGCATCAGCTGCCCAACAAAAGTAGGTAGAAAAAAGCAGGAGCGCCCAAACCCGCATGCCGCCAAGTTAACATGTTCCCTTTAATACGCCATCATCTTCAACCGCACCATCGTCCCGTGCTCCGGCAGCCGTACGCCGGCGAACGTTTCGTCCCCATTCAGATTTCGCAAAGACTTCCACTTCCCCTCAATAAACGTCCCCTCTTCCGCACTCAAAAATTGCGCGTTTTTTTCCTTGCGGCCACGCGCCGGCCGCACCGTCACATGCGCATCGAAGCCAATCACAATAAATTCGTCTGGCGCAATCTCCGCCACCAGCGCGCGCCCCGTCATCCCCGCACTCTGCGATCCAAACGTCCCGCCATACTCAGGATGCGGATTCCCAAACTGCACCAACACATCGAACTGCGACGAAGAAATCAGCCGCTCCGTCAGATACTGCTCCTCCACCGCCGAGTGCAGTTTACCCGTACCTTGCCACTCGGCAATCGCCGGCAGCGCCGGTTCCAAAAGCAGGCAATCGTCGGCAAAAGTTTTACCCACATCCCGCACCTGGTTGCCGTCAACCGTCATATCGAGCCCAAACGGCGCATACCCCAACGCATCAAAATCCCCAAACGCGTAAAAAAGGTTTGAAGCAAAGCGCGGTCCGCCGGTCTCGGGCACCAAAAGCGGATTGTCCGTTCTCCGATACCCCGCTAGCACCCGTTGGTAGTTCACATAGTCGAGCACATA